>JALZKD010000143.1 GCA_030859405.1 Actinomycetota bacterium | reverse complement strand
ACCACCACGTGCTGGCGGGCGCCGGCGACGACGCTCGTGCCCGGGGCGGCGAGGAGGCGGAGGGCGAGCTGGTTGGCCATGGTCCCGCTGGGCACGAAGAGCGCCGCCTCCATGCCCAGTCTGTGGGCGAAGACCTCCTCCAGGGCGTTGACGGTGGGGTCCTCGCCATAGACGTCGTCACCCACCTCGGCGTCGGCCATGGCCCGGCGCATGTCCGCCGTGGGCCGGGTCACGGTATCGGAGCGCAGGTCGACGACACCGGGGTGCGTGCTCGACACGTTTGCAGGCTAGACCTGGGCCCATGGCCGACCCCCACGACCTGCTTCCCGTCGCGGTCGAGGCCGCGCAGGCCGCCGGCGCCCTCCTCCTCGAAGGCCGCGAGCAGGTGGGCCGCACCGCCGACGCCGAGACCAAGACCAGCGGCACCGACATGGTCACGGAGATGGACCGGGCCAGTGAGGCCCTCCTCGCCCGCGTCATCCTGACGGCCCGACCCGATGACGCCTTCCTCGGCGAGGAAGGCACGGCAGGAGTGGGCACCACGGGGGTGCGCTGGGTCGTCGATCCCCTCGACGGCACCACCAACTACCTGTACGGCTTCCCGGCCTGGGTGGTCTCCGTCGCCGCCGAGTTGGACGGCCAGGTGGCCGCTGGCGCCGTGTTCGACCCCACTCACGACCAGATGTTCACCGCCGTGCGCGGTGGCGGCGCCCATTGCCAACGGCAGCCGCTCCGGGTGGAAGGGCCGCCCGACCTGGCCACCGCCCTGGTGGCCACGGGCTTCAGCTACGACGCCTCGGCCCGGGGCCTGCAGGCCGTCGAGCTGGCCCAGCTCCTCCCCTCGGTGCGAGACGTGCGCCGGGCCGGAGCAGCCGCCCTCGACCTGTGCTGGGTGGCATGCGGTCGGGTGGACCTGTACTACGAGCGGGGCATCCAGCCGTGGGACTGGGCCGCGGGCGGGCTGGTGGCTTCCGAGGCCGGCGCCAAGGTCACCTCCTTGGAGGATGGAACCGTGCTGGCCGCGCCGCCCCAGCTGCACGACCCGTTCATCCAACTACTCCACGACGCCAGGAGCCGGGTGGCCCAGACGACGCAGAGTCCCTGAGACCTGCTGGTCCGCTCGGCCCGAGGCCGGGGTCAGCCGAAGAACGGCTCGGCCACCTCCTCGAACATCTGGGGGCCCACCGTCTTCAGCTCTTCCACGGCTTCGTCCAGCGAGACGGTCACGATCTCGTCACCCCGGAGGGCAACCATGTGACCGAACTTGCCTTCGTGCACGGCGTCAATGGCGCCGATGCCGTAGCGGGTGGCCAGCACCCGGTCGAAGGCGGTCGGGGTGCCTCCCCGCTGCACGTGGCCCAGAATGGTGACCCGGGTGTCGAAGCCGGTTCGCTCCTCGATCTCGCCGGCCACGATGTTGCCGATGCCGCCCAGGCGCTCGTGGCCGAACTGGTCGGTCTCCCCCGAGCTCACCTCGATGGTGCCCTCCTTGGGCTTGGCCCCCTCGGCCACCACCACGATGGAGGCGTAGCGGCCCTGGTCGTGACGACGCTTGATGCGCTGGGCCACGGCGTCGATGTCGAACTCCTGCTCCGGTATGAGGATCTCGGCCGCACCGCCGGCGATCCCGGCGTAGGTGGCGATCCAGCCCGCCCCGCGGCCCATGACCTCGCACACCATCACCCGGTCGTGGGACTCCGCCGTGGTGTGCAGGCGGTCGATGGCGTCGGCGCAGATCTGTACCGCGGTGTGGAACCCGAAGGTCACGTCGGTGGCCGAGAGGTCGTTGTCGATGGTCTTGGGCACCCCCACGACCTGCACGCCCTCGCCTGAGAGCTTGTTGGCCACGCCGAGGGTGTCCTCGCCGCCGATGGCGACGAGCGCCTCCACGTCGTGGCTCTCGAGGTTCTTCTTCACCGCGTCAACCCCACCGTCCTTCTTGTAGGGGTTGGTGCGGGAGGTGCCGAGGATGGTGCCGCCGCGGGGCAGGATGCCGCGGCAGCGCTCCACGTCCAGGGGCATGGTGGTTCCCTCGATCACCCCTTTCCACCCGTTGGTGAAGCCGACCAGCTCGTCGCCGTACTCGCGCTCGCCCTTGCGGACGACCGCTCGGATCACGGCGTTCAGCCCCGGGCAGTCACCGCCCCCGGTCAACACTCCGACCCGCATGGCTCAACTCCCATCGGTCATGTCGCTCAATGCGACCCTGTTCCCTGCCGACGAAGACTAGCGATGACACGCGCCCTCGCCGCGCTCGTGGCTCTCACCACCATGGTGGGCCTGGCTCAGGTGGCTCCGGCCACGGCGGCCCGAGCGGCCGACGACCCCCGGACCAGCCGCGCCCACCTGCTGTTGCGCACCGCCGACCTGACCGACCGCCTCGAGGCCACGCAGGTGGAGGTGGTGGCGGCGCAGATGGGCCAGGCCCGGGCCAGAAGCGCCCTGACCCACATGCGCGACCGCATGCGCACCAGAGCGGTGCGGGCCTACGTGCAGGGGCCCGAGCCTCTGGCCCTCACTGTCAAGGCGCCCCACGCCTACCTCGAAGTGGCCGCGGCCAAGGAGCGCCAGCTGATGAAGGGCTACCGAGCGGCCTCGGCCACCGCCGGCGCCGAGCAGAAGCGAGTGGAGCTTGCCCGCGATGGCCTGCGCCGGAGCTCGGCCGAGCTGGCCCAGGCGCAGTCCCAGCTCGAGGCGGTGATCGCGGCCCAGGATCAGCGCGGTGCCGAGGACCGCCAGCGGCGGGACGAGGAGCAGCGCCGGGAGGACGAGGCCCGCATGGCGGCCCTGGCCCGGCGCACGAGTCTCTGGGCCGGGCCCGACAGCACCTCCCCGGCTGCTGGTACCTCCTCTGCCGCTGCCGGTGGCTCCAGCTCGTCTGGTGGCTACGCCCCGAGTCCCCTCGATCCTGGCGCCCTCCTGCCCCGCCACAAGAGAGCCACCGAGCGCCAGCTGGCGCTCATGAGCCGCATCCCCTTCGGTCCTCTGGCCCCGGGGGCGTCGCTGCCTGCCGGCCTTCGTCGCACCGGCCAGCGCGTGGTGGGCATCGCCTCCTGGTACGGACCTGGTTTCAACGGCCGCCCCACGGCCAGCGGCGCCATATATGACCAGGAAGGCTGGACGGTGGCCAGCAAGGACCTGCCTCTGGGCACGTTGCTCGTCGTCAGCCGCGGTGACCGACGAGTCCTGCTGCTGGTCAACGATCGGGGGCCCTACGTGGGAGACCGGGTGCTGGACCTGAGCGCGGCCGGCGCCCGAGCCGTGGGACTGGGTGGCGTGGGTCCGGTGGTGGCGGAGGTGGTGGCCGGGACCTGACCCTGGTCTGCAACTGAGCAGAGGCTCTACTTGCCGCGTAGCTGCGGCACCCGCACCACCACGAAATCGCTGTAGTCGGCCAGGCTCGGGTTGCGCCCGCGCGACCCGAAGTTGGTGTCGTTCACGATCACCAACCGATTGCCGCCGATCGGGAGCACCGACTCGATCGTCACGTAGGGCATGGCGAACGGGTCACCGAGGCCGGTGTCTCCGGGTCGGCCCGGCAGGGAGACCAGCGCCGGATCCGCGATGTCGAGCAGGTCGACGACCTGGCGCTTGGCCAGGGCACCACTGATGTCGGTCCTCCGCAGGTCGATCACGAAGGCCTGCTTGTGCCGAGCCGCCGCCCCCTCGAAGTTGTCTCGCTCCAGCGCCACGAAGCGGTGCTGGTCCAGAGCGGTGAGGTCGGAGACGAGGTAGCCCGGGTTCGCCACCCGGTGGTGGCGAACTTCACCGGTGTAGGTCCGGGAGCCAATGTCGAACTCGTACATCCTGCGGATGGTGGGGTCATCGCCGGCGACTGGTCCCTCCAGGATCGGGTAGAGCGTTCGACCGTCCTTTGAGATGGCCATGCCTTCGAAGCCGTTCGAGCGACCGAGGTTGGCGGGCCCAGGGAAGGGCGCGGGGTAGTCGGCTGGATAGTCGGGAGACTTGACGTCCGGCAGTGGGATCGGAGCT
>JALZKD010000059.1 GCA_030859405.1 Actinomycetota bacterium | reverse complement strand
CGAGGCACGTGCGGCCGCTGCCGCTGGTGCCGGCAGGGTTCGGAGAACCTCTGCGTCGAACCCCGGTTCACGGGCTGGGATGCCGACGGTGGCTTCGGGGAGTGGGCCGTTGTCGACGAGGGATACGCCTATCACTTACCCACCGCCTTCGACGACGAGCACGCGGCCCCGTTGCTCTGCGCCGGGATAATCGGCTATCGGGCCCTGCGGCGGGCAGCGCTGCCTCCGGGAGGGCGCCTCGGCATCTACGGCTTCGGGGCTTCAGCCCACCTGACCGCCCAGGTGGCCCTGGCTCAGGGGGCCACCGTTCACGTGCTCACCCGCTCGGCCGAAGCGCGCCGCCACGCCCTGGAGCTGGGGGTGGCATCGGCGGGGCCCTACTCGGGGGCCCTCCCGGAGCCCCTCGACGCCGCCATCGTCTTTGCGCCCGCCGGCGAGCTGGTCCCCGTGGCCCTGGCCGCCCTCGACCGGGGCGGCACCCTCGCCATCGCCGGCATCCACCTGAGCGACGTCCCCGTGTTGGAGTACCAGCGCCACCTCTTCCAGGAGCGTCAGGTGCGGAGCGTCACCGCCAACACCAGGGCCGACGGCGACGAGTTCCTTGCCGTCGCGGCCCGCATCGGGATTCGAGTGACGACTGCGCCCTACCCGCTCGACCGGGCCGATCGGGCCCTTGGCGACCTGGCCCACGGTCGGGTCACCGGCGCCGCCGTGCTCGTGGTCTGAACCCGAGGAGCTGGCCAAGCCCCCTCGACGACGGGGGAAATGTTCGGGGGCGTGCAGAAGTTGTTGTTGACGTCGGACGCCGATCTCGCCCAGCGCTGCCCAGCGGGATGAGCGGCGAACCCGCCGGCGTGGCGGCCAAGACGGTCGTAGGAGGTTCGGCATGTCACTTGGGGACATCGGGCGGCTCCTCGTGGGCCTGGCCGTCGTGCTGGCCGTGGTCGGCGGTGTGCTCATCCTCGCCGGCCGTGCCGGGCTGGGCCGGCTTCCGGGCGACCTCAGCTTTGGCCGCGATGGCGTGCGGGTCTACATCCCGCTGGCCACCTGCCTGCTGCTGTCGCTGATCGCCACCATCGTCCTCAACCTGTTCCTGCGACGATGACCATCCGCCACTCATGCCACGAAAAGGAGCGTCTGGCCATCGTCGGCCGGGACCTCGACCTGGTGGAGCAGGTCACCGGCCGGCTGGATCTGGGCAGAGCGTCCCTCACCGGTACCGGCTCGGAGGCGTTGATGGGTCTGCTGTTCGGCCTGCTCTTCGGTGTGTTCTTCCCTGGGGTCGCGGTGCTGAGCGTCGTTGCCTAACCCGAGGGCGTCCTTCAGGGCGCTGAGGTTCTCGCCCATGACGCTGGCGTAGGTGGCGCCCCGTCTGGGGGTCCAAACCGTTTGGCCGGCGGGGTAGGTCCGCCCATGGCCTGTGCCCTCAGCCGTCGGCCAGCGTCACCTCGACCGAGGGCTCCTCCGCCTCCTGGTAGGCCAGCTCGAGGATCGAGCCCGCGTCTCGCAGGTCCGTCTCGGCCGCTCGCAGTGCCACCAGGCGAGCGGCAGTGTCCCGGACGACCAGGCGGGCGACGGGCGCCCGCTGGGACAGTTTGGCCTCGCTCTTGGCCCTGCGGACCTGGCCCAACACCTCCGACACCACCTCCAGCACGAGGGGGTCGGCATCGGTGGTGGCGGCTCGGAGCTCGTCGGCCCCGGGCCAGGTCTGACGGTGCACGGACCCCTCCTGCCACCACGACCACGCTTCCTCGGTGACGAAGACGAGGAAGGGCGCGAACAGGCGGAGCAGCGTGGACAGGGCCATGGTCAGAGATCGGTTGGCAGAGGCGCCAGCCGGACCGCCGCCGTAGGCGCGGTTCTTCACCAGCTCCACGTAGTCGTCGCAGAAGGACCAGAAGAAGGTCTCCGTGCGCTCCAGGGCTCGGGAATAGTCGTAGGACTCGAAGGCGGCCGTGGCCTCGTCCACCACGTGGGCCAGTCGGGCGACCAGGGAACGGTCCAGGGGCGTCGACAGCTGACCCTCGGCCTCGGCCCGGGTCTGGGACAGGACGAACCGTGAGGCGTTGAGGACCTTGGTGGCCAGCTTGCGGCCCACCTTGATCTGGCCCTCGTCGAAGGCGGTGTCGCTGCCGGGGCGGCCGCTCGCGGCCCAGTGACGCACGGCATCGGAGCCGTACTGGCGCAGCTGGTCGATGGGCGTGACCACGTTGCCCTTTGACTTCGACATCTTCTTGCGGTCGGGGTCGAGCACCCATCCGGAGATGACGGCGTCGGTCCAGGGAAGGGAGCCGTGCTCGAGGTGAGCCCGCACCGTGGTGGAGAAGAGCCAGGTGCGGATGATCTCGTGGGCCTGGGGCCGCAGGTCGAAGGGGAAGACGCGCTCGAACAGGTCGGGGTCGTCCTCCCAGCGGCCGGCGATCTGTGGAGTGAGGGAGGACGTGGCCCACGTGTCCATGACGTCGCGGTCGGCGGTGAACCCGCCCGGGCGGTCCCGCTGCTCCTCGGTGTAGCCCCCGGGCGCCTCGCCGGCGGGGTCGACGGGGAGCTGGTCCTCGTCGGGCAGAAGCGGATGGTCGTGGTCCACCCGGCCGGCGTCGTCGATGCGGTACCAGAGCGGAAAGGGGATGCCGAAGAAGCGCTGGCGGCTGATGAGCCAGTCGCCGGAGAGGCCCTCCACCCAGTTCTCGTAGCGAGACCGCATGAACGGCGGGTGCCAGCGCAGCTCCCTGCCTCGCTCGAGCAGCTCCTTGCGCAGGGCCGGGTCACGGCCTCCGTTGGTGATGTACCACTGCCGGCTGGTGACGATCTCCAGAGGACGGTCACCCTTCTCGAAGAACTTCACCGGGTGGGTTATGGCCCGGGGCTCTCCCACGAGATCCCCCGACTCCGCGAGCAGCTCCACGATTCGGGCCTGGGCCTGCTTCACGGTTTTGCCCGCCAGCTCCGACCAGTGCCCGTCGGCCGGCACGCCGGCTGGGGGGGAGGTCACCACCCGGCCGTCCCGGCCGACCATGCTGCGCACGGGCAGGTCCAGCTCGCGCCACCAGGTCACGTCGGTGACGTCGCCGAAGGTGCAGATCATGGCTATGCCCGAGCCCTTCTCCGGATCGGCAAGCTCGTGAGCCAGCACCGGAACCTCCACCCCGAAGAGCGGCGTGCGCACGGTCTGGCCGAAACGGGGCTTGAACCGCTCGTCGTCGGGATGGGCCACCAGCGCCACGCAGGCCGGGATCAGCTCGGGACGGGTCGTCTCGATCTCGATGTCGCCGTCGGCGGGATCGCCGACGGGACCGTCGCCGGCCCCCTCGGCGTGGAAGCGCACCCGGTGGTAGGCGCCGGGCCGCTCCCGGTCCTCCAGCTCGGCCTGGGCCACGGCGGTGCCGAAGTCGACGTCCCAGAGGGTGGGCGCCTCGGCTTGGTACGCCTCCCCGCGCGCCAGGTTGCGGAGGAACGCTCGCTGTGCGGCCCGGCGCGAGCGGTCGTCGATGGTGGTGTAGGTGATGGTCCAGTCCACCGAGAGACCGAGAGCCTTGAACAGGTGCTCGAAGGCCTGCTCGTCCTCGGCCGTGAGTTGGTGGCACAGCTCGATGAATCCCTGGCGGGAGATGGGGACCTGCTCCTTGCCCCGCCCCGTCGCTCGGGGAAGCTGGGCGTCGGCCTCGTAGGGCAGGGACGGGTCACAGCGCACGCCGAAGTAGTTCTGCACCCGGCGCTCGGTGGGCAGGCCGTTGTCGTCCCACCCCATCGGGTAGAAGACCTCCTTGCCCCGCATGCGCCAGAAGCGGGCCAGCACGTCGGTCTGGGTGTAGGAGAAGACGTGGCCCACGTGCAGCGAGCCGCTGACGGTGGGCGGCGGTGTGTCGATGGCGTACACCTCGGCGCCCGGCCGGCTGCGGTCGAAGCGGTAGGTGCCGGCCTCCTCCCAGCGTGCGCTCCACTTGTCGTCGAGACCTTCGAGCGACGGCTTTTCAGGGACACCGGCCGGCATGGCGTTACCGTACTTTCCGTGTTGCGCCTGCACGACACCGCGCTCGGGGAGGTTGTCGAGCTCGACCTGCGCGAGCCCGGGCGTGTGTCCATGTACGTGTGCGGGCCCACCGTCTACGACGATCCCCACCTCGGTCACGGGCGCTTCGCCCTGGTGTGGGACGTGGTCCGCCGCTACCTGGAGTGGAGCGGGCTCAGCGTGCGCTTCGTGTCCAATGTGACCGACCTCGACGACAAGATCATCGACCGGGCCAGACGAGAGGGGCGCACAGCCGAGGAAGTGGCTGGCCAGTACGAGAAGGTCTGGTACGAGGCCCTCGACGCCCTGGGCGTGCGTCGGCCCGACGAGGACCCCCACGCCACGGATTACGTCGAGCGCATGGTGGTCCTGGTCAAGGAGCTGGTAGGTAGGGGGGTGGCCTACCAAACGGCTGACGGGGTGTACTTCAGCGTCGACCACGTCGGCGACTATGGATTGCTGGCCCGCCAGTCCCTGGAATCGTTGCAAGCCGGCGCCCGCGTCGAGGTGGGCGAGGAGAAGCGCTCGGCGCTCGACTTCGTCCTCTGGAAGAAGGCCAAGCCAGGCGAGCCCGAGTGGCCTTCACCTTGGGGACCGGGGCGGCCCGGGTGGCACACGGAGTGCGTGGTGATGGCGCTCGACCTGCTAGGTGAGGGCTTCGACCTTCACGGTGCGGGCATCGACCTCGCCTTTCCCCACCACGAGAACGAGCGGGCCCAGGCCGAGGCCCTGGGACGGCCCTTTGCCCGCCGGTGGGCGCACAGCGGCTTCGTGCTGGGACCGGGCGGGGTCAAGATGTCCAAGTCGCTCGCCAACTTCACGTCGCTCACCGACCTCCTGGCTCGCACCGACGGACGCGCCTACCGGCTCCTCGTCCTCCAGTCGCACTACCGGGCTCCCCTCGAGGTGGGCCCGCAGAGCATCGAGCGTGCCGAGCGCAGCCTGGAGCGTCTCGACGAGCTCGCCCGGCGCGTCTCGTGGACGGCCACTTCCCCCGACGCCGCCATCCTCGCGGAGTTCCGGGACCACATGGACGACGACCTCGGCACCCCCGGGGCCACGGCGCTGCTGTTCGACCTGGTGGGCCGGGCCAACGCCGCCCTCGACGCCGGTGACACGGGAGCGGGGGCGTCGATGGCGGCCACCGCCGCTGAGATGGCCGGGTCGCTGGGATTGGAGCTGCGCGCCGACGTCGACGAGATCGACGAGGAGACGGCCGGCCTCATGGCCGAGCGAGATGCCGCCCGTGCGGCCAAGGACTACGCACGTTCCGACGCCCTCCGGGACGAGTTGGTGACCAGGGGTTGGGCCGTGAAGGACACGCCTGGCGGCACCACGGTTCACCGGCGCCGCCCCGGCTCGTTCGGTTGAGATCTCGAAGGCCTGTCGGCGATTGCGCTGCTAGCGTGCCCTTACGGCGCCTTCCGGTTGCTTCAGCAAACGCTGATCAATGATCGGTTGGCCCAGGCAATTGAGAGAAGGAGGTTCGCCATCGTGGCGACCGGCACCGTGAAGTGGTTCAACCCCGAGAAGGGCTTCGGGTTCATCTCCCAGCAGGGAAGCGCCGACGTGTTCGTGCACCACAGCGCCATCATGTCCGAGGGCTACCGCAGCCTGGCCGAGGGTCAGCAGGTGGAGTTCGAGGTCGAGCAGACACCGAAGGGACTGGCAGCGGCGAACGTCCGGCCCCTGTAGTCGTCTTCGTCAGGCCTCGGGCGCCAGCATCACCTTCACGGGCGCATCCGGCTGGGCCAACTCGGCGAAGGATCGCTCTGCTGCGTCCAGGGGACGGACATCGGACACCATCAGGTCGGCGTCCAGCGCGCCAGCGGCAACCGCGGCCACGGCCGTGGTGAACTCCTGGTCGGTGTAGGCGATGGAGGGCGTCACCTCCACCTCCTTCACCACCCACAGCAAGCCCGGCATGGGCATGGCCTGACCCGGTCCCGGCGTGCCCACCAGCACTACCTGGCCCCCCGGTTCCACCGCTTCGAGGGCCAGGGCCGGTGTGGACACGTCCCCTGTGGCGTCGAACACCACCTCGAGCGGTGGTCGTGCTGCCGGGGCCAGGCGGCGGGCGTCACCCACGACGGTGGCGCCCATGGCCTCGGCCACCATGGCCCGTGACGGGCTGCGCTCGGCCACGATGACGTCAGCCACCCCCGAATGGCGCAACGCGGCCAGGCACATGAGGCCGATGGGCCCGGCGCCGATGATCCCCACCGCCGCGGCACCACCGCCGGCGGCCCGACTGCGGGCCACGGCGTGCAGGCCGACGGCATAGGGCTCGACGAGCGCGCCCTGCTCGGCGTTCATGTGCTCCGGCAGGACGTGGCACGACGCGGCCGGGACCCGCACGTACTCGGCATAGGCCCCGTCGTTGACCCCGAGCCCGATGGCGGAGAACGCCTGCGCCGGGCACAGGTGGCCCTTGCCTGCCCGGCAGGCGTCGCAGGTGCCGCACCGCCGGGCGGGAAGCACCGACACCCGCCGGCCGGGCTGCAGTGGGACCGGAGCCTCGGCACCCGTCTCGACGATGGTGCCGGCGAACTCGTGGCCCATCACCGCCCCGAGCGGGAGGAGGCCTGAAGCCCTCAGGTGCAGATCGCTGCCGCAGATCCCGCACCGCTCCACAGACACGATCACGTCCTCGGGCCCGGCCGTGGGCCGGTCCTTGACCACCACTTCGAGGCGACCCTCGGCTCCCAGGGCGACCGCTCGCATGCAGTGGCCTAGGACGATGCTGAAGAAGTCGGATCCGGCCGATCGACCGCCGCATCGTGCCTGGTCACAGCGCCAGCGATCGGCCGGCTCGGGGAGCGAGGGTCGTTCTTCAGCATCGGCCTAGGAGGCGCCGTAGCGGATCACGGAGCGGGCCACGCCGCCGGCCTTCATGGCCTCGAATGCCTCGTTGACCTGGTCCAGGGCGATGGTGGCGGAGACCAGCTCATCGAGCTTCAGCTCACCGTTGACATAGTGCTCGACGATGCGGGGAACGTCACGGCCCACGTCGGCCGACCCGTACCAGCAGCCGGTGATGGTCTTGGCTGCCATCACCGCTCCCAAGAAGGCCGGAACCTGGACCATGACGTCCATCTTGGGTATGCCCACGAGCACGGCCTGACCACCCCGGCGGGTCATGGCGATGGTCTGGTCGATGCTGCGCTGTAGGCCCACGACCTCGAAGCTCACGTCGGTGCCCCGCTGGGCCGTCAGTTCCATCACCCTGGAGACCGGGTTGGCATCGCTGCCATCGACGGTTGCGGTGGCGCCGAACTGGCGGGCCAGGTCCAGCTTGGCCGGGCTCATGTCGACGGCGATGACCTGGTCGGCGCCCGCCAGCCGAGCGCCCTGCACCACGTTGAGGCCCACGCCACCGCATCCCACCACGGCCACACTGTCGCCCTCGCTGATGTGGGCGGTCCTGGTGGCGGCCCCCACGCCCGTGAGCACGGCACAGCCGATGAGGGCAGCAACCCCGAGGTCCAGGTCGTCGTCCACCTTCACCACACCGGATTCGGGGACCACGGTGAACTCGGAGAACGTGCCCGCTGCGACCATCTGGTACAGCGGCCTGCCTCCCGAGCTGAAGCGCGGGGAGCCATCGAGGAGGCCGCCCGAAGCCAACACCACGTTGGCCTGCTCACAGAGGTGGCGCTGGCCCCTCTGGCAGAAGAAGCAGGACCCGCACTGAGGCACCCAGGCGATCACCACGTGGTCCCCGGGCTGAACGGCGCTCACTCCTGCGCCCACCTGCTCCACCACCCCCGCCCCCTCGTGCCCGAGGACGATCGGCGTGGGGGCCATCATGGTTCCGTCCTGCATCGACAGGTCGGAGTGGCACACGCCCGAGGCGGCCAGGCGCACCATGACCTCGTGGCCCCGGGGCGCTTCCAGCTCCACCTGGCACACCTCGAGCGGCTGGCCGACGCCGGTCATCACCGCGGCCCGGACCACGGAGGGCACCTACCGCTCCCCCTCGTGGTCCCCTCGCCGGCGATCCTCTCGCTGGGCAGCCTTCACCGCGAAGGCGAGGATGATGGCCGGCAGGAGGGTGACGGCGGTCCCGGCCAGGGTGACGCTGACGACGGTGGTGACCGCCCTGTTCTCGAAGCCGATGACCAGTCCCAGCACGAAGGTGCCGAGGGCGATGACGATGAGGCCGTAACCGACACGCTGGCCGACACTGGCGACCCGGGCCCAGACGGCTCGACGGGCCAGCACCGGGTCCTCGGCCGGCCTCACCACGACCGCCAGCCCCGCTGCTCGAAGACGGCCGCCAGCCGATCAGGCAGCTCCCGCAGTGAGAAGTGACGGCGGGCCACGTCGAGGTTGTGGTCGAGGAGGCTGAGGTCGGGCTGGTCCAGCCAGGCGTCGAGGGGCCCGGCGTCGTCGGCGGAGAACCAGCGGAAACCGAAGCGCTCCAGCTCGGCGGCGACGGGGTAACGGCGGATGGCCAGGGGACGGCGGTGGATGGCGGACTCGATGACGGGGTTGCCGAAGCCCTCGAAGTCGGACGGAAAGGCCACCGCGTCGCATGCGGCGTAGGCGGCCGCGAGGTCCAGGTCGTACAGACCCCGCAGCACCGTGACCCTGGCGGCGGCGAGGAGCGGTTCCAGGTCGGGACCGTAGCCCTCCTCGGTCGGCCCCAGGAGCCAGTACACGGCCCCCAGCGACTCGGCCAGGGCCACAGCGGTGGGAACGCCCTTGCGGGGAACGGCCCGGACCGGGTGCAGGACCAACCTCTGGTCGGCCCCTATGCCCAGGCGACGGCGGGCGCCAAGGCGGTCACCGGCGGGAGCCTCGGTGTGGAACCGGTTGTGGATCGTCGTGGCGCTGATGCCTCGTTCCTCGAGCTGGCGGCGGCTCATGTCGTTGATGGTCACGTGAGCCCAGTTGGGGTCGTCGGGGGGCGGCGGCCAGTCCTTGAAATCGTCACGCTGCCAGGGCAGGTCGTGATGGTGCATCACCGCCCGCCGCCCCCGCAGCACCTCGCCCACCAGCTTCGAGGCCGCGGCGTTCAACGGCAGCGAGCACAGGTTCTCCACCACCACCAGGCCGGCGTCCTGGATGACGCGCTCCAGCTCAGCAGCGCTCGGGGGGTCTTGGGCCTCGATGCGCAGGCCGGGGAGTATGTCCTGCGCCTGGCCCTCACCGGCGACGGTGCGTACCACGAAGCCCAGCTGCTCGAGGGCCCACTCCCACTTCGTGGTTTCCACCGACACCCCGTCGGGGCCGCCCAGACGGTAGGAGACGATGGCGGCCGTGGGCGTCACCGGTCCCATTCTGGCTGGTGCCGGCAACGCCGGCGCCGGACCGCGACCGGGAAGGGCTGGACCGGCGGGCCCGGGGTGGCCGCATGAGGTGGATGATGACGTTGGCCACACCGACATCGAGGCAGATGTCGCCGAAGGACAACACCTCCGCCAGCGGGGGCACCGGAAAGATGTCAGCCATGAAGGTCAAACGGTCGGAGGGCCGTTCCAGGTGGCGCTTTCCCCCGAGGTCGAGGTCGTGGATCTCATGGGGTTCGGCGACGCCTGCGGCGATCAACGCTGAGGGGCGAACGGGCATGCCGGCGTTGACGGCTATGACCAAGAGGTTGATCGCTATGCCGAGGGCCACCAGCCACATGGCCACGATCGACGCGTTGCCCACGGCGAAGCCGAGGAGCAGGAGATAGGAGAGGAGGACGACCGCCAGGCCGGCGGGGGAGCTGAGTCCGGCACCTACCGCTTGCAGAGCGACACCGGCAACCAGGAGCGGCGTGAGCTCGAAGTTGCGTTGGCCCAGATATCGCGGCCGACCACCGGCGAGGACGCCGATTAGGATCCCCGCGGCTACGGCCAACAGCGTGAACCGCATGTCCGCTTCACGGTAGCGTGCAGCGCCGTGGAGGAGGGGGGAGGCCGCCGGGCCCTCATCACCGGCATCACGGGTCAGGATGGCTCCTACCTGGCCGAGTTCCTGCTGGAGCAGGGCTACGAGGTGGTGGGGATGGTGCGCCGCTCGAGCACGCTGAACTTCGAGCGCATCGCCCACATCCAGGACCGCGTCCTCATCGTCTCGGGCGACCTGCTCGACGAGGTCTCGCTGATCAAGCTGCTCCAGGAGCATCGGCCCAGCGAGGTGTACAACCTGGCTGCCCAGTCCTTCGTGCAGACGTCGTGGGCCCAGCCGGTGCTCACGGGGGAGACCACGGCGTTGGGAGTGACTCGCATGCTCGACGCCATCCGCCTCGTGGATCCCGACATCCGCTTCTACCAGGCCAGCTCCAGCGAGATGTTCGGGAAGGTCGTCGAGATCCCCCAGCGGGAGACTACGCCGTTCCACCCCCGCAGCCCCTACGGTGTAGCCAAGGTCTACGGCCACTGGATAACGGTGAACTACCGCGAGTCCTACGGCCTCTACGCCGTGAGCGGCATGTGCTTCAACCACGAGTCGCCGCGCCGGGGCCTCGAGTTCGTCACCCGCAAGATCACTCACGGTGTGGCCCGCATAGCTCACGGCCTGTCCGACACGCTTCGGTTGGGGAACCTCGAGTCCCAACGAGACTGGGGCTTCGCCGGCGACTACGTGAGAGCCTTCTGGATGATGCTCCAGCGGGACTCGGCCGAGGACTACGTGATCGCCACCGGTGAGACGCACACGGTGCGGGAGTTCTGCCAGCTGGCGTTCGAGCGGGCGGGGCTGAACTTCGAGGACCACGTGGTGATCGATCCCGCCTTCATACGACCGGCCGAGGTGGACCTGCTGGTGGGCGACGCCGGCAAGGCCAAGGCCGCGCTGGGCTGGAAGCCCGGGGTGAGCTTTCAGGAGTTGGTGCACATGATGGTGGACGCCGACCTGCAACTGGTGGCGCGCCGCCAAAGGGTATGACAGCGCCCGAGTCGTCGAGGCGTGATGACCAATAAGCCAACTGATTAGGCGACGAAGAGTCACCGACCGGGATGGGCGTGTGCGCGCCCCCTCGCCTGGGGCGCCCTGCTGGCCGCCATGCCCCTGCTGGTCCTGGCCCTCTCGGCCACCAAGCTGCCCGCCGTGGCCCAGGCTCCGGTCCCACCGCCGCCACCGGATCCTGCCGTGGTGGCCGCCCAGTTGGCCAACCAGGTCCACCGCTTGCTACCCGAACCCGACATCCGCATGAACCCCGACCCGGCCCAGAGCGATCCCCTGGTCAACCTCCCCACCTGGTTGTGGCTGTCGGCGCAGTCGTGGAGGCCGGTCGAGATTCGAAGTGTCGACAACGCGGCCGCGGCCAGGGCCGAGCCCCTCCATGTCATCTGGGAGACAGGGGACGGGACCACCCTCACCTGTCCCGGTCCAGGCACGCCCTTCGACCAGAGCCGACGCGCCGACCAGCAGCAAAGCGACTGCTCCCACACCTACCGGCACAGCTCGAGCACCGAGGCGGGCGGCAAGTACA
>JALZKD010000142.1 GCA_030859405.1 Actinomycetota bacterium | reverse complement strand
GCCCCGGAGAGGCCAGTTCGACGCCAGCCATGAGCCCCTTCACCCGTATGTCGGCCACGGCCGGCAGCGGAGCCACGCCGGTCGCCAGCAGGCTTGCCAGCTGGGCCGAGCGAGCCCGGACGTTGCCTAACACCTGGCGCTCCTCGAGCAACCGCAGGTGGCGCAACGCCACCGCCGCGGCCAGGGCGTTGCCGCCGTAGGAGTGGCCGTGATGGAAGGTTCGGGGCGAGGGGTCGGGCCCGAGGAAGGCGTCGAAGACGTGCCCGGCAGCCACGGTGGCCGAAAGGGGCAGGTAACCCCCGGTGATCCCCTTGCCCAGACACAGCAGGTCGGGGCGCAGCCGGCACTGCTCCGACGCGAAGAGTGTGCCGGTCCGCCCGAAGCCGGTGGCCACCTCGTCGCAGATGAGCAGGACGTCGTGGCGGCGGCAGGTCTCGGCCAGCTCGAAGAAGTCCTCGGGGTCGGCCATGCGCATGCCTGCTGCTCCCTGGACCAGCGGTTCGACCACCACCGCGGCCAGCTCGTGGGAGTGGTCGGCCACCATGGTGGCCGTCACCTCCAGCCAACGCGGGTGGTCGAACGCTGGGGCCCGGAGGGCAGGGAAGCGCAGCGGGTCGAACTGGTCGGTGCCGAAACCCCCGGAGCCCACCGAGAGTGCGCCCACCGTGTCGCCGTGGTAGGCACCGCCGAAGGCCAGATACGAGGTCCGGCCGGCGACGCCGCGGTTGACCCAGAGCTGGAAGGCGATCTTGAGGGCCTGCTCCACGGCCGCGGCTCCGTCGGAGGCGAAGAGCACGTGAGGCCGGTCCACCGGCACCACCGCGGCCAGAGCCTCGGCCAGCTCGACGACCACCCGGTTGCCGTTGCCCAGCATCGTGGAGTGGGCAACGAGGTCGAGCTGCTCGCGGACGGCCTCGTCCAACTCCGGGACGCGGTGGCCGAGGGTGTTGACCCAGAGCGACGAGATGGCGTCGAGGTAGCGGTTTCCATCGACGTCGATGAGCTCATGGCCCTCGGCCCGCTCCACTACCACGGGAGCGTCCTCGAGGTAGGAGCCCATCTGGGTGAAGCCGTGCCACACAACGGCGGCGTCCCGCTTGCCCCATTCGCCAGCAGAGGCGCCCGCCGCCCGATCCACCACAGGACTTCCTAGTTCGTCCGACGATCCTCGGCCACCGCCGCGTTCAACAAGTCCTCGGCCGCCTGGCGGACCTGCCAATCCCGGTCGGTCAGCGCACGAGCCAGGGCGGCGTCGACCGCGGCGCCCTCGAAGGGAGCCAGGGCGATGACAGCTCTCCTGCGCACGGCCGGCTTGTCCTCGGTCGCAGCCAGGATGGCCTGCAGGCCCGACTCGTGGCCCATGGCGCCCAGGGCCGCCACCGCCGCCTCCCTGCACAGGGCCTCGGTGTGTTGGGTGGCCACGCCTGCCAACGCTTCCACGCTGTGACGGCTGGATCCTCGGCGCTCACCGAGTGTCCACGCCGCCGCTTCCACCACGGATGGATCAGCGTCGTCCAGGAGCGGAACCAGATCCACCTCGGCGAGGCTCACCGCCACCTCACAGGCCCGGCGACGGACGAGTGGCTCGGGGTCGCCGAGCATGGCCGTCACCTCCGTGACTCGGGCCCGATCCAGACGAGCGAGCGCTCCCAGGGCCGTGGACCTGACCCGCGGCGAGGGGTCGTCGAGGAAGCTGCGCGCTCGGGCCTCGTCGGCGCCGTGGCCGGCCAGGGCCGCCTCCCGCCGCCGGCGGGCCTCAGACACGGAGATGTGATCGCCGGCGCCATGGTCGGCCGTCACCGGACCGGTCACAGGTTTCCACCACAGTGAGTCACACTGGTGAGGTGCGGGCGGGGCGCAGCGTGTACCTCATCTTGTTGGCGGGGCTGCTCGTCGTGGGCACGGGCGCGTTCGGCCATGACGTAGGTGGCGTGGCGCCGGAGGACCCGAGGTTGCCCCAGCCCGTCGTCGCCACCACCACGACCACTACCACCGCCGCCACCGTCCAAAGGTCGAACGAGGTTGCCCAGGCGTTGCCCACCCGGCCAGTGGACGTACCAGCCGACCCGTACGCCGCCGAGCCACTGGTCGAGATCGGCACCATCGAGATCCCGAAGATCGGCCTCAACCATCGCATCTTCCACGGCATCAGCTTGCGAAGCATCGACCGCGGGCCCAGTCACTGGCCGGGAAGTGCCATGCCCGGGGAGACGGGCAACGCCGTGTTCGCCGGCCATCGCGTCACTCACAGCAAGCCGTTCCGGAACCTGGACCAACTCGTGCCGGGTGACCAGGTCCTCTTCACCGTGGGGGGACTTCGATCGATATACGTGGTGACCGGCCATGAGATCGTCACCCCCAAGAGCATGGACATCGTGGACCCCACGCCGACACCGACGGCCACGCTGTTCGCCTGTCATCCGCCGGGCTCGGCTCGGTTCCGCTATGTGGTGCACCTGGCGCTCTCTTCGCGCCCGGTGTGAGACGACCGGCCACTATCCGAGGGCGCGGCCAAGGGCCAGACCCGCGGCCACCAGGGTGAAGGTGACGAGCCCGGCGACCAGGGCGCCGACCACCACTGCGAGCATCATCAGCCCGACGGCCGAGCGAAGCCTTCTTCGGGCGCCTTGGACGGGAGCCGCCGCCGAGTCGCGGGCCCGAGGTGGTGGCGCCGGCAGCGAAGGCGAAGGCCGAGGCAGTCCGGCAGCCTCGGTTCGTACCACCTCCTCGGCCTCCACCGGCGCGACCTCGACCTCGACGGCCTCGGCGTCGGGCTCCACCGTCGCCGCCTCCACCGCCGCCGCAAGTCGACTTTGGCGCGATCCGCCCGGGTGGACGGGGGTCAATCGCGCCAAAGTCGCAGCCTCGGCCTCCACGGGCGCGACCTCGACCTCGACGGCCTCGGCGTCGGGCTCCACCGGCGCGGCCTCGACCGCCGCCCCCTGTGTCGTTCCGCGGACCGGTGGGACGGGTTCCGCGAGCTCAACGTCCTCGGCGCCCCACAGGAAACGGGCCCTGGGATCCGCAGGCGAGAGATCGGCCACTGGCGCAACCTCGTCCACCGGCTCGGCCTCGACGGGCTCGGTGTCGCCCTCCACCGGCGTGGCCTCCACGGGTTCGGCCTCCGCCTCCACGGGCGCGACCTCCGCGTCGGCCTCCACGGGCGCGTCGACCTCCACGGGCGCCACCTCGACGGCCTCCACCGGCTCCGCCTCCACGGGCGCCACCTCGACGGCCTCCACCGGCTCCGCCTCCACGGGCGCCACCTCGACGGCCTCCACCGGCTCCGCCTCCACGGGCGCGACCTCGACGGCCTCCACCTCGACGGCCTCCACCGGCTCCGCCTCCACGGGCGCGACCTCGACGGCCTCCTCCTCGGCCGCCACAGGCGCGGCTTCGACCGGCGCGCCCTGTGTTGTTCCGCGGACCGGTGCGACGGGCTCCACGTGCTCGGCGCCCCACAGGAAACGGGCCTCGGGATCCGCAGGCGAGGGATCGGCCACCGGCGCAACTTCGTTCACCGGCTCTGCCTCGACGGGCTCGGTGTCGCCCTCCACCGGCGCGGCCTCGGCCTCCACTGCCTCAGCCTCCACCGGCGCGGCCTTGGCCTCCACCGGCGCGGCTTCGACCGGCTCGCCCTGTGTTGTTCCGCGGACCGGTGCGACGGGCTCCACGAGCTCAACGTCCTCGGCGCCCCACAGGAAACGGGCCTCGGGATCCGCAGGCGAGGGATCGGCCACCGGCGCAACCTCGTTCACCGGCTCTGCCTCGACGGGCTCGGTGTCGCCCTCCACGGGCGTGGCCTCCACGGGCGTGGCCTCCACGGCCTCGGCCTCCGCTGCCTCGGCCTCCACGGGCGCGACCTCCACGGGCGCGGCCTCCACGGGCGCGACCTCGGCCTCCACCGGCGCCGCCTCCACCGGCTCCGCCTCCACTGCCTCGGCCTCCACGGGCGCGACCTCGGCCTCCACGGCCTCGGCCTCCACCGGCGCGACCTCGGCCTCCACCGTCACCGTCGACTCGTCCGGAT
>JALZKD010000058.1 GCA_030859405.1 Actinomycetota bacterium | reverse complement strand
CCGCACCTTCCGCCCCACGTCGTGGAGTCCACGCGCTGGCGTTACGTCGACGCCTACGAGCGCATCACTGGCCGGCACTTCGCCCATTGGCCAGGAGTAGCCGAGCGATCCGGAGACCCGTGAGCACCTACGACGTGCTGGTGGAGGTCAGTCTCCGTCCTGGCATCGCCGACCCCGAGGGGTCCACCGTCGAGCGGGCCCTGCCCGCCCTGGGGTTCACGAGCGTCCACGGGTTGCGCATGGGCAAGGCCATCCGCTTCGCCGTCGAGGCCGACCACGAGGACCAGGCTCGCCGGACGGCAGAGGAGCTGTGCCAACGCCTGCTCACCAACCCGGTCATCGAGGATGCCCGCGTCGAGGTGACAGGACGGCGAGAGGCGGTGGCTGAATGAGCGCTCGAGTGGGGGTGGTCCTGTTTCCGGGCTCCAACTGCGAGCACGACGTGGTGGAGGCGGTTCAGTCCCTCGGAGCCCAGGCCCAGATCGTTTGGCACGGCGCCACGGTCCTTCCCGACCTAGATGCCGTCATCCTCCCGGGAGGCTTCGCCCACGGTGACTACCTGCGTCCCGGGGCGGTGGCCAGGTTCTCCCCGGTCATGGGCGCAATTGGGGACTTCGCGGCCAAAGGGGGCCCCGTCGTCGGCGTGTGCAACGGCTTTCAAGTGCTCACCGAAGCCGGTCTCCTCCCCGGCGCGTTGCAGAAAAACAGCGGGCTCAAGTTCCTCTGCGCCATGGTCGAGGTGCGGGTGGAGACGACGAACTCGGTGCTCACCTCGGCGGCGGAGATGGGCCAAGTCCTTCGCATGCCCATCAACCACTTCCAGGGCAATTACACCTGTCCCGAGCGGGTGTTGGCCGAGCTTCGGGACCAGGACCGGGTGGTGTTGCGTTACGCGGACAATCCCAACGGCTCCACCGACTCCATCGCCGGCATCTGCAATGAAGGGCGCAACGTGGTGGGTCTCATGCCCCATCCCGAGCGCGCCAGTGACGCCCTGCTCGGTTCCGAGGACGGACGAATCCTCCTGCGTTCGATGCTGGAGCGTCCGATGCTGGAGCGTCCGGCGCCCGGGCAGCGTTCGCTGGTCTAGCTGTCGCCGCTGCCCCTGCGGATCCCGGCTCGCCTGAGCACGCCGGGGTCTACACCCTGCTCTCGCCAGGTGGCGTAGGTGATCCCCTTGCGGTCACCGTAGGCCTTGGCCGACTGGACGAAGTCCTCCTCGAGCTGGGCCAGGTCGACACCGTTGGACTTGGCTTGGAGCTCGGCCTGGAGATCCCTGCGCTCCTGGCGCAGCTGCAGGCGCGTGAGGGGATCGGCCGCTTCCAACCTGGCCTCGATGTCGTCCAGTCGCTTCTGGATGGATTCCGGTGTACGCTTGCGGCCCCGTTTTGGGCGATGAGCCTCAAGAGCGTCGAGGTAACGACGCACCGAGCGGCCCTGCTCCCTTCCCTGCGCGAGGGCGTCCTTGTGCTCCTGCGTCATCGGAGATTTGTTCCGCTTGGTCTTAGCTGGCATTTACAAATTATGGCTCATCCAGCCGTGTACATTCAAGTCATGCGCCGCCAGCTATTTGGCGTGGGGCATTTGATGGCCGCCGAGGCCCGGTACGGTGAGGTTGTGAACGGCGCCGTACACAGGACATTGGGGCTGACCGACGATGAGGCGCTGACCATCGAGCGCATCCTCGGTCGGCCTGCCAACCACCTCGAGCTGGCCATGTACGCCGTGATGTGGAGCGAGCACTGCTCGTACAAGTCGTCTCGGGCCCACCTGGGGCGCCTGCCCACCGAAGGGCCGCAGGTGCTCGTGGGCCCCGGCGAGAACGCCGGTGTGGTCGACGTCGGGGACGGCGTGGCCGTGGCTGTGCGCATCGAGAGCCATAACCACCCGTCTGCCGTCGAGCCCTACCAGGGGGCTGCCACCGGTGTGGGGGGGATCCTCCGAGACATCTTCACCATGGGAGCTCGACCCATCGCCCTCATGGACTCTCTGCGCTTCGGCTCCCTCCACGAGGCTCGCTCGCGTTGGCTGTTCGAGGGCGTGGTGAGCGGCATCTCCGGTTACGGCAACTCCGTGGGCGTGCCAACGGTCGGTGGGGAGGTGGTCTTCGACGAGTGCTACTCGGAGAACCCGCTGGTCAACGTGCTGGGCCTGGGCGTCATGCCCACCTCCCGCCTGGTGCTGGCCCGGGCCAGCGGGGTGGGCAACGTGGCCGTTCTGCTCGGGTCCAGCACCGGCCGGGACGGGATCGGCGGGGTGAGCGTGCTGGCCTCGGCCGGCTTCGGCGACGCCGGGGCCGAGCAGGCCAAGCGCCCGAGCGTTCAGGTGGGTGACCCCTTCGAGGAGAAGCGTCTCATCGAGGCCTGCCTCGAGCTCCTCGACGCCGGTCTGGTGGTGGGGATCCAGGACCTCGGGGGCGCCGGCCTCACCTGCGCCGCCAGCGAGACCGCGGCCCGCGGCGGGGTGGGCATGGACGTGCACCTCTCCGAGGTGCCCCGACGGGAACCGGACATGGTGCCCTTCGAGGTGATGACCAGCGAGAGCCAGGAGCGCATGCTGGCCATCGTCAGCCCCGACGCTCTGCCTCAGGTGCTGGCCGTATGCGGCCGTTGGGAGGTGCGGGCGTCGGTCGTGGGAACGGTCACCGAGGGAGGCCGTTTGCGGGTCCTCGACCGGGCGGGAGGCGAGGTCCTGGCCGACGTGCCCGCCTCCTCCCTGCACGACGCCGCTCCCGTCTACGACCGTCCTGGTGCGCCGCCCGCCGACCTGGCCCGGCGACGGGCGGACGATCCCGCCCGCCTGGCCGCTCCGCTCGATTGCGGGAGGGACCTGCTCGAGCTGCTGGCCGACCCGGCCTGGGTGTACCACCAGTACGACCACCAGCTGTTCCTCAACACCGTGGAACCCCCGGGAGGGGACGCGGCCGTGCTTCGGCTCAAGGCGCCCGGACTGCCGGGGCCCAAGTCCGAGGCGCCAGGGCCGAAGGCGCTGGCGCTCTCCACCGACGGCACCGGCCGCTGGTGCGCCGTCGATCCCCGGCAGGGCACGGCCATGGCCGTGGCCGAGTCGGCCCTCAACGTGGCCTGCGTCGGCGCCCGCCCGCTGGCCCTGGTCAACTGCCTCAACTTCGGGAATCCCGAGCACCCAGAGGTGATGTGGCAGCTCTCCGAGGCCATCGACGGCATGGCCGAGGCGTGCCGGGCCCTGGCCCTGCCCGTGGTCGGGGGCAACGTGAGCCTCTACAACGAGAGCAGGGGCCGAGACATCGACCCCACGCCCGTGGTGGGAGTGGTTGGCCTCATCGAGCACCTGGACCGTCGTCCCCCGGGCGTCGGCCTGGTGGAGGGAGGGCGGCTGCTGCTGCTGGGCCGGACGGCGCCCACCCTGGCCGGTTCCCTGTGGGCGCTGCGGAACCATGATCACCGTGGCGGCACCCTGCCCCCACTCGACCTCGAGCTCCACGCCCGGTTGACCGAGCTGGTACGCGGTTTGGCCAACGAGGGCGTGGTCGCCGGCCTCCACGACGTGTCCGAGGGCGGCATCGGTGTGGCCTTGGCCGAGATGGCGGTGCGTTCCGGTACGGGCTTCGAGGTGGCGGGCATCGGCACGCACGCCTCGCTGTTCGCCGAGTCACCTTCTCGGGTGGTGGTGTGCGCCCGGGAGGATGGGGCCGAGCACGTCCTGCTCCGGGCCGAGGAAGCCGGAGTGCCCGCGTCCGTGCTCGGCGTGGCCGAAGGGGACCGCCTGGTCGTGGACTCTCTGGTGGACGTGACCCTCGCCGAGGCGACGGCGGCGTGGCACGACGCCATCCCCGAGGCGCTCGCTGCCGTCTGAAAGTCGACTTTGGCACGATTGACCCCCGTGCAACCGGGCGGATCGCGCCAAAGTCGACGTGCGGCGCCGGTGGCGAGCCACCACTCCGGGCTCCTGGGCCCTCAGGAGGGGAGGCGGTCGGCCAGCTCCTCCAGCGCCCGGTCGGGGACTCGCAGGTCACCACGGCCGATGCCTACCCGAAGGTCGGGCTTGTAGTTCCCGTGATGGTCCGAGCCGCCGGTCACCACCAGTCCCAGACGGCGGGCCAGGCCAGCCAGCTGCTCCCGCTCTTCGGGCGAGTACCGGCCGTAGATGCACTCCATCCCCGTCAGCCCGAGCTCGGCCAACCCCCGCATGGCGCCCTCGAGCTCCGGTTCCGACAGCTCGAGGCTGAGTGGGTGCGCCACTGAGGTCACGGAGCCCGACTCTCGGGCCAGGCGCACGGCTTGGGCGGGCTCCAGGCGCCTTCGCTCCACATATCCCGGTCGTCCGTGTCCCAACCAGTGCTCGAAGGCCTCCGTCACCGACCCCACGACGCCCTTGCGCACCAGCACGGCGGCGGCGTGAGGGCGACCCGCCCCCGAACCGCCCGCCTCCTCCTGCATCTCCTCGTAGGTGATGGGCAGGCCCAGCTCGTTCAGTCGCGCCGCGAGGGCCCGGTTCCGGTCGTCGCGCCCTTCCTGCAGCTCGAAGAGCTCGTCCTGGAGCGGGCCCTCGCCCGGTTCCAGGAAATACACGAGCACGTGCATCGAGGCCGAGGAGGCCCCGAAGTCGCAAGAGAGCTCGCAGCCGGCGACCAGGGTCACACCCAACTGCCCGGCACGGGTCCGTGCCTCGGCCACGCCGTCGAGGCGGTCATGGTCGGTGAGGGCGACTGCAGAACACCCGGCTTCAGCCGCCAGCTCGGGGATGCGCCCGGGCGCGTCGGAGCCGTCCGAGACGGTGGAATGGGTGTGGAGGTCGATCACGGCTCAAGGGTAGGGGAGCGTTTCCCCGGCCAAGGTGGGACATGCGCGAACATGAGTCGGTGAGAGGCCAGCCGCCGGCGGTCGAAGACGCAGACCAGCCCATGAGCGAGTCCAACGATCAGCCGAAGGATGCGTGCGGGGTCTTCGGGATCTACGCCCCTGGTCTCCGTGTGGCCCATCTCACCTTCGACGGGCTCTACGCCCTGCAGCACCGGGGCCAGGAGTCGGCGGGCATGGCCGTGAGCGACGGCGACACCGTCACCATCGTCAAGGAGATGGGGCTGGTCACCAACGTGTTCGACGACCGGACCCTTGCTCCGCTCAAGGGTCACCTGGCCATGGGCCACACCCGTTACTCCACCACCGGCGCCAGCACATGGAGGAATGCCCAACCCGTGTACCGGGCCTCGGGGGAGTCGGGCTTCGCCCTGGGCCACAACGGCAACCTCACCAACACCTGGGAGCTGGCCGAGGGCGCCGGCATGCTTCCGGGGGTGGTGGCCAGCGACAGCGACCTCGTGGCCGAGCTCATCGCAGCCGCCTTCCCGCCCGAGGGCGGGGAGCGTAGCGACGGACGTGACCTCGAGGAGGCGCTCATGCGGGTGCTGCCCCGCCTGGAAGGGGCCTTCTCGTTCGTGCTCATGGACGCCGGCCACCTCATCGGCGTGCGCGACCCTAACGGCTTCCGCCCGCTGTGCCTGGGAAAGGTCGATACCGGCTGGGTGCTGGCGTCCGAGACCACGGCCCTCGACGTCATCGGCGCTCACTTCGTGCGCGAGGTCGACCCCGGCGAGATGATCGTGATCGACGCCACCGGCTGGCGGTCGGCCCGTCCCTTCCCGGCCGAGCGGGTCGACCCCAGGCTGTGCATCTTCGAGTTCGTCTACTTCGCCCGGCCCGACAGCCAGCTCTACGGCAAGGAGGTCCACGGTGCCCGCCGGCGCATGGGCAAGCTGCTGGCCGAGCAGGCCCCGGTGGAGGCCGACATGGTGATGGGCGTCCCCGACTCCGGCGTCCCCGCCGCCGAGGGATACGCCCTCCGCAGCGGCATACCGTACGGCCAGGGGCTGGTGAAGAACCGCTACATCGGCCGGACCTTCATCGCTCCCAGTCGCGAGATGCGCGCCGAGGGGGTGCGGCGCAAGCTCAACCCCCTGAAGGAGAACATCGCCGGCAAGCGCCTGGTGGTGGTGGACGACTCCGTCGTCCGGGGTACCACCACCAAGGCCATGGTGCGCATGGTGCGCGAGGCCGGTGCCCTAGAGGTCCATCTCCGGGTCTCGCTGCCGCCGATCAAGTGGCCGTGCTTCTACGGCATAGACATCGGCACCCGGGCCGAGCTGCTGGCCGCCAACATGTCGCTGCCCGAGATCCGGGATCTCTTGGGCGTCGACTCCGTGGCCTACCTGACTCTCGACAACCTGGTCCGGGCCATCGACGCCCCGGGGGCCGGTTTCTGCTCGGCCTGTCTCACCGGCGAGTACCCGACCGACGTCCCCGCCCGCGTCAGCAAGGACGTCCTCGAGGGCGGCTCCACGCAGCCCAACCCCGACGACGCCAAGCTCTTCACCGATACGGGTGTCTGAGGGCGACTCCACTCCGGAGGGCGACCCAAGTTCGCCGGCCGGTCCAGGGCAGCTGGACACCGGACCGTCCGTCACCGGCGAGTCCCCGCTCGGCGCCACCTATGCCGTGGCGGGCGTCGACCTGGCGGCGGCGGAGCAGGCTCTGGAGCGGATCAAGGGCAAGGTCCGCTCCACGTTCCGTCCCGAGGTGATCGGTGACGTTGGCGGCTTCGGGGGGCTCTTCGCCTTCGACACCGGCCGCCACCGGGAACCGGTGCTGGTCGGCTCCACGGACGGCGTCGGCACCAAGGCCCTCATCGCCCAGGCCACCGGGAGGTTCTCCACCATCGGGATCGACCTGGTCGCCATGTGTGTCGACGACCTGGTGTGCCACGGCGCCGAGCCGCTCTTCTTCCTCGACTACATCGCCGTCGGGCGCCTCGACCCGGACCACATCGAGGACCTGGTCGAGGGGGTGGCCGAAGGGTGCCGCCAGGCCGGCTGCGCCCTCATCGGCGGGGAGATGGCCGAGCACCCCGGGGCCATGGAACCGGGCCAGTTCGACCTGGTCGGCTTCGCCGTGGGTGTGGCCGAGCGCTCCCGAGTCGTCTCCGGCGCCCGGCTCGAGGCGGGCGACGTCCTTCTGGGCCTTCCCTCCCCGGGGCTCCGCTCCAACGGCTACTCGCTGGCCCGTCACGTGTTCTTCGAGGTCGCGGGCCGATCGCTGGACGATCCTGCTTACCCTGGCTCCCACCACTCGCTGGCCGACGAGCTGCTCGAGCCGTCCACGATCTATGCGCCGGCCGTGACCGCCCTCCTGCGCTCCGCCGAGGTGCGGGCCGTCGCCCACATCACGGGCGGCGGCATCCCCGCCAAGCTGGGCCGGGTCCTGCCGAGGCACCTGGACGCCGTGGTGCGCTGTGGCGCCTGGGAGCAGCCGCCCGTCTTCGACGAGATACGCCGCCTGGGGGCGGTGACGCACGAGGAGATGGCTCGGGTGTTCAACCTCGGCCTGGGGATGATCGTGGCCGTTGCGCCCGACGACGCCTTCCCGGCCCTCGACGTGCTGCGCACGCATGGTCACCGCGCCGTCGGCGTGGGCGAGATCGTGCCTGGGCGCGGACACGTCGTGCTCGAGCCCTGACGAGCGTCGTCGGGCCGATCGGACCGAGCACGAGATGACCGCCATCGAAGCCGTCACCTTCGACTACTGGAACACGCTGGTGTACGAGGTGCGCGGTCACCTGCGGGGCCGTCGCCTCGAGGCCTGGTCGGGGCTGCTCGAGGAGGCCGGCTTCGCCCACGAGCGGGTGCAGTTGGAGGCGGTGTACGACGTGGCCTGGGACACGTACGTGAAGTCGTGGCGAGCCAACCAGCAGTTCCAGGCTGCCGAGGCCGCGGAGCAGTGCGTGGAGCAACTCGGCTTCGACGTCCCGGCCCACGTGCGCCGCGCTCTGGTGGACAGCTTCGGGCGGGCAGGCGAGAAGGCCGAGCTGCACCTGGCAGAGGGGGTGGAGGACTGCCTGCGCACCCTCAAGGGGGCCGGCATCAGGCTCGGGATCATTTGCGACGTGGGCTTCACATCGTCGACCGTGCTCCGCGACCACCTCATCCGCCACGGCGTGCTGCCCTTGTTCGACCACTGGTCGTTCTCGGACGAGGTGGGCGCCTACAAGCCGGCGCCGGCCATCTTCGAGCACGCCCTCGAGGGCCTGGGCGGGCCGGCGCCCGAGCGAGTGGCCCACGTGGGGGACCTGCGCCGTACCGACGTGGCCGGGGCCCTGGCCATGGGCATGGTGACGGTGCGCTACACGGGCATCAGCGACGACGACTCCCAACCCGAGCCCGAGGCTCTGCACGTGATCGTGCACCACTCCGAGCTGCCGGGAGTGCTGGGGATCGAGTGAGTCGGCGCTCCCTCGGGCCCAGTTGGTCGACCAGCCGGGCCGGTGGCTGTGGATGGTCTTCGCCGGCGGCGGTGCGGTGGCGTGGGTTGTCGAGCTGGGCATCGTGTTGCGGCATCGTTCGGTTGCCCGAGCGTTGGAGATCACGTAGCTCCCGGCAGCCGGCGCTGACCACCGGCCGTGACGAGCAGTCTGCCGCTCAGCGGCCTGGGCCTTCTACCGTGGTCGGGACCGGCGTCGATCCGGTGACCTCACGCTTTTCAGGCGCGCGCTCTACCAACTGAGCTACCCGACCGGGTACTACGCGGTCCTGACGGGATTTGAACCCGCGACCTCCGGCTTGACAGGCCGGCGTGCACTCCAAGCTGCACCACAGGACCATGTTTACTCTGCACGCCTTCGTACGCACCCCCAACGGGATTCGAACCCGTGCTACCACCTTGAAAGGGTGGCGTCCTAGGCCGCTAGACGATGGGGGCCGGCTCCCCTGGGGCCGGGTCACGATATCAGGCGCCGTTCGACCGCCGCCCAGGGCCGAGCGCCTCGCGGCCCGACCGATCTCGGCCCGCAGAGCCGTCTAGGGTGCCGCCCCCATGGGACTCGCCCGCCTCTCAGCGGCCGCCCTCCTGGGCTATGTCACGGGCACGGTGCCGTCAGCCGACATGGCTTGTCGACTGGCCACGGGGTCCGGCGCCGACCTGCGCTCACGGGGCACGAGGAACCCAGGAGCGGCCAACGCCCTCGTGGTGCTGGGCAGGCGCTGGGGCTACTCGATCATGGCCGCCGACATCGCCAAGGGGGTGGCCGCCTGCATGGCAGGCCGGGGCCTGGCGGGAGACGTGGGCGCCCACGTGGCGGGCCCGGCGGCGGTGATAGGTCACTGCTTCCCGGTGTGGAACGGCTTCAAGGGGGGCAAGGGCGTCGCCGTCAGCGTGGGCCAGTGCCTGGCCACTTTCCCTGTCTACGTCCCGGTGGACCTGGTCGTGGCCGGGGCTACGGCGGCCGGCAGGTGGCGCTCCCGCACCTTCACCACCACCGTGGTGGCGTCGAGCGTCTGGGTGGCGGCAAGCGCGCTCTGGTGGCGACGAGGATGGCCCAACGGCTGGGGGCCGCGGCCCAGTGCCGCCCTGCCCGTGTCGGCTGCCGTGAGCACGGCCGTGATCCTCTCCAGGTTCCTCGCCTCACCCAGAGTCATCTCGTGATCGGGTTCTGCACCGACTCGAACGCCCAGATGCCCGCCGAGCTGGTCCAGCGTTACGGCGTAGAGGTCGTGCCCCTCACCGTCACCATCGACGGCGAGGTATTTCTCGAGGGCGTGAACCTCGACGCCGACGCCTTCTACGCACGCTTCGCCGCCGGCGCCGCTCCCGCTGTCACCACCGCCGCTCCCGGCCCCGGCCTCTTCGCCGCCGCCTACGAGGCCCTCGCGGCCCGGGGCGCCACCGAGATCCTGTCCGTGCACATCGGCTCCTCCATCTCGGCCACCCTCAACGCCGCCTGGGTGGGCGCCCAGTCCTCGCCCGTGCCCGTGCGCCTGGTGGACACCGGCACCGCCTCCTTTGCTGTGACCTGCTGTCTCTGGGAGGCCGCCCAGGCGGTGACCTCCGGAGCCGGTCTCGATGACGCGGCGCACGTCGCCGAGCGCGTGGCCAAGCTCACCGACAACGTTTTCGTGGTCCGGGCCCTCGACCTGGTCCGAGGAGGCGGGCGCCTGAGCGTCGCCGCCGAGGAGACCCTCGAAGCTGAGACCATCCCCGTGCTCCGC
Source organism: Actinomycetota bacterium (assembly GCA_030859405.1). Classification (GTDB taxonomy): domain Bacteria; phylum Actinomycetota; class Acidimicrobiia; order Acidimicrobiales; genus YB1-3. Next base: position 1,670 of record JALZKD010000058.1, on the reverse strand, counting down.
CTCGAAGGTGGCACCGTCCAGCCCGTGGCCCAGGTCCGCACCGTGGACGAGGCGGCCGAGGCCATGGCCTCGGCCGTCAGGGCCGGCGGGTCCAACCTTCGGGTGGGCATCAGCATCGCCGACACCGGGGCCAGTGCCCTCTGGCGGGCCCTCGAGGACCGGCTTCGGGGCGCCGAGGAGGTTGCCGATCTGGTGCGTTACCGGGTGGGTCCGAGCGTGGGCGTGCACACCGGCCCGGGCACGGCCGGCGCCATGTGGTACCCGGCCCTCTGAGGCGTCAGGACGCGGTCAGCGCCTCGACCAGCTGCTCCTGGAGCCAGGAGAGGTAGCCGTAGAGGGCCAGCGCCGGGGCCTGCGGATCGTCCGGGTCGATGTCTTCCCCGAGCATCTCCTCGCTCACATCCAGACGGGTGCCGAGGACCAGGCGGAGGTCGTTGAGAGCAGCCAGCCACCCGTGGGCCTGCTCTGGGGAGAGGTGGTCGGCGTCCACCGTCTCCTCCAGGACCGCCAGCGCCGACAGATGCTTGGCCCGCAGGTCCTCACCCATGAGCCGGCGGAACTCTGACTCGTGCTCGGGGTTCTCGACGTAGGCGGGAGGGAACAGCCGCTGCAGCGCCGGGTCGTCGGGCTCCTGGTCCAGCAGTGTGCGCAGCTGCGCCGGCAGCCCGCGCAGAAGCTCCCGCTCCTCGGTGGGTAGCCGCAACTGCAGCTCACCGCCCCGGCCCCGCTTCACCCGCCGTCCGATGGTCACTGCGACGGCACCGCCTAGGTGTCGTGCTGCATGGTGGCCCACAGCCCGTGCTCATGGAGTCGGAAGACGTCGACCTCGGCCCGTTCTCGGGTTCCGCTGGAGACGACCGCTCTGCCCTTGTGGTGCACGTCCAGCATGAGCTTGTTGGCCTTCTCCTTGGAATAGCCGAACAGCTTCTGGAACACGAAGGCCACGTAGGACATCAAGTTGATGGGATCGTTCCAGACGATGACGACCCACGGCCTGTCGGTGACGGCGACGTCATCGGTCCGGGGCTGGTCGGCCTCGACCGGTGTGGGGGTGAGGGTCATCTCGCTCCGTCGACGGACGCGCTGAGGACCTCCGGCCGGCCGTCTGCCTCTGGCCGTACCTCGTGCTCGAGCTTTGCCGCCTCGTCCTGGGCCCGCCCGAGGCCCAGGACGAAGCGCACGGCAGTGGCCCAGAGGGCCGTGGCACCGGCGATGTGAGCTCCCACCAACAGGACGGGCACGCCGGTGAAGTACTGGAGGTAGCCGATGCCGGCTTGGGCCACCACCACACCCAAGAGGATCCGACCCCGGCGGCGGACCTCTGGGGGGCTCGGAGCGCGTACGAGCAGGAAGAGCATCATCGCCACCATGGTCACCAGGAGCATGGCTGCCGCGCCGTGCAGCTGAACGGCACGGTGGAGGGGGACGTCGAGCCGCTCGGCGTTCTCGTCACCTCCGTGGGGCCCGGCCGCCGTCACCACGGTGCCGAGGAACACGACCAGGGCCGTGGTGGCGAGGATCACGTTCCCGAGACGCCGGATGTCGGGGCCGACGGTTTGAGGTGCCGGAGCGTGGGCCGGCGGCCGAGAGGGGCCGGGTTGCTCACCGGCCCGCCAGTGCAGCACCACGGCATTGGCCACGATGACCATGGACAGGAGGAAGTGGGCCAT
>JALZKD010000057.1 GCA_030859405.1 Actinomycetota bacterium | reverse complement strand
GCCGGCGAGCGGGGTCTTGACCGGCACCCCGGATCCCCGGGCATGCCCCGCCAGCATGGGTGGCCCTTGAAGAAGACCACAACCCGCCTCACCCCCTCTACGGGACGGGTGGGCGACCAACGAGTCCCTGGCGGGACTCGCCAGGCATTGTCCTGAACAGCACGTGATAGGGCCGTCAAGACTTTCCCCCTGAGGGCGGCCTCCGGCCGGCCGTTGACCCCCCTCCCCAAACGGCCCTCGATGAGGGGCTGCTGCTGTGACGCCGCATGGTGTGGGTCGACCCGCCGCGACACGCTCAACGAAATCGTCACCAACTCGTCGGAGGCCCTTGACACTGTGCGCTCCTTCAGAGATGAAGAGACCGGAGATGTCCAGCAAGACACGGAACCATCGGAGAGACGTACCCTCCTGCCCCGAAGCGCTATGCACAGGGGATCACCCCGGCTGGGCCACGGTGCCGGCCTTTGGTGCCCTCGGATCCGCCGGCATACTCCTACACAGGAGAGCGAACAGGCAACGCTCTCAGCGATGAGTTCGTTGGCCTTGAGCCGTCAGAGTAGGTGAAGCCGGGAACGACCGAGGAGAGCCATGCGCATCGTCATCAGCGAGTTCATGAGCCTTGACGGCGTCGTACAGGCGCCCGGAGGGCCCCAAGAGGACACCGACGGTGGTTTCGCCTATGGCGGTTGGTCGATGCCCTACTTCGAAGCCGAGACCATGGGACCCGCCATCGATGAGGTGATGCAGGGCACAGAGGCGTTGCTCTTCGGTCGTCGCACGTGGCAGACCATGGCGGCCGCATGGCCAGGCCGTGCCGGCGACCCGTTCGCGGATCGTATGAACGAGATCCGCAAGTACGTCGCCTCCCGGACCCTTGCCCAGGATGACCTCGGCTGGAACAACTCGACGTTGCTTCCCGCCGAGGACGTCCTCGGGGCGGTGGCCCGACTACGGGGCGAGGACGGCGGCGATGTCCAGGTCATGGGGAGTGCCAACCTCGCGGGGGCGCTCATTAGCGGCGGCCTGGTTGACGAGTACCGCTTGATGATCGAACCGGTCCTACTTGGCGGCGGAAAGCGCCTCTTCCCCGATGACGGCCAGTCCCGGGCGCTCAAGCTGGTGTCGACATCTACGACCGGTACCGGGGTACTCATCTGCACCTACCGTCCCGCCCCCTCCTAGATCACCAGCGTCGACGACCCGGCGTTCGGAGGCAGGCGGGCCGAGACTGGGACACAAGAAGGGCGCAGGTTCGAGGCCTTGGAGGCGGCGACCGGAATCAAACCGGGGTACAGGGCTTTGCAGTCCGTCCAGATTGGTCCAAGGAGTGCAAGCCCGTGGTACGGGTACTGACGCTTTCCGGTCACGTGCATCTAGTCCGGCCGAGTAGGCCCGTCTCCAGCAAGATTGTGGGCACGCTGCAGGGCAAGGGAGGGGGCGCCTACTGACGCGCCTCGATCGGCCGTGATCTCCTCAGCCCTGTTGGGCGTCGCTACGGCGACTCGACCCGGTCACCTGTGCGTCGGGTGGGAATCGGGAGAGCAACGTCACGGTGATGCTTCCTCTCGCTTCCGGCGTTTCGAGCTGAGGTCCCCTCCATCGACACTCGTGGCCATGGCGGCGACGCGGCAGGGACCGTCAGCGGTGTTGGTCATGACGCTCTTCGTGCTCGTTCGGCTGCACCCCGTCAGGTTCGTCGGTGGTGATGGCCGGTCCGACCACCAAAGATGAGAGGAGGAACATCACCACGAAGACCACGAGCGCGATGGCAGGTGCCACCCAGCTCTGCGAGCGCCGACGAAGGCGCAGTAGAAGGGGGATAGAGACAACCAGGGCCACGACGGCGAATGTTGCTCGGCCGGTTGCTCCAGACAGAAGTGCCCCCCCAGCTAGGGGCCCTACGTGATGCAAGACGTGTGGAGCCAAACCGGTGATGACGCCCCAGAGCGCCACAAGCCCGTTCCAGGCCCGGCTCAACAGGCGCTGCTGTCCGGCCACAGACTCGCTCATGGCCCTACCCGGCTCTCCCGCTGAAGGACGGTCCTCGGCCGCCGACTACTCGCTCAGCACCAAACTATTGTCCATTCACACTCCAGTGCCACGGCTCCCTGGGCAAGTTGTACAGCCCGAAGCGGCCGGCGTTGCCCCTCAGCCACTGGAAGGCGGGGTTCCCACTGCTGATCAGCCGCCCATTCCAAGTGAAGTCAACGGCCAATCCCCGCTCGTGCATCGATTGTCCGGGTCGAGCCGTTGGTGGCGAACACTGCGACGCTGGCTTGTTATAGACGTCGCCGCCGCAGTTCGCTCTCCGGGCTGCAATCTGGCCGTCAGAGCTGCGGTATCCACCGCCACCCAATTGGAACCCGTCCGCCTGGGCGGCTGCCAACAGCGCCTCCAGACGGCCGGCGATCTCGGAGGCGACAACGATGCCTCGTACCGTCGCCAGGTTCCTCGGGCCGAGCCGTATCGAGGGACCTGAGGGCCTCGGAGCGCCACCCGTTGCCCGGACTGAAGGTGCGATCCTGACAGCCAGGGCGGCTTGACGGCGGGCGATGTCGGCAGCGAGCTGGCCGTCCAGAGCGGCCAGTGAGGCCGCCTCGGCCATGCTCTGTTCGAGGCGCTGCTCGACCGAAATCGCCACCTGCTGGTTCTGCGCTTGGGACTGCCTGAGCTCACCGAGGCGGACATCCACCTCCATGCGGCGGGCGGCGGCGGTCTGCTCCGCCTTGTCTGCCACGGCGCGCTTGAGGGCCAAGTCCTCTCTTGCCGCTCGCAACTCGTCGACACGATCCGCTCCAGCGCCCATGGCCACGCGCATCATTTGTTGCTTGGACACCATCTCCGGCACCGACGACGAGTCGAAAGCCATCAGTACGTCATCGGAAGGGCCACGAACATAGGCGTCGACAGCCTCCCGGCGCATGGCCTGGCGCAGCTGGTCGAGTCTGGCAGCCGTGGCCCGTTCGGCTCTGCGCGCCTGCGCAGCCGATGCGGCAGCCGCCGCCGCAGCCTGAGCCGCGGTGGCCGCCTCTACCTCTCGGCCACGGAGGTTGGTGTCCATGGCGTCGAGGGCCTGATCGAGCTCGTCGTCCGAGGCCTTAAGGACGTCAACCTCGGCCGCCTTCTGGGCCCGCTGTTCCTGAACCTCCTTGCGGCGAGCACCCGGGTCGGAGGTCTCCGCCGCCTGTGCTGCGACAGGGCTCCGGTTTGCGAGCAGCACAGCGAAGGCCACAGCAATGACAAGAGAAAAACTTCGTCGTCTGCAGTCGGCCAAGTGCGACTCCGTTGGTGTGCTGACTCGAGGGCCAGATGAGGGAGCGCGACCACTCCGCCGTGCAGTCGCTGGATCGGCGGCAACCTAGTTGCTACAGGCTGTCGTGTCGAATACTCCCCCGAACTCGAGCCCTGCAGCTGTGCTCATCCGCAAGAGCGCGGACGGGTGCTCGGCGGTGTCCAACGACACTCTGTAGTCTATAAGTTCGTGCCTCGCCCCTTTCGGTTGGCGCACCGATTGGCCCCGGCGGTAGTCAGCCCATGCGGGGTGGGGCCGGGCGGGAGCTATCGCTCCCCCAAGCGTCACCGCCACTGAGGCATGGAAGGTGCGCTGCTCCCCGTCCTTGCCCTGGCGGCGGGGTTGGTGTCCATCACCAGCCCCTGTTGCCTGCCGCTGATTCCCGGGTACGTCTCCTACGTCTCCTCGCTGCCGAATCGGGGTCTGCACGACGGGGACGGCCGGCGGGTGGCGCTGCGAGCGTCGCTGCTCTTCGTCCTCGGCTTCACGCTGGTCTTCAGCGTGATGGGGGCCACCGCCTCGGCCCTCGGCTCACTGCTGCTGCGCAACGTGCCGACGCTCACCCGGGCGGCCGGCGTGGTCATCATCGCCATGGGTCTCGCCGCCTTGGGCCTCCTCCGGTTGCCGTTCGTGCAACGGGAGCTGCGCGTGGATCTGGGCCGGTTACGAGAGGGTCCGGCGGGGGCAGTGCCGCTCGGCATGGCCTTCGCCTTCGGCTGGACCCCCTGCATCGGGCCGGTCCTGGCCGGAGTGCTCAGCCTGGCTGCGTCGGGCAACTCCGTCGTCGTGGGCACCGCGCTCTTGGCCGTGTACTCCCTGGGTCTCGGCATCCCCTTCGTGGCCATGGCGCTCGGCTACCACCGCCTCGAGGGTTCGGTGGCCTTCCTCCGCCGCCACGGGCGCGGCATCGAGCGCCTGGGCGGGGCGTTGCTGGTGGCCGTGGGCGTGGGCTACGTCACCGGTACCTGGAGTCGGCTGTTCATCCCCCTTCAGGGCTGGTTCACTCGCCTCGGCTGGCCTCCCATTTGAAGATCGACGCCCTCGACTGCTCGCCGTCAAGTCACCCCTGTCGGCAAACCGGCACCGAGATCGCCGGCCCCACTATGGCGGCACCGAGGTGCGGCGGAGAGACAAGCGGGGCCGCTGGGTCCTCGCAACTTTCTTCGCCACTGGTGTGCACCCTGTCGGAAGGAGCAACCCCAGGTTGGTCCGCTTCGCCGAACGGCAGCGGGGCCTCCGCGAAGCTCGATGAGCGGCATCGCTGAGAGTACCTGGCCTTCGGGGCGTGAGCATGGCCGAGTCCGGGAGGGCCAAGGAGTCACTACGACAGCTCGTCATATCTCCCAGTACAGTCAGCTGAGTGGTGACCAAACCGGCGTCGTGGGTGCTGCTGCGCTCGGCCTACCTGGCGCTTGGCATTGTGACGGCTTTGGCGCTGAGCAGCTGCGGGTCGTGGCTGACCGGCACCCCCTCCGACGACGACGCTGGGGCGCCGGAGCCAACGTCTACCTCCGCCAGTGCTCCTGTCACTGCCGCTACCCCGACCACTGCCCGCCGATGTCGCCTCCGCCTGAGCGGGTGAGCCCCGCCTCGCTGGCCTCTCCGCTTGCCCTCGAGCAGCGACTGGCACAGCTGCGCTTCGACGTCACGCCCGACGGCGTGACGGACGACAACACCCGCCAGGGGCTCATCGCCTTTCAGAAGCTGCACGGCCTGCCCCGAACCGGCCAACCAACCCCCGACGTGGTGGCGTCGCTGGCCGAGGCCAAGCTCCCACCCCCCCTGGTCCCGGGGGAGGGCCGACTCGTGTGGAGGTGGACCTCACCCGCCAGGTGATCTTCCTCTACCTGGATGGGGCTCTACACAAGGTCCTTCCGACCTCCACTGGCTCGGGCCGGCGCTACTGCGAGGAGGGAGAGTGCGGGACGGCCGTCACACCGGCGGGATCATTCCGCGTGGAAAGGCGGATCTCAGGCTGGCGCAAGAGCCAGTTCGGGCGCTTGTACAACCCCTTGTATTTCGTGGGGGGCATTGCCATCCACGGCTTTCCGTCGGTGCCGACCACACCGGCCTCCAAGGGTTGCGTGCGCATCCCCATGGCTGCCGCCTCCTGGCTCCCCCAGCAGGTGCCCGACGGCACCCCCGTCTATGTATGGGACGGCCATACGCCACTCCGACCGGCCTGAGCTGGCCCACGGAGATGGGCGATCCAGTGGTCGTTGAGCCGGAGCTGACGAGAAAAGAACGGCGGGCTGAGCGGCGGCGCCTACGCGTGGTGCGCCGCGAGCGGCGCCGTCGGATCATGTCGGAGACCAAGGATCGGAAGAACCGCGCCAAGGGCAAGGACCGCAAGAAGGCGAGCAAGCGCAAGTGAGCCAGCGCTCGACCGACGGAAGCACCGAAGGCGTCGCCCCTCCGGTCCCCCGGGTCCTTCCCTTCGTCACCGTCAAACGCAACGCACCGATCTTCGGGCGCTCCTACGGCCACTGGTGGGTGGAGCTCGATGGAAGCGAGAGCTACGGGTGGTGGCCGGGGCGCTTCCCTCTTCGCCTCCAAGACGTGCTTCGGGGCTGTTCCGGGGTTCTCAACGGCGCCGAGTCCGGCCGTGAGACGCCCAGAGACCCCAACCACGGGTTGCCCGCCGACCATGAGTTCCACCCGGTGCTGGTGGCGCCCCTTAGCGACGATGAGGTTCGCCAAGCCGTCCGCCTCTTCGCTCTTGCCTTCAAGGGCGAATGGCGCTGGTCGACACGGCCCACCATGAACTGCCGCGTGTTCCAGCTGGATGTTCGACGCCGTCGGCCTGGTGGACGGCACCGGGAACTACCGCACCAGAGGGAGGGGCTGCCCGGCCCTGGCCCCACTGCGGCGACTGGCCGGTAGGGTCACTGGCCGACGGCGGTGGCCGTTCAACCTCCCCGCCCCGGACAGCCGAGGCGCGAGGCCACGAGCACTGTGCTCGTCGACCCGTCACTCTCCCAGCAGGCTCAAAGCGCCCTAATCCTCCTCGCTGAGGGCAGAGCGGCGCCGTGTCAGCTTCCGCGGCTCGGACAAGGCGGCACCGACATCAGTGTGATTTGCGCGGTGGAACACCCTGGCGCTCAGGCTCGATGGCGACGCCCTTGCCTCATCGACGAACCCGCCGCCTGACCGCGCTGATCACCGCCGACGCCTCGGGGACACCTACCCACTGGGCGGCGACGAGGTACGCCCCGACCGCCGGAACTGCGGCGATCGGGGCGGCGGCCAGGGGGTGCAGGTCGGCGACGACAGCTCGCAGGCCCAGCGCCACCGCCGAGGCAACGCCACCAGCCACAGCGAGCCTGCCAAGCCAGCCACCCCCCACCTTGATGACGCCCCCGCTACCGGCTTGCAAGCGACGGCGCAGGATCCCGAACTCGATCCACGCGCCCACTGCTGACGCCAAGGCCAAGCCCGCTGTCCCGCCCCGGAGGGGCCCTCCGCCCGATCGCACCATCTCGGGAAGAGGGCGGAGAGGGGCGGGTAGGTCGGCCATGCCGGCCAATCCATCCAACCCGGGGCCGATGATCTCGACCCGCTCCAACTGGAACATCAGCACGATTCCGAGGACCACGACAACTACCACCCGCACCGCAGCCACCGCGGCTGGAGCGCGAGCATCGCCGGCGGCGTAGAGAGCGCTCTGGAGCAGGCGGCTGCTCGTAGCTGCCAGCAATCCGATGCTGTAGGCGATCAACACGTACCAGACGAGCCTGGTGTCGTCGGCGCCGAAGCGGCCGGTCTTCAGCAAAGCCCCGACCACCAGATCGCCCAGAACGACGTAGGCGATGATGCTGGGCACGACGAAGAAGGCGATGCGAGCGAGTGCCTCGTTGAGCCCAGCGCCCACGGCCTCCTGGTCGATGTGGTCCAACCGGCTTAGTTCGGGAAGCTCGGCAGCGGCCACGCTCATCCCGAACAGGCTGATGGGCAGCAGGTAGAAGATCTGCGCATAGCCAAGGGCTGCTACGGCACCCACGGCCAAGAGGCTGGCAAGCAGCAACTCGATGTAGCCAGAGAGCTGCACCACGCCGCGGCCGATCACCACAGGAACAAACTGGCGAACGACGGCGCGCACGCCCGGCAGGTCGGTCCGAAGACTGAGACGAAGGGCGCGGGACACCGAAGCCACCGCCGGCAGCTGCACGAGGAACTGAAGCAGGCCGCCGGCGAAGACCCCCCACGCCAGGGCCACGGCCATCGATGACTGCCCGAGCCCCCACAGTCCCGCCCCCACCAGCACGGCAATCTGGGCCACGTTCCACAGCACCGGTGCGACGTAGGGCAGGAAGAAGCGCCGGTGACTGTTGAGCACCCCGAGGCACCATGCCGACAGCACGAGAAAGGCCACACCCGGGGTCAGGACGCGCATCAAAGTGACCGTGAGGCGGAGCCGCTCTCCCTCGAATCCCGGGGTGAGCACGGTGGCCAGCCCTGGAGCGAAGACCACCCCCGCCACCGCCATGACGCCGGCGATGAGGGCAAGGAGTCCGCCCACCGCCCCTGCCACCCGTCCGGCTTCTTGTTCATCCCGCTCCAGGAGCTTCGAGTAGGTGGGAATGAATGACGCCGACAGCGTCCCTTCGCCCAGCAGGTTCTGCAGCATGTTGGGGATGCGCAGCGCCGCCCGAAACGCGTCCACGGTCACACCGACTCCGAGATAGCCGGCCATGGCGCGCTCGCGCCCCAAGCCGGAGGCCCTGCTGAGGAAGATGCCGGCGGCCACGAGCGCCGACGACCGGCGGCTCCGTGAGCCAGGCAGGTCGGGCGGATCAGGATGGGCTGCGGTCATGAAGCAGGTAAACGGCCGTCAAGCCTTGGCCTCGCGGCTGCTTCGCTCCTCGCTCGAACTCGTGGCCTGGGATCTGCAAACGGGCAAGCGCTCCCGCCACCCGGGCCCTCCTCTACTAGCAAGTCGCAGACAACGGGGCGGTGCAGAGCAGCCAGCTTCATCACGAGCTACATCTTTCGCCGTCGGACGAGGCGCAGCACAAGTCGCGCCGCAACGAAGAGAGAGCCGGGAGCAAGATCTAGAACAGAGTCCAGGTGAGCGCCGGTTCATTGAATGGAGCCGGGACCCCGGCCATTCGGCCCAACCGGCCCACGCCGCGGTGAGGCCGATACTCCGGCCGGCGGTCTTCCTCACGTCGGGCCGTCCGCCACCGAGCTGGGTTCGATTCCCGTCACGTCGGCCGGTCAGGCCGCCTGATCCCTCCTCCGGGCAGGCCGTACTGCGACGAAACGGAAGTTCCGCCGGCCACGGCTGATGTCGATCTCGACAAAGCCGGCGGCTTCCAGCCGGGTGCGGAAGCCCTCGGGATCCACCGGGACGGCGGTGTCGGAGAGATGAGCAGCGCGGAAGAGGGGCGTGGCCAGGCTGTCAGAGCCGGCGAAGATGCCGCCTGGAGACAGAACCCGACGAGTCTCCCGCAACGTCTGATCCTGAAGCTCCTTCGACCGCAGATGATGGAGCATGGTGAAGGAGACGACGCTCGTAAAGGTCTCGTCCTCGAGCGACATGCGGGTGGCGTCACCGTGAATGACCTTGACGTTGGTACCGGTCATGCGCTCGCGCAGTGCGCGGGCCAGGTCGATATCGATCTCGACGGCCGTCACATGAGCGGCCTGACGACGCAGGACATCGGTGGCCAATCCCGGGCCAGGGCCGAGTTCGAGTACGTCGGAGCCGATGTCGACCCCGTCCAGCACCCAGGGAATGATCGAGCGGTGCAGTGTCTGCTTCCAGTGCCAGGAGGCGCAGTACCAGCGGTGCAGGCGGTTCATCGAGGCCCCCGCTCCGGGTGATGTTTCTTGATGACAGCGCCCGTCATCGCCGGACGGTCGAAGATCCCTAGCCACCACGTGCCGCCTCCGGCAACGAGGATCCCGAGGAGGAAGTACGCCTCCTTGTGGCCTCCCGGCATCACGTCCAGGCCGAGCTCGGCTCCGTAGTTGACGACGACCACCACCAGCCCCACTGCCACCTGCACCCAGCCCACGACCTTGTGCCATGTCGGTCGGAAGCGAGTGGCCGGAGGAGGCGTGTAGCGAGTGGAGGCCAGCACCGGCTCGTCGAGCGGCCTTCGCCGCGGTGTGGGCCCTCGCTTGCTCTTGGCATGCCGGGCCTTCGACCTGGGCGTCAATTAGGTGGACTCTCTACCTGGTCCGGCGTGAGGCCGGGGTGCCCACTCTCAGGCGTTGCCGCCGGGTCACGGGCGAGCACCGGAAGGGGGTCATCACAAGAAACGGACTGGGGCACCGACGGCCAGGTCGGCGCCGTGACTCTAGGCGAGAGAAACGACATGACGTAGTAGCCTAGCGACACCGCTTCGCGGATCTGTGTGCACAAGTGAGCTGACCAAGGTGTCCGTCGCCGTGTCGGCTGGAATTGCCCTCTTGGCGGGTATGGCCACGCTGCTGGCTATGCGTGCCGTTGCCAGGGCACGACGGGCGTCGTCGGATCGCCAGCGGGGCTACCCCGCCGTTCTCAAGGAGGTCCTGGACCGGGCCCGTGCCCGCCAGCTCGAACTGGAACCCGATCGGCTGGCACCTCCGCCCCCTCCCTCACCATCCTTGGTGCCAAGCGAATCCGAGCAACGGCAGGTAGTCACCGAGCCAGTGTCTGGCCTCGAGATCTCTAGCCATGGCCAGAGACCACGCCTCCTGGGGCGGCACGAGGACGGCGAAGAGGACAGCGATGGCCGCACCGAAGCGCGCTCGCCTCAAAAGTGAGATTCTCCAGGGTGAGCGGTCGGCGCACCGTAGTAGTCCGTCGAGCAATAGGCAACTACAGTCCGTAAGACACTGAACGGGAGGACCGGTGCCTGCACGCCGGGCGATGGGATCGTTGGAGGCGGAGGTGCTGGCCCACCTGTGGGCATCGGCTGACGCCATGGTGCCGGCCGAGGTCCGCCAGGCGATGGCCGACCCGCCCGCCTACACGACGGTGATGACCATCCTCACTCGGCTGTGGCAGAAGGGCCTGGTCGAGCGCGAGTCCCGTGGCCGCGCCTTCGCGTACCGGCCCCTGGTCTCGGAGGCAGACCTGGCCGCCCAGCGAATGCGAGCCACGCTGCAGGCCACCACTGACCGGGAGGCGGCCCTCAGCCGCTTCGTGAGCGCCCTCTCCCGCCGAGAGGAGCGAGCCCTGAGGAAGATCCTCGACGACCTCGGTCCCGAGCGTTGAGCGCCAACCTCCTCCTTCCCTGCCTGGTGGCCGTGGTGGCCGGCCTCGGTGCCGGTTTCATGCAGGCGCGCCTGTGCAGCTCCACGGCGGTGCGGGTCATGACAGTGCTCGCCGTGGTGGCGGCTTTGGGGGTGGCCTGGGGCTTGTTTCTGGTGGCCGGGGGCTTCTTGATCCAAGTCCCCTGGCTTGCAGAGCGGAGCGGATGGTGCCAACGGGTGCTGGCCGGCCACGACGTCCCGCCCCTGGCGGGAATGGGCGCCATGGTCGTGTTGGTGATGATGGCATCGGGCATCGTGCGGTTCGAGCGGCGGTGGCGGGCCACGCTGCGCCTCTGCGCCGGCGGCCAAGGGCTGGAGGTGCTCGACCTCGATGTACCGGTGGCCTTCGCCGTCCCGGGAGACCCCGGCCACGTCGTGGTCTCCACCGCCATGCTCGGGGCCCTCGATGGTGGGGAGCGCCGGGCCCTCCTCGCCCACGAGCAATCCCACCTCGAGCGCCGCCACCACCGCTACCTGCGCATCGCCGGTTGGGCTGGGGCCGCGGTGCCCGTGCTTCGACCGCTCGAGGCCCATCTGCGGTTCGCCACCGAGCGCTGGGCGGACGAAGACGCTGCTGCCGCGGTCGGTGACCGCCGCGTGGTGGCCAGGGCCATCGCCCGAGCCGCCCTGGCCGGCTCCACGACGCCGGCACCGGGGCTGTTGGCCATGGCGGGGACCGGGGTCACGGCGAGAGTAGACGCGTTGGTCAACCAGCCCCCACGCCCTCGTCTCAGCGCCCTCGTACCGTTGGCAGGTGCGGCCGCCCTCGCCAGCCTCAGCGGATCGACGGTTCAGCTCCACCACCTGCTCGCCTTCGGCGCTCACGTCTGCGGGCTGAGCTAAGGACAGCTGGCGCCCAACCGAGGCCGCCGCGCTGCTGAGGCGGGGAAACTACGACATAGTGTCGTGGTAGCCTCAGCCATCCTCAGTTGGGGGTGGCATGACCGGGAGCTACTGCAACAACTGCGGTCGCCGGAACAGCGTTACTGCCGTCGTCTGCCCCACGTGCGAAGTGGTCCTTTCGCCAGCCGTCGATCCCCCCACCGAGCAGACGCGCCTTGTGAGGAGGGCGGGCGACAGCTTGAACGCCTACCGGGTGGAGACCTACAGCCGGGGGATATCGCTGCCACCCGGCGGTGCCGCCCTGGTGGTGACGCGGGGGCCCAACGAAGGATCGCGGTACATACTGAAGGAAGACACCCTCACCATCGGCCGAGACGCTGCGAGCTCGATCATGCTCGACGACATCACCGTGTCCCGCCGGCATGCCGAGGTCCGG
>JALZKD010000140.1 GCA_030859405.1 Actinomycetota bacterium | reverse complement strand
ACCTGGTTGTTGATCACGAGGTGGACGGTGCCACCCGTGCGATACCCCCGCAGCGCCGACAGGTTCAACGTCTCCGCCACCACCCCCTGTCCGGCAAAGGCGGCGTCACCGTGCACCAGCAGCGAGAGCACGGGGAAGGCCTCACCCTGGTCCAGCAGGTCCTGCTTGGCCCGGGTCATGCCCTCGACGACCGGGTCGACGGCCTCCAGGTGGGAGGGGTTGGAAGCCAGCGTGACCGGGATCTCGCGGCCCGAGAGGCCGACGAACTTCCCGGCCGCCCCCTTGTGGTACTTGACGTCCCCCGACCCCTGGACGGTGGTGGGGTCGATGTCGCCCTCGAACTCCCGGAAGAGCTCGCGGTAGGACTTGCCCACGATGTTGGCCAGGACGTTGAGCCGGCCCCGGTGGGCCATCCCCATCACGACCTCGGCCAGTCCGGCGGAGGCGGCCTCGTCCACGACGGCGTCCAAGAGCGGAATCGCCGACTCACTTCCTTCGAGCCCGAAACGCTTCTGGCCCACGTAGCGGGTGTGCAGGAACCGTTCGAAGGCCTCGGCGGCGTTGAGCCGGCCCAGGATGTGACGCTGCTCCTCCGCCGAGAGCTGGGCGTTCACGCCCTCCACGTGGTCCTGGATCCACCGCTTCTGGTCCGGCTCCTGGATGTGCATGTACTCCACGCCCACGGTGCGGCAGTACGCGTCGCGCAGGATGCCGAGAATCTGGCCGAGGGTCATCGTGTCCCGACCCGCCAGCCCGCCGGTGAGGAACTCTCTTTCGAGGTCCCAGATGGTAAGCCCGTAGGACGAGGGGTCGAGCTCGGGGTGCATACGGGGTTCGTTGACCGCCAGCGGGTCGAGGTCGGCGATGAGGTGGCCCCTCACCCGGTACATGTTGACGAGGCTCTGCACCCGCATCTGCTTTGTGAGGTGAGCTGTCTCGGTGTCCACGGGATTGACGTCGGGCCGCCACTCCGCGGGCTCGTAGGGGACCCCCACGGCGCGGAACACGTCGCGGTAGAAGTCGTCCTCGCCCAGGAGGAGCCGATGTACCTGCTGGAGGAAGAGCCCCGACTCGGCTCCCTGGATTATCCGATGGTCGTAGGTGGAGGTGATGGACATGACCTTGCTCACCCCGAGCTCGGCCAGGCGCCGGGGGTCCGCGGCCTGGTACTCGGCCGGGTAGTCGAGGGCGCCCACGGCGATGATCGCGCCCTGCCCGGGCATCAGCCGGGGTACGGACTGCACCGTGCCGATGGTGCCCGGATTGGTGAGGGTGAGGGTGACCCCCGCGAAGTCGTCGACGCTGAGCTTGTTGGTCCGGACCTTTCGGATGAGGTCCTCATAGGCCAGCCAGAAACCTCGAAAGTCGAGGCGGTCGGCCCCTTTGATGCAGGGGACGACGAGGGTGCGGCTCCCGTCATCCTTGGCCACGTCGACGGCCAGGCCCAACCCCACCTCCTGGTGGCGGACGACCGACGGCGGGCTCCCGGGGACGAAGGCTGAGTTCATCACCGGAAGGCTCCGCAGGGCTTGGACCACGGCGTAGCCGATGAAGTGCGTGAGCGAGACCTTGCCGCCCCGCGTGCGAGCCAGGTGGTTGTTCAAGATCCTGCGGTTGACCTCGAGCAGGCGAGCCGGCACCACCCGGGCGCTGGTGGCCGTGGGGACGGCCAGGCTGGCCTCCATGTTTCGGGCCACTGCCGCCGCCGCTCCTCGAAGCGGTATCCCCTCGGCCGGCGCCCCGGCGGCGGCAGCGGTGGCTTTGCCGGGAGCCGGCGCCGGCGCCGACTTCCGAGCATCTGAAGGGGCCGTCTGCGGCGGCGCGTCGGCAGCCGCACCGTTGTCTTCCTTGCGGTAGTCGGCGAAGAACTCCTGCCATCCTTCGCTCACAGACGACGGGTCGCCGCGGTACTGCTCGTACATCTCCTCGACGAGCCAGTCATTGGGTCCGAACAAGGAGGAGGGGGCGCTGCGGTCGGACATGTCACCGCGATCGTACCGACCCACGTCAGGGGACCCTGATCACGACCCGCTACCGTCGGAGGTCATGACGGCGCAGTTCATCTACACCATGCGCGAGCTACGGCGCTTCTACCCGCCCGATCGTGAGGTGCTGAAGGGGATCAGCATCTCCATGTACCCGGGCGCCAAGATAGGGGTGATCGGGTCGAACGGCTCGGGCAAATCGTCGCTGCTGCGCATCATGGCTGGCGAGGACGACGGCTACACCGGCGAAGCCCGCCTCACCCCCGGCTTCAGTGTCGGCCACCTCCCCCAGGAGCCGGTGCTCGATCCCGGTCTCGACGTCCAAGGCAACGTCAGCGCAGGGGTGGCCCCGGTCACAGCCCTCCTCAGCCGATATGACGAGGTCTGCACCGCCCTCGCCGATCCGGATGCCGACTTCGAGGCCCTCCTCGCCGAGCAGGCGTCGCTACAGGACCACATCGACGCCACGGGTGGGTGGGACCTCGATCGCACCCTCGCCGTGGCCATGGACGCCCTCCGCCTCCCTCCGGGCCATGCCGACGTCACCACCCTCTCGGGTGGTGAGCGCCGGCGGGTGGCCCTGTGCCGGCTCCTCCTGTCACGCCCCGACCTCCTGCTTCTGGACGAACCGACCAACCACCTCGACGCCGAATCGGTGGCCTGGCTGGAGCGCTTCCTGCACGACTACCCCGGCACGGTGGTGGCCGTGACCCACGACCGGTACTTCCTCGACAACGTGGCCGGCTGGATCCTGGAGCTCGACCGGGGCTTCGGCATCCCCTGGGAGGGCAACTACTCGTCGTGGTTGGACCAGAAGCAGGCCCGATTGCAGAGGGAGGAGAAGGCCGACTCGGCCCGCCGCCGCTCCCTCCAGCACGAGCTCGAATGGATTCGCATGTCACCCCGGGCCCGCCAGGCCAAGGGGAAGGCCCGCCTCAACGCCTACACCAGCCTGCTGGCCCAGTCCGAGGACGCCCCCCAGCGGGCCGAGCGGCTGGAGATCACCATCCCGCCCGGTCCCCGTCTGGGCGACGTGGTGGTGGGGGCCGAAGGGGTGAGAAAGGTCTACGGGGACCGCCTGTTGGTGGACGACCTCACGTTCGTGCTGCCTCCAGGAGGGATCGTGGGCGTAGTGGGCCCCAACGGCGCAGGCAAGACCACCCTGTTGCGCATGATCACCGGCGCCGAGGTGCCCGACGGCGGAAGTCTCCGGGTCGGCCAGAGCGTGGTTCTGGCCTACGTGGACCAGAGCCGAGATGTCCTGGACTCGGGGGACTCGGGGAAGACCGTCTACGAGCAGGTGAGCGGAGGCCGCGAGCACATGGTGGTGGGCGGCCGGGAGATCCACGCACGAGCCTATGTCGCCAGCTTCGGCTTCAAGGGCTCCGACCAGCAGAAGAAGGTGAGCGAGCTGTCGGGCGGCGAGCGCAACCGGCTCCACCTGGCCTTGGTGCTGGCGTCGGGGGGCAACGTCCTGCTTCTCGACGAGCCCACCAACGACCTCGACGTGGACACCCTGCGTGCTCTGGAGGAAGCCCTGGTGGGCTTCGCCGGCTGCGCCGTGGTGGTCAGCCACGACCGCTGGTTCCTCGATCGGATCGCCACCCACATACTGGCCTTCGAGGGGGATTCGCGCGCCCAGTGGTTCGAGGGCTCCTACAGCGACTACGAGGCTGACCGGAAGAAGCGTCTCGGGGGTGAGGCCGACCAGCCCCACCGGATTCGCTACAAGCCGCTGCAGAGGGCCTGACCTCGCCGGCCAGTGGCCCGGTGCAGCGCCGGCGGGGTGTTCTGCCGGGGCCTACCTCATTCGCCCTCATTTCGACTGAACTCGACTCAAGGTCAACGCCCAACGCGCCGATAAGACTTCATGACCACTACGGCCAACAGCACGGCCTCCCAGAGCCGGGCGGTCGAGCGTCTCGTGGAGCCCGGCAACTCCGCCATGTGCGCCGAGTGCGGGGCGCCAGTGAAGTTCGTGGCTCGGGCCCAGCATCGTCAGGTGATCGCCAACGTCTACGTTGCCAGCACCTGGGACCGCGTCGAGCACTATCACTTTGACTGCTACCTCGAGGCGGGACAGGCTTACGGCCCTCCGTCCCTGCCACCCGCCCGGAAGCGCCCGAGGTAACCGCCCGGCCGCTTCGACGCCTTCCCCAGT
>JALZKD010000139.1 GCA_030859405.1 Actinomycetota bacterium | reverse complement strand
CGGGGACGACCTGGTCCACACCCTGGATCAGGGCGTAGTTGTTGAACATGCCACCGGTGGAAGCGCACACGCCCATGGAGATGACCCACTTCGGCTCGACCATCTGGTCGTACACCTGGCGGAGCACGGGGGCCATCTTCTGCGACACCCGGCCGGCCACGATCATGAGGTCGGCCTGACGGGGTGAGGCGCGGAACACCTCCATGCCGAAGCGGGCCATGTCGAAGTTGGACGCCCCCGTCCCCATCATCTCGATGGCACAGCAGGCCAGCCCGAAGGTGGCGGGCCACACGCTGTTGCGGCGCGCCCACTTGACCAGGCTCTCGAGGTTGCCGGTTATGAAGTTGTGACTGAGGTCCTCCAGCCCCGGCATGGGCTACGCAGCCTCCTCCGTCCGGTTGATGCGCCGGACCGTGGACTCGGAGGTGCGCCCGCTGGCAGCTGTGGCTGCTGGACGCATGCGCTTGGCCGGTCCCCAGTCCAGGGCACCGTTGCTGATCAGGTACAGGAAAGAGACGAAGACGGCTACCGCGAACACGATCATCTCCCCCAGGCCGAACACGCCGAGCTGGCCGAAGATCACCGCCCACGGGTAGAGAAAGATGATCTCGATGTCGAAGATGATGAAGATCATGGCCACCAGATAGAAGCGGACCGGGAAGCGCTCCACCGGCTCACGCGTGGGGACGATCCCGCACTCGTAGGCCGCCTGCTTGGCCCTGGTGGGCTTCTTGGGGCCGAGTAGCGATGAGGCGAAGAAGGAGACGCCCGCGAACAAGATGGCCAGCACCAGCAGGGCGAAGATCGGAAGGTACTCGGCCACGGCGCCAGCCTAGTGCAGCCTTGCAGAACTACCGGGAGGTGACCGAAGCCTGCCTCGCCATGGCCGCCTTGTCTCGCTGGTGTAGCGAAGAGGCGCAGATGGTGAAGAGGATTCCCGAGAACACCATGAAGAAGAAGGACGGTGCCCTGAGGTTCCCGAGGTCCCGGAGCATGAGCACCGTGGTCACGGGCTTTCCCTGCTGGTCGGCTGGGGCGGATTGGGAAGGCTTCACCTGAAGGGCGACGTAATGGGGCCGGTGCCGGAGGGTGAAGAGCCACGTGTCGCCTCCCTTCTTGAAGGCCTCGACCATCTCGTAATCCGACTTGCTCTTGAACGGCGGCTCCATCCGAAGCTTCTCCTCCCCTCCGCCCTCGCCACCCTCGCTGCCGCCTTCACCACCACCCTCGCTGCCTCCTTCACCACCGCCTTCACCACCGCCTTCTTCTCCGCCTTCGCCCGAGAGCACGGCGTCGGACGCGGCCTCGGCGTCGGCCAGGCCTGGGTCGCTCCTGGGCAGCGGCTTCCAGCCGTTGGGGAAGCCATGAGCGGCCTCCACCGTGGACTGGGACAGGTCCCCGGAGACCACCTCCAAGGGCTTCCAACTCGGTTCCTCGCCCTTGATGCCGATACCGAACACCGTCCACACCGCACCCATGACCGTCATCCAGCCAAAGAGGCCGGCGGCGGCGATCACGAAGCCCAGTCGGGCCCCGGTGTTGGTGGCCAGCAGGAGGTACACGCTGCCGACCAGGACGATGATCCCGGTGAGCACGATGAGGGATCCCCGGATCTGCGGATCCCAGCGCAGGGCCGCCAGCAAGAGGCCCGTCAACGGGCGCTCCCCGGGCCGGGCGAGGGAACCCGCCGGCCGCGCCGGCGCCGGATCACAGCGACCTCTCGTAGGCGACTATGGCCTTGATCTGCTCCGGCGCCAGCATCTCGCCGAAGCCGGGCATTCCCCCTGCCTCGTTGCCACCGACACCTTGGATGCCGTAGGCCTTGGCGTACTCGGCGCCCTTGGTGACGAACTCCGTGTGGCTGTCCTGGCCCTCGGCCAGTGGGAACTGGCGGGTGGTCGCCCCGCCCACGAGGCTCGGCCCGAAGGCACCACCGCCGGGTATGTCGGCCTCTCCGTAGGACCAGGCCTTGGTGTGGCAGCGGGAGCAGAACTCGTCGAAGAGCCTCGGGCCGTCGGTGCCGAACTTCTCCTGGTTCTCCTTCTTGACCTCCTGGGGGTCACGCTGGATGCTCTTGAGGTAGGCGACGAGGTCCTGCACCTGCTGATCGTTCATGGGACCCCCGCCCTCGGTGCCCCACGGTGGCATCGGCGTGTTGACCCGCCCGTACACGATCACCGACGTGACCTGGTCCGGGGAGTACCGGAGCAGCACGGTGTCGAGGGCGGGCGCCTTCCACCTGACCTGGCGCGGAGGCTTGCTGGGATCGATGGGGTCGGGAAGCGAGTAGGTGGTCTGGCCCCCCTGGCCCGCGGCCCCATGACATTCGCCGCAGCCGAACTTGCCCACGTTGCCGGCGGGCACCGGTGAGTCGTTGGGCTGGAACAGGACGAAACCTCGCTCGGCAGCTCTCTCGTCGAAGCCGCGCGCCGCGCCCTCCTGGCGGCTGGGTTCGCGCAACCAGTACGCCGGCAGGCCCACACCGACCACCACGAGCATCAGGAAGGCGCTCACCTGGGCCCGGTTGAGCCTCGGGCCCTCGAGGCCTTCGTCGTCGAGGTACGGCTTGCGGTTGGGGGCCAGCTCGACCTCCATGCCGGCGGCCGGGGCCTCGGGCCGGAACAGGTGGAGCAGCGCCAAGGCGGCCACTCCGAGGAGGAGCACGACGACGATGACCGTGCCCAGCCTCTGGACAGTGCTGGCAGCCAGGAGGAGGGTCATGGGCCCAGACGGGTCATCGCCTGCCGCTCACGCGCAGTGCGGTCCCTCGGCCCCCTGGCCTGTGGTGTCGACACCGATCGGAGGTCCCTGTACGACCTCCTGGGTGTCGACCACGATGGAGTCGCCGGTCACGGTGACGCCGAAGCGGTCGAGGCCCCGAGGTGCGGGTCCACCCTTCTTCTCGCCCACCCGGTTGTACCGGGAGCCGTGGCATGGGCATTCGAACCACTGCGAGGCCGCACACCACGGCACCCGGCAGCCGAGGTGCACGCACTTCTGGTACAGGGCGACGAAGCCGGACTTCATGCCCTCGAGGACGGCGCCGGTGTACACGTCCTCGGCCTTGGCCACGGCGTCCTTGGGGTAGGTGGCCAGCCAGGTACGAGCCTCGGGCACGTAGAAGGGCTCCCGCTTCGAGTTGATCTGGTCGAGGATCTCGTCGACCTTGCCCACGTTGACCTTGGAGCCGAACCCCCCGGACCGTGAGGGCCACAGGAAGCTGATGGCCGCGGTTCCGAAGCCGGCCAGGCCCAGACCGAAGAAGGCGGTGATGCCGCGGTTCATGAACTGACGCCGCGTCACGTCGAGGACCTCGGGGTCCATGGGGGCGCGCACGACCGGTGGTGCCGCCTCGGCGGCGGCCACGGCCGTGTCCTCCTGGCGCTCTATGACGGCTGCCCGCTCGACTTCGCGCCCGGGAGACGCTCGCTCCCCGTCACCCTCGCCGGAGGTGTGCTGTCCGCCCTGAAGGGCAGCCCCCCGGTCGCGGCGGGAGGTCGTGGTGAACACGAACAGGGCGGCCAAGGCCAACAGCACGATGGTCGCCATGAGGATGAGTGCGCCGTCGGACATCGGACTACAGGTCGAAGATGTCGTGGACGCCCTGCTCCCACGGCATGATGAAGTTGAATCCCTCGCCTCGGAAGAACGAGCCGATGATGACGAGGACGGCCCAGAACATCAGGAACAAGGTGAGGAGGGCCACGGCGAACTTGCGGTCCTCAGGCTTCTGACTGGGGTTCTTGTCGATGTAGCCGGCGGCGCCCAGGGCGAAGAGGCCCATTCCGGGGATGGTGACGCCCGCCACCATGGGGTGGAACATGGTGAGGAGCTCCTGCAGGCCGAGGAAGTACCACGGGGCCTTCGAAGGGTTGGGCGTGAGGTTGGGGTTGGCCATCCCCAGCAGTGGGGCGTTCACGAACATGGAGAAGACGAGCAGGAACGCCGTCATGCTCAGAGCGGCCACGAACTCCACGACCAGGAGGTGGGGCCAGACGTGCACCTTGTCGCTGGGTGTGGCCTTGACGTCCTGTATGGAGCCGGCCTTCACGACGGTGAGGAGGCGCTGGGTGTGACCGGCCGGCCCGGCGGGACGGGGGGCAGCAGCTGGCGCCGCACTCGGCGCCGCGGTGGCGACCGAGGCGGCCGCGGCCTCACCC
>JALZKD010000138.1 GCA_030859405.1 Actinomycetota bacterium | reverse complement strand
AGCAGTTCCGGCCCGACCCGTTGGGAGGCGGTTGGTACCGGATCGTCGCCCTGAGCAGCGGCAAGGTGCTTGACGTCCACGGCGCGTCGACTGGAAACGGCGCCGCAGTCATCCAGTGGGACTGGCACGGCGGCGCCAACCAGCAATTCCGACCTGAGCCCCTAGGCGACGGCTCCTACCGGATCCTCGCCAGACACAGCGGCAGGGTGCTCGACGTCTCTGGCGCGGCAGCCGGCAACGGGGCCGGGATCATCCAGTGGGACTGGCACGGCGGCTCCAACCAGCGGTGGCGCTGGGTGTGGGGCCCGGTCCGGGCCAAGCACAGCGGCAGGGTCTTCGACGTTGCCGGTGCATCTCCAGCCTCGGGCGCCCCAATCGTCCAGTGGGACTACCACGGTGGCGGCAACCAGCAGTTCCGCTTGGATCCGGTGGGGGGCGGGTGGTACCGCATCCTCGTCCTGCACGCCGGCAAGGTGCTCGACGTCCACGGCGCGTCGACGGGAAACGGCGCCGCAGTCATCCAGTGGGACTGGCACGGCGGCGCCAACCAGCAATTCCGACTCGAGCCCCTAGGCGACGGCTTCTACAGGGTCATCGCCAGACACAGCGGCAGGGTGCTCGACGTCCACGGCGGGTCGACTGGAAACGGCGCCGCAGTCATCCAGTGGGACTGGCACGGCGGCGCCAATCAGCGCTGGCGATTCTAGTTTCTAGTTTCCTCTCACCGACGTTGTGAGAGGAGAACAGTCGCTAACGGTGCGGCAGGCAACCACGCCGGAAAAGCGCCTCTTCGGTCGAGCACTTGCCCGGGGCCAACGGGGGTTAGCCCTGGGGAGGACCGGCCGGAGTGCCTGTCACGACTCTCGGAAGCGAGCTCGAGCGTCGGCGATCGCCTTCACGGCCGCGGCCCTACCTTCGTAACCACCCGATGTGGGATGAGGAGCTGCCTCCAACTGCTTGTAGACCTCGAAGAAGTTCTCGATCTCGGCCTTCAAGTGGTTGGGGACGTGGTCGATGTCCTCGATCTCCACCCACACCGGGTCACCATGGGGGACGGCGATGATCTTTGCTTCCGGGCCTTCGTCGGTCTTCAGCCAGAAGACACCCACGGGCCGGACGCTGACCATGGTGCCGGGGTCGGTGGGCTCGTCGGCCAGCACCAGCGCGTCCAGGGCCTCGCCGTCGTTGCCGGCCGTGTCGGGCACGTAGCCGTAGTCGGAGGGAAAGAGGGTGGCCGACGCCAAGCGGCGGTCCAGCCGCATGACATCGAGCTCATGGTCGTGCTCGTACTTCTTCCTGCTGCCCTTGGGCGTCTCGACGAACACGTCCATGACCTCTTTGTCGACGTCTTCGTCGTCGCCTGCGTCTCTAGCCCGTTCCTCGCTCACGTGGTGGAAACTAGCGGTCCGCTCCCACCGCCGGCGTATCCCCCGGGTGGCCGTGGGACAGGAGCGTGAAAGTAGGGTCTTCCCGGACCTCCGGTTGGCGACAGGAGGGGCGGGACCGACGTGCGAACAGAGACTGATCCAGCCATCTCCATGAACGCCCGGCTGCGCGCTCCAGGCGTGCTCGGGAAGGTGCTCGATGCCGGAGCAGACGGTTCCCTGGCCGTCGTTGGCCGCTCAGTGAGTTGGACCCAGGGAGGAGCGCTGCAGTGGAGCGTCGCCGCCGCCGCCGTCCACGTCGAGGCGTTGCCGAGCACTCTTCACTACGACCTCGTCCTTCGAGTGGGCGACGAAGACTGGCCGTTCATCGTCGACGATCGACCCATCAGGACCTTCACCCGAGGTCTCCTCGTCGCCCGACGCCGCCGTGACGCGGCGATCACGCTGCTGCGTTGGATCGAGTACTCCAAGCAATCTGTCTAGGAGACGAGCTCCTTATGCAGGGGCGTGGGGAACCGGGGCTTCACGATGGCGCCGCTGGCGTCGAGCCAATCCTGCAGCCGGGCGGCCTCGGCCTCCACGGTGCTGGCGCCATCGCCACCGATGTCGAGGAGCAACTTTGTGACGACCTCACCGGTGGACCGCTGAGCCCAACCCCCAACGATGCGCTCGCACCACCATATGGCGGGGCCGGCGTTGCCGTTCCGGTCGAAGAGCTGTGGCCCGAGCTCGCCCAGGTACCACGACCGGCCCTTCCATCCCATGGTCGTCGGGTCGAGGCTGGGCACGAGCGCCGCCCAGGGCCCGGCGTCGACAGGGTCGCTCGGCGGTACCGCGCCAGCGGCAGCCAGTGCCCGCTTCGTCGCCGCCACCGTCCACCCGGCCCACCATTTCAGGTCCCCGACCATTTCCATGGACAGGGGCCCGAAGGCCGACAACCACCGCCGGGCCAGCTCCGCCTGGGCGTCGGCGGTCTGCATCGGCTCCTCAGCCGGTGGCGCCAACGAGTAGCGGTGCCGTGTGGACGTCCACTTGCCGCCGGGCCGGGTTCGCACGATCCGTCCGTCGCAGGTCAGCAGCAGCACGATCCTGCTCGAGAGGCCGACGTCGGCCGCCCACTTCGAGTTGCCGCCGTAACGGACCGTTCCCTTGAGGGCGGCCACATCGCTCGCCAACTCCGTCGTGAGGGCCTGGCCCCGGTTGGCCAGGGCGGCCAGCGTCTGCTCCTCGAGATCGGCGACGAAGCGAAGGCCGTCGGTGGCAATGGCCTGGTCCTCGACGGCCTTGACCAGCTTGCGCCGCTCGTCGGTGGCAATGGCCCGGCCACAGGCGGCGGCAACCACCGGCACCAGATCCGCCGGCACAGCCCACATGGTGCGCCGCATCCCCATGACTCGCACGATGGTGCGGTCCTCGTGCAGGGCCCGGTCGACGTCGGCAACGGACGCCCCGGCGCCGACGGTACGGGCCGCCACGGCCAGATGCACCGACGCCGGGTCGGTCGAGTGCAGAGCGACGAGCGACGTGGCCACGACCTCCGGCGTCGAGGCCCGATGCGCCGGCGCCATCCTGTGCAGGACGCCCAGCGATGGCTTGGACACGGTCCCGACCCTACGGCTGGCGGGCGGCGCCAGACTCGCTACCCGGGTACGCCGTCGAGGTATGTGACCCGGCGGGTCCGGAGGGCGGGCACCACGGCCCCGGGCGTGATCGTTCCCACCAGGTTGAGCGGGTCGGTGGCGTTCACGGTGACGCGTTCCCCGGTGCAGGGGAGCTTAGGGACCTGCGCCAGCTGCTCAACCGCCGCCGGCAGCGCGAACTGCTCACCGCTGAAGCCGCTGACGAAGCGACCGCCCCGCACGAGGCCACGATCTTCGAGCCGGCGCAGGGCCCGCTGCAGGTCACGCCAGGGAAGGCGGACGGATTCTCGGAGCGCCAGGTCGCGGAACACCACACCCCATCGGTTGAGCAGTAGTCCGGCAGCCTCCTCGGCCAGCTCCTCGCCGTCGGCGTCGGGCCGGGAGGCAGGCACCAGCGACCAGCGTCCGGCGCCGGCGCCTCTGGCCCGGGGGCCGCGTGCCAACCGGGAACGTCGGGCCGGCTCAGGGCCGCGCTGCACCTTCTTGGCCACGCGGGCGCGGATGGCGCCAAAGCCGTCGGAGGTGAGAAGGCCGCGGGCCACGCCGTCCCACAGCGCCCGCTCGACGTCCTCGGGCAGGCGCCTGGTGGCCTGAGCGAGGTCGGCGGCGAAGCATGCGCCACGCTGGCGGAGCACGTCGGCGATCTCGGCGGTTGCGCCGGCGGTGGGCTCCATGGGGCCGGCGCCACTCCGGGCCACCTCGAGCAGCCACTCCAGGTCGTCGCGGAACACCACCGAGATGGGCGTGGCCTTGTTGGGCGCGCCGGCAGGTGCGTCCGTGTCGCGAGCCCGCAAGCTGAGCCGCAGCCAGCCCACCTCGCCCTGGTGGCAGAGCCGGTCGAGGGTGGCAGGGTCATAGTGGCGCAGCCGGCGGCCGAGCAGCTCGGGCTCCCACGCTGCGGCGGCCGCCTCCCAGCCCTGGAGCTGGCCTATCACCGTGGCCAGCCCCTCATCGCCCGCCAGCTGGGTGCCGGGCGCCAGGTGCTGCCAGCGCAGGAGGAAGCGCATGAAGTCCCTGGTGGTGGCCGGCTCCACGCCTTGGCGGCGCACGCGGCGGGAGTAGGCGTGCATGCGGGCCAGCAGGCGCCGCGCCACCCATTCAACCTCCACGGCGTCGGCCGAGTACCTCCCCTGGAGGGCAAAGCCCTCG
>JALZKD010000137.1 GCA_030859405.1 Actinomycetota bacterium | reverse complement strand
ATGGGGAACCCGTAGGTGTCGTGGAGCCGGAAGGCCAGCTCACCCGAGATCCGCCCGCCGCCGGCCATCTCGTCCTCGAGGATGCTCGACCCGGACTGGAGGGTTCGGCGGAATCGCTCCTCCTCCCGCTCCACCACGTTGGTTATGAAACCGGCGTTGCGGGCCAGCTCCGGGTAGGCCTGCTCCATCACGTCGACCGTCGCCGTCACCAGGGCCGGCGTCACGTTCTTCTGCACTCCCATCTGGAACGCCTGGCGCACGGCCCGGCGGATGATGCGGCGCACGACGTAGCCCCTGTCCTCGTTGGAGGGAAAGGCGCCGTCGTTCACCAGGAAGGTCATGCACCGACCGTGGTCGGCCAGCACCCGCAGGCTGACGTCGACCTCGGCATCGTCACCGTAAGAGCAGCCCGTGGCCGACTCGGCAGCGGCAATGACGGGCCGGAGCACGTCGGTGTCCCAGACCGTGCCCGCACCCTGAAGGAGCGGCAGGATGCGCTCGAGCCCGGCCCCGGTGTCGATGTTGCGCCGGGGGAGGTCGACCAGGCTCCGGTCGGCCAGGCGGTCGTACTGGGTGAACACCAGGTTCCAGATCTCGAGGTAGCGCTCCTCTCCTCCCCCGTCGGGACCGCCGCCGGCACCAAAGGCCTCGCCCTTGTCGTAGTGGATCTCCGAGCACGGCCCGCACGGCCCCGTCTCGCCCATCTCCCAGAAGTTGTCCTCGAGGGCCTGGATGCGGTCGGCGGGCAAGCCGATGCCGTCCTGCCACACCGCCGTCGCCTCCTGGTCGGTGGGGTGGACCGTGACCCACATTCGATCGCCGTCGAGGCCCAGGACCTCGGTCAGCAGCTCCCAGGCCAAGCCGATGGCCTCGGCTTTGAAGTAGTCACCGAAGCTGAAGTTGCCCAACATCTCGAAGAGGCTGAGATGACGGGTGGTCCGGCCGATGAGCTCGATGTCATCGTGCTTGCCCCGGACCCGCACGCAACGCTGCACGGACGTGGCCCGGGCGAACGGCGGCTGCTCCTCCCCCAGGAAGTAAGGGAGGAACTGGTTCATGCCCGCGTTGGTGAACAAGGGGGCCCTCGGGTGATGGGGGATGAGCCCGGCGGAGGCGACCACAGTGTGGCCCCGATCCCCGAAGAAGCCGGTGAAGGCGCGCCGAAGGGCGTTGGCATCCATGGGGACCCAAGCCTACCGGCGACCCCCTTGCCGTTGTCACCCGGGGGCGACCCCTCGGGACTAGCGGCCGGTGGCCGAGAAGTGCTGATAGTCCTTGGCCGAACCCCAGTTTCCTCCCCAACCCCAACCGATGGAGGCGAAGGCCCGCACCACCGCGTCCCCGGCGTGGATCATCCCTGGGCGGCGGAGCGAGCGGTCGGCGTAGACAGCGCCTGCCGGAGGGCTGACCCGCCCCCCGCTCACATAGGGGTTCTGCACGGGGTTGATGTCCACGGCCCACCCGTACGAGTGCTGCGACCACACCCCTGCCCGACCGCTCACGGAGCGGCAGTTGAAGGCGCTGGTGTTGTTGGCGGCCATGGAGCGATCGTCGTCACCCCCGTAGACATCCACCAGCTGCATGCGCTCGATGGGGAACCGAGCCTCGAAGAGCTGGCCCATGACGTGCAGCACCCGACCGGCCTGGTCCCGGTGCACCACCAGCTCCCCCCGGTGGACGCGCCCGTCGAACCCCCAGTGGTCGACGCTGAGCAGGCGCAGGTCCTCGATGGCCACGGGGCACCCCGGCCGCCACGACGAGGTCATGCGGGAGCGGGTGGCGCCGTCGATGGACCGGGCCGAGCCCTGGAACGGCGGTGCCGGGGGTGCCGGAGATGGCGGCGGAGGCGTTGACCGCCGGCGCGCAGCCGGCCTGGGGCTGGGCCGGCGCGCACGGGGAGGGGCGGCGGCGAGTGGCCCGGGCGTGTCCGCCTCGAGCACGACGGTGGTGACCTGATGGTTGGCTGCTCCTTCGCCAGATGGAGGCGAACCGCCCGAAACCGAGGGCTCCGGAGCCGAGGACCCCGAGCCCAGCACGATGAGGGCCAGGCCTGCAGCCAGGCTCAGGCGCAGCCGCCGCCTCACGACTGGGGCCCCAGGCGCTCGCGAAGCTCCGACTCCCGCTCTCGCATGGCTTCTCGCCCCTCACTCACGGCCGCCCGCAGATCGGCTGACAGGCCCCGGACGGCGCCGGCCAGGTCGTCGCCCAGGCGCTCCGGGGAGTACCGGGCCGCAGCCTGGCGCAGGAACCGGGTCACCCAGAAGGACACGCCGAAGCCCATCCCGAGCCCGACCGCAAGCCAGAACAGGCGCTTGAACATTTGCTAGCGCCGTCCCTCGGGATCACCGCATGGCTGCACTAGGTCCGGCTCCTTCGCCGCCGCATCCGGTGGAACGCCCCTCTGGCCCCGGCGCCGAAGGCCATGGCCTTGATCACCGGGTTGGACAGCGCCAGATAGGCCAGCCGGGAGGCGGAGTCCACCGTTGTGCCCACGCTCTCGGCGGTCCCTAGCAAGCCGTCCACCCGCGCCAGCTCGGCGTTGGCCTGCTCGAGCGTGGCCCGCAGGTCGGCGACCAACGGCACCGTCTCCCGTCGCAGCTCCTCCACGGTGGTGCGCATGGTCCGAAGGGTGCTGGTGAACGACGCCAGGGCGAACAACATGCCGACGACCAGGATGGCCCCGGCCACAGCGGCGATGATTGCGGCGACCTCGCCCGCCGTCATCGGCCACTCTCCTGTCCAACTGGGACCTGCCTGACCGTGGCCTGTCTGCTCGCAGATGGCATGCGCTCGCCGATCTCCCGTTCCTCGCCGTGAGCCGACGGCTCGTAGTACGTCCTCCCGGCGACCTCGTCGGGCCGATACTGCTGGGCGACCCATCCACTCGGGTGATCGTGAGGATACTCATAGCCGGCGCCATGGCCCAGATGCTCGGCCCCCGCGTAGTGCGCGTCGCGCAGGTGCGCCGGCACCGGTCCGGTCCGGCGCTGGCTGACGTCGGCCTGGGCCCTTCCCAACGCCACCGTGGTGCGGTTGGACTTCGCCGCTGTGGCCAGGTACACCACTGCGTGGGCCAGGTTCAGCTGGGCCTCCGGGAGGCCCACGAACTCCACGGCGCGGGCGGCGGCATCGGCCACCAGCAATCCCATGGAATCTGCCAGCCCGACGTCCTCGCTGGCCAGTATCACCAGGCGGCGGGCGATGAAGCGGGCGTCCTCTCCGGCAGCGAGCATCCGTGCCAGCCAGTACAGGCCGGCGTCGGGGTCCGAGCCCCGGATGCTCTTGATGAAAGCGCTCACCACGTCGTAGTGGTCGTCCTCCTCGTAGCGCAGCGCCCTGGTGTGGCGGGCGGCCTCGACGTCGGCCACCGTCACCAGGACATGGGCGCCCTCTGGGCCTCGGGAAGCGGCCAGCGCCATGGCCACCTCGAGCGAGGTCAGGGCGGCCCGGGCGTCGCCGTCGGTGATCTGAGCCAGGAAGTCGATGGCGTCCGGTTCGGCGTCGGCCCCCTCGTGCCGGAGGGCTCGGGCCACGATGGCCCGCACGTGGCCGGGCGACAGGGCCTCCAGGCGGAAGAGCAGCGAGCGGCTGAGCAGAGGGGCGTTGACCTCGAAGAAGGGATTCTCGGTGGTGGCGCCCACGAACGTGAGCTCACCCGTCTCCACCGCCGGCAGGAGGGCGTCCTGCTGCGCCTTGTTGAAGCGGTGCACCTCGTCGAGGAACAGGATCGTCCCCTGGCCGAGCTGGGCCCGCCGGCGCCGGGCGGCGTCGATGACCCCGCGCACGTCCTTCACTCCCGCATTCACCGCCGACATGGGCACGAAGCTCATGCTCGTCGTCTGGGCAACGAGGCGGGCCAGCGTGGTCTTGCCCGTCCCCGGAGGCCCCCACAGCACGAGCGAGGAGATGCGGTCGGCTTCGAGCAGCGTGCGCAGCGGCGCTCCCGGAGCGAGGAGGTGGTCCTGGCCCACGACCTCGTCCAGCGATCGGGGCCGCAGGCGATCGGCGAGCGGCGCCGGCGGACCGGCGAGCGTCGACGCCTCCTCCGACGCCGCAGGGAACAACTCGTTTGCCTCGGCCACCGGCCGCAGGCTAGCCCTGGCTGGTCCTGGTCAGGGAGCGCCGACGAACTACTTGCATACTCCTGTGGCTCTCGCCAGGGATGATGCTTCCCATT
>JALZKD010000056.1 GCA_030859405.1 Actinomycetota bacterium | reverse complement strand
CCGTGCCGGGCGCCGGCCCAGCACCTGCTCGCAGAGGAAGGCGTAGAACTGCACGCCGCCCAGGCGGCTGTTCTCGAAGGCCACCCCCGGAGCCCTTCCTGTCTTGTAGTCGGTGATCACCAGCTCGCCCTCCTGGTCGAGCTCCAAGCGGTCGATCACGCCTCGCAGGCGCATGGTGCCCAGCTTGGCCTCGAGCATTAGCTCGATCCCCACGGCACGGACCTGGTTGGGATCCTCGAGCTCGAAGTAGTTGCCGACCAGACGGGCGGCGTCGGCGCGGAACTCGGCCTCCGCGTCCCGGTCGAGGCCCAGGCCGGCGAACTCGGGGTGGAGGCGAAGCTCGCTCCACGCCAGGTCCAGCTGGTCCATGGCCGCGGCTGGGGTGCGGTCACCGGTGGGAACCTGAGAGAACAGGCGTTCCAGGCCCCGGTGGACCAGCGTGCCCTTCGACGTCGGTGGCGAGGGCGGCTCCGGCAGGTGGTCGATGACCGAGTAACGGAAGGCCAGGGCGCAGTCCTTGAACGATGCCACCTTCGATGGTGAAAGGGAGGTGGGCAGGGGCAGGCTCACTCGACCAAGGGTAGAACCAGGTTGCGACATTGGGGCCGATACGCCCTGACCGCTCGCCGGTTCGGGCCTTCGGCTCTGGTGTCGGTCAGGGACCGGCGAGGAAGGCGGTCATGATGGAATCGGCCACGGCCTGGGGGTCCTCCATGGGCCCCAGGTGGCCGAGCCCCGGGAGTGTGTCGATCCGTACGTCGCCAAGTCGGGCCGCGTGGCGCTCGAGCAGGGCCGGCCGCACGGTGTGAGTGCGCTCCCCGCAGGCCAGGGTCACCGGGCAGCGCACCCGGTCGAGGTGGCGGAAGGCGTGATGGGAGAGGCCGTTCTCGTAGACCAGCGCCTCGTGCTCGGCCCGGCACTTGAGGCGAACGGTCCCGTCCTCCAGGTCGTCGAAGCCATGTTCGACGTAAGCGCGAAGGGCCTCCGGGGCAAGCGCCCTCAGCCCCTCCTTCTGGGAGAAGTGCAGGTGGGCGGCGTCCCGAGACGGGAACACCTCTCGTCGTCTTCGAGCCCGGGCCGGCATGGGGTTCTCGACGCCGGCGGGTGGAGGGTCCTGCACGGGCGCCATGATGGGCTCGAAGCAGTAGAGCGAGGCGAAGGCGCCGGGTCGGGCTTCCTCGGCCAGCAGGAGCAGGGCGCCACCGCAAGAGTGACCCACGCCGAAGGGTCGACACAGTCCCAGGGCGTCGACCACGGCCAATGCGTCGTCGGCCATGCGGTGCCAGTTGAAGCTCTCGTCCACCCCAGTACCCGAGTCACCATGCCCCCGCTCGTCGAAGGCGACACAGCGGAACCGGCTCCTCAGCCGCTCCACCACCGGGAGCCAGGCGTGCCCGTGGAAGCCGGTGGCATGAGCCAGCAGCAGGTCGGGGCCGTCGCCACCGAGGTCGTAGGCGGCGACGGCCACGCCGTCCCCGCTGATCACAGTTGGCAACGGCCCGAGCTTTTCACCAGGTCCGCCAACTGGGCGGCGTTTCGCACCGCGAAGTCTCGATAGGCGTTGGCGAAGAGCACGTGCACCTGGTCGGCGGCCTCGGCCAGCTGGCCGAGGGTGGTCCCCCACGCCGCCAGCTCCTCGGGCGGGTACAGGTAGGCGAAGCGCTCACCAAGGGACAGGTCGGCCTCGTCCCATTCGCCGGGGTTGCGGCCTTCGAGGCGCACCACGGCCAGGTCGGTGGTGGTGGCCACCACCGGCGGAGCGTGGGCCGAGCGCGCCGAATCCACACACACGAACGCCAGGTCGTGGTCCTCCAGGAAGGCGAGTGTCTGCTCGCAGTGACTTTGGTCCAGCCAGTGGTGGTTCCGCAGCTCGACGGCCAGGCGGAAGTCGGCCAGGCGGCGGCGGGCCTCCGCCAGCAGGGCCCGCCCCGTGTCGCCGGGCCGCAGCCAGTGCGGATAGCGCAGGACCACGGCGCCGAGCCGTCCGGCGTCGGCCAGCGGGAGCAGGGCGTGGCCGAAGCGCCGCCACGCCTCGGTCCGCCCGTCCTCGCTCAGGTGGCCGAGGTAGAGCCGGCGCCGATCCCGCAGCTCAGGGCGAACCTCCAGGCGCAGGTCGGGCCACAGCGAGTCGGGAAGGGTGGCGTTGCCGGTGAGGAGGGTCCAAGCCTGGACGTCTATCAGGAAGTCTCCCGGCGTGCGCTCCACCCACTGGCGAGCCAGGTCGGGCGTAGGGGGGAAACGATAGGTGGCATCGAGCTCCACGATGGGGAAGCGCTCCGCGTAGTAGGCGATGCGCTGGGCCGCCTTCATGGACCGGCGCGGATACCAGTGGCTGTCGTGGACGAGGGAGCGCGCCGAGCACGAAGAGGCGCCGATGAGCACCGTGCCCACGCTCAGTGGTTTGCCCCGCCCCCGCTCCGGGTACTGGACACGAGTCCGCCCAAACCGGAGGGGTCATGGCCACCCAGTTGGTCCTCCAACTCGAGTTGCCTGCCGACGCCCGGCTCCTGCCGAGGACTCGAAGGGCCGTGGCCGGGTACCTGGAGGACGTGGGCGCCGAGCCCGACGACCGGGCCGACGTGGTGCTGGCCCTCGACGAGGCTTGCGCCAACGTGATCCGCCACGCCTTTCCCGACGGCGCCCCAGGCACTATCCGCCTGCGGGCCGAGATCGGTGACGGCGCGGTCACCGTGCAGGTGGAGGACGACGGGGTGGGCTTCGACGCCTTCGAGGTCACCCGCAGCGAGCCCGCTCCCGAGGACACCTCGGGACGGGGGCTGCACATGATTCGCACCCTCATGACCACCGTGCAGCTCGAGTCTCCCACGGAGACGGGCGGGACCCGCCTGCGCATGCAGAAGCGGCTCGGTGACTCGGCCCGGACGAACGCCGACGGTTAGCAACACACCCGAGCGTAGACACGTGTAGCCGGCTACAAAGGGCCCATGACCGACCCGGCCGCTTGGGGCATCGCCTCGACCTATCGGGACAACGCCGGCCAATGGCACCACGTATCCCCCAACACGGTGGATGCGCTGCTGGGGGCGATGGGGGCCGAGGATCAGCCGTCGCCCCCGGGCACCGGCCCGGACGACCCGGTGTGGGTGCTGGACGCGGGGCAGGACACGGCCGTGGAAGGCCGCTGGCAGTTGAGTACCGAGGACGGCGCCGACCTCACCGTCGAGGGCTCCCTGCCGCCGGACCTGCCGCCTGGCTACCACCATCTGCGCCGCCAAGAGGACGATCACCACCGGCTCCTGATCGTGAGCCCGGGAGCGTGCTTTCCTTCTGGCGACCTGCGGGCGTGGGGCTGGGCCGTGCAGCTGTACGCCCTGCGGTCGGCGCAGAGCTGGGGCATCGGCGACTTCGCGGACCTGGGCCGCCTGGCCCGTTGGTCGGCGGAACAGGGCGCGGGTGTGGTGATGGTGAACCCATTCCACGCACCGCTGCCCACGGCGGCCCAGCAGGCAAGCCCCTACTTCCCTTCGAGCCGGTGCTTTCGCAATCCCCTGTACCTTCGGGTGGAGGACGTGCCCGGGGCCGTGTCGCGGGGGGAGGACCTCGAGGCCCTGGCCGCGGCCGGGCGGAGCCTGAACGCCGATCGCCGCATCGACCGTGACGCCGCCTGGCGGCTCAAGCTCGGGGCCCTCGAGCGGTTGTGGGACGGCTTCGGCGGCGACCCGTCCTTCGACCGCTATTGCAAGGACCAGGGGCCCTCGCTCGCCGCCTATGCCACGTTCTGCGCGCTGGTGGAGCGCTATGGCGCTCCGTGGTGGCAGTGGCCGGCCGGCCTCCAGGGCCCCGACGGCCCCGAGGTGCTCGAGTTCGTCGACGGCTATCACCGGCGCATTCGCTTTCACCAGTGGCTGCAGTGGCTGCTCGACGCCCAGCTCGCTTCCGCCAACCAGAACGTGGGGCTCATCCAGGACCTGGCCATCGGTGTGGACCCTGCCGGGGCGGACGCCTGGCTCTGGCAGGACTGCGTGGCGTCGGCCGCCAAGGTGGGGGCGCCGCCGGACGAGTTCAACACTCAGGGCCAGGATTGGGGGTTGTCCCCGTTCGACCCCTGGCGGCTTCGCGCCGCCGGCTACGAGCCCTACATCCGCACCCTGCGAGCGGGTTTCCGCCACGCAGGAGGGCTCCGGATCGACCACGTCATGGGGCTCTTCCGTCTGTTCTGGATCCCGGCCGGCGCCGGTCCCGCCGAAGGTGCCTACGTGCGGTACCCGTTCCAGGAGATGCTGGCCATCCTGGCCCTCGAGAGTCAGCGGGCCGCGGCCTACGTGGTGGGGGAGGACCTGGGCACGGTGGAGGACTCCGTTCGGGAGGAGCTTGGCCGCCGCCAGGTGCTCTCCTACCGCCTCATGTGGTTCGAGCCGGATCCGCCACGCCACTTCCCGCCTCGGTCCCTCGGGGCCGTGACCACCCACGACCTGCCGACCGTCGCCGGGCTCTGGTCGGGCGCCGACCTGGAGGAGCAGCAGCGTTTGGGCCTGGCGCCGAACGTGGAGGGCAGCGTTGAGCTGCGCCGGCGCCTGGGGGAGTGGAGCGGTGTGGACGAGGATGCGCCGGCCAGAGAGGCGGTGCTCGGCGCCTACGAGCTGCTGGCCGAGGCGCCCAGCGTTGTGATCACCCCCACCCTGGACGACGCCCTGTTGGTGAGCGAGCGGCCCAACATGCCAGGCACAACGGCACAGCGCCCCAACTGGTCCCTGGCCCTGCCCAAGCCGCTCGAGCAGGTGGAAGCCGACCCCGTGGTCGCCGAGGTGGCGGCCACGGTGGCGGCGGGACGTCAGCCCTAAGCTCTGGCCGATGGGACCGGAAGGGAATGACTTCGATCCGGAAACAAGGGACCCACTGGTCTCAGCGGTGGTGGCGGTGCGTGAGGATGCCCCGAGCGACGGCTCGGCCGTGGACAATCCCGTCGACGTAATATCCGAGGCCGCAGCCATGCTCGCAGGCGTGAACCTCGAGGTGGACGTGGCCTCGGCGCCCAGCGGAGCGGAGTCGAGCAGTGAGGGCGAGCCCGGGCAGGCCAATGCCATTGCCAGAGCCAAGGGCTACTTCGAGAAGGCGGGCTTCGAGGTGCACGCCCCCATCGCCATGACCTTCTCCATAGCTGCCACCAAGTCCTTCTTCGAGGAGTTCTTCGGGCAGGGACTGTTGGTGGACGAGGAGCGGTTCTTCGCCCCCGTGACCACCACCGAGGGGGGTGACCAGCTCCCGACGGACGGATTGCCCGATGACATCCGGGACCTCGTGCAGGCCGTCTTCCTGCCGCCGCCGGAGCTGCCCGAGGGCCTGAGCTTCGAGGACGACCGGGGCTAGCGCTAGGACGACCGAGGCGACCAGCGGAAGGTGCGGGTGGCCACTACAAGCCCGGCCACGCCCCAGGCCGCGAGCACCAGCAGGTGGACGCCTTCGATGCCCGAGCCTCGGGTGAAAGGGTCGAAGGCGGTCAGCAGGGCCTCGAAGAGGTGCTTGACGGGGAATACGTCACCGACCGCCTGCATGCCCTGAGGGATCTCGCTGTTGGGGATGAAGATGCCCGAGAAGAAGTAGATCGGCAGGACGAGGGCGTTGCTGACGGCCGGCGCCGCGCTCTCGCTCGGGATGATGGCCGTCAGGGCGAAGCCCAGGCAGCAGCACGCCGCTGTGCCGATGATCACGGCGAGGGCCAGCCCCGGAAGGGTCCCCGTGGGCACGTCGACGCCGTACACCAGCCGGCCCAGCAGCGTGACCACCACCACCATGAGCACGGAGACCACGAGGGCCGTGAGGAGCCGCCCGGCCATGAACACCCACGGGGGCAGAGGGGTGCTGCGGACCCGCTTAAGGGTGCCCCGCTCCCGCAGAGTGGTCAAGGTGATGGCGAGGTTGACCGTGGTGGCGGAGACGATGGCGAGGGCCAGGATGCCCGGCACGTAGTAGGTGGAGCCCTTGATCTCCTTCCCGCCCGCCTCGATGGGCTCGTTGCCGAAGATGGAGACGAAGATGAACAAGAAGATGAGGGGGAGGGCGACCGTGAAGAAGACGGCGGCCGGGTCCCGCCAGAAGGTGCGCTGGTCGTAGCGGTACTGGTGCCAGATGAGGCGAGCCGACCTCACGCCTCCGAGCCCTTCGTGAGCTCCAGGTACACGTCCTCGAGGCTCGGTCGCACCGCCTCCAGGTCCTCGAGCTCGATCCCTCGTCCCACCGCCCATCCACACAGCTCGGCGAGGTCGCGCACGGGCTCCCGGCTGGCGATACGGAGACCGCCATCGCCCTCGACGGCCCTCGGGGCTATGCCGGCAGGCAGCTCACCGGCTCCCAGGCCTCGGGGGAGCCGGAAGCGGATGGACGTGGCCGCCCGCTCACCGCCAGCCAGCTCGTCGGGCCTGCCCTGGGCCACGATGCGACCGTCCTTGATGATGGCCACCCGATCGGCCAGGTGCTCGGCCTCTTCCATGTAGTGGGTGGTGAGGAAGACCGTCTTGCCCAGCTTGCCCAGGCTGGAGACGACTTCCCAGGCCGCCCGTCTGGCCGCGGGGTCGAACCCCGTGGTGGGCTCGTCGAGGAACAGCAGCTCGGGATCACCGATCAGGGCCAGCGCCACGTCGAGCCGGCGCTGCTGGCCCCCCGAGAGCTTCCCCGCCCGCTGGTCGCCCCGTTCGGCGAGACCGGCCAAGGCCATGGTCTCGTCCACGTCCCTCGGCGACGGGTAGTACCCGGCGTGCAGCTCCAGTGACTCCCGCACGGTGAGCAGGCTCCAGACCTGACAGGTCTGGAGCACGACGCCGATGCGAGACCGCCACGCCGCGGTCGACCTCGAGGGGTCGGCGCCGAGCACCTCGACGTGGCCCGAGTTGCGGGGGCGATAGCCCTCCAGGATCTCCACAGTGGTGGTCTTCCCCGCACCGTTAGGGCCGAGGAAGGCGAAGATCTCGCCCTCGTGGACCTCGAGGTCCACGCCCTGCACCGCTTCGAGCTGTCCGTAGGACTTGTGCAGGTCCTGGACCGTGATGGCTGCTCCCACGGGTCAGGCCCGGTGGTCCGCGCCGGTGGCGATGTACAGGAGCGCGCCCAGGATGCTCAGGTTCTTCATGAAATGGATCCGCTGGCCTCGCCGGGCCTGCTCGTCGTCCTCCCGCCAGAAGGCGTGCCCGCCCACCGTGGTGGGGACCAGGAGAGCAAAGGCCAACACCGCGGCCTCCCGCTCCCTCACCCCGAGGGCCAGGGCCATGCCGCCGGCCAGGAGACCGGCGCTGCTGGCCTGGACCAGCCGGTTGGGCCTGGGAAGGTTTATCCAGTCGACCATCTGGGCCCGGGGCTCGGGCTTGCGGAGCGCGTCGCCGGCGCCGACGACGAAGATCGCCGACAGCATCAAGCGCGCCAGGCGACGAATGACCCGCACGAGCGTCACGAACGTCACCGTATCCGTCGCCAGTCCCTAGGGTGAGCGTGTGGACCTGCCGGTCATGCCCCCCGTGGCACCCATGCTGGCTAAGCTGGCCCGCGAGCTGCCCCGTGCCGATGGCCCGAGCAGGGCGATGGTGTACGAGCCCAAGTGGGACGGGTTCCGCTGCATCGTCTTTCGCGACGGCCACGAGGTGGAGCTCGGGAGCCGCAACGAGAAGCCCCTCACCCGATACTTCCCCGAGGTGGTGGACGCAGTGCGTTCCGAGCTACCGGATCGCTGCGTGCTCGATGGCGAGATCGTCATCGCAGGACCTGGTGGTCTGGACTTCGACGCCCTGCTCCAGCGCATCCACCCCGCCCAGTCGAGGGTAAGGAAGCTGGCCTCGGAGAGCCCGGCTTCCTTCGTGGCCTTCGACGTCCTCGGTCTGGACGACGTGGACCTCCGCCCTCGGCCCTTCTCCGACCGCCGGGCCGGCCTCGAGCGGGCCCTGACCGGCGCCAGCACCCCGGTGCACCTCACCCCCGCCACCCGTGACCGGTCCGTGGCCCTGGACTGGTTCGATCGCTTCGAGGGGGCGGGTCTCGACGGCGTGGTGGCCAAGCCGCTCGACTTGGGTTACCGCTCGGGTGAGCGAGCCATGGTGAAGGTCAAGCACGAGCGCAGCGCGGACTGTGTCGTCGCCGGATTCCGTTGGCACAAGACGGGGGGCGTGGTGGGCTCGTTGCTGCTCGGTCTCTACGACGAGGCCGCCACCCTGCACCACGTCGGCGTCACCGCCTCGTTCACCATGGAGCGCCGCCGCCAGCTGGTGGGAGAGCTGGCCCCGTACATGGACGATGCCGCTGCCCATCCGTGGCACCACGAGGGCGACGGGCGTCGCCCAGGCACGCCCAGCCGCTGGAACGCAGGCCGCGATCTGTCCTTCGAGCCGCTTCGTCCCGAGCTGGTGTGCGAGGTCGCCTACGACCACCTCCAGGGAGATCGCTTCCGCCACGCCACCACCTTCCGCCGCTGGCGCCCGGACCGCGACCCCGCTTCTTGTACCTATGCCCAGCTCGAGGTCACACCCCCCGAGGAGCTGGCCGTCGTCTTCAGCGGTGGGGGTGTCGGCCCGCCCACCTGAACCCTGCACCCGAGGGCTGGATCACGAGGCGGGCGGTTCGGGTTCGGCCCTCGCCTTGGACGGCTGCACCCGCCGGGGCTCGCCCCGCTGCTTGGCGAAGTGCGGCGGCCAGGGAGCGTCACCCAGGCCCTCCTCCTCGTCCCGAGCGGCCAGCTCGAGCAGGGCATCGAGGGAGCAGGCGTTGTCGTCGATGGAGGCCCCGGGATCACCCTTCTGGGCGTACCGGGCGGGCACGGTGGCAATGGTCAGGTCGGCGGGCTCGACGTCGGCGACCTCCTCCCAGTCGAGCGGGCAGGATACCCTCCCCTCGGGATTGGCCCGCACCGAGTAGGCCGATGCCACCGTTCGGTCCCGGGCGTTCTGGTTGTAGTCCACGAACACCCGCTCGCCTCTCTCCTCCTTCCACCACGCCGACGTGGCCTGGTGGGGGCGCCGCCGCTCCAGCTCCCGCGCCAGGGCCAGGGCCGCCCGGCGGACCTCGGTGAAGCCCCAGCGGGTCTGGATGCGGACGTTCAGGTGCATGCCTCGTGAGCCCGAGGTCTTGGGGAACGACGCCAGGCCATGCTCGTCCAGCACTGCCTTGGCCTCGAGCGCCACCTCGCGCACTGTGGCAAAGGACACGCCGGGCTGGGGGTCGAGGTCTACTCGCAGCTCGTCGGGATGGTCGACGTCGTTCCGGCGGACTGGCCACGGGTTGAGGTCGATGCAACCGAGGTTGGCGGCCCAGACCACGTGGGCGACGTCGGTGGGGCAGAGCTCCTCGGCGCTGCGGCCGCTCGGAAAGGCCACGGTGACCGTCTCCAGCCACGACGGGCGGCCTTTGACAGGAGCCCGCTTCTGGTAGAAGAAGTCGCCTTCGGCGCCGTTCGGGAAGCGCTTGAGCACGGTGGGCCGTTCGTACACGCCTCGCAGCGCCCCTTGGCCGACGGCCACGTAGTAGAGGGCCAGGTCGAGCTTGGTCTCGCCCCGGGCCGAGAAGAAGACCTTGTCGGGGTTGGTGATGGTCACCACCCGGCCCTCCACCTCCAGCTCTGACTGCGGCGAGGTGGCCGGGGGCGTCATGGGCGGGGGGCGTCGCCCAAGGCGGTGATGACTCCGAGCACCTCCCGGTAGAGATCCTCGGCGTCCTCCGCCGACCCCGCCACGCACGTGGCGCCCATCTTGCCGAACCGCTCCACGGCGCCCAGGAGATGCAGGGTGGCGCCCGTACGGGTGACGGGGTCGTAGCCGAGGCCGGCCCGGTCGACGGCGTCGATGACCTGGCCGGGCCTGTGCCCGAGGAGGTGCTCCGACTTCAGGTTGTCGGTGGCCACGTAGCAGGTGGGCCGGTCGCCGGCCATGAGCTCCCCGGTCGTAGGGTCGTACTTCCCGTCGGTCGCCAGTCG
This sequence comes from Actinomycetota bacterium, assembly GCA_030859405.1. Lineage (GTDB taxonomy): Bacteria > Actinomycetota > Acidimicrobiia > Acidimicrobiales > YB1-3. The sequence goes on along the minus strand of JALZKD010000056.1, from coordinate 2,146 downwards.
TGCCATCCAGTACGGGTGGGTCGTGCCGCCCAGGCGCAGGTTGATCTCGCTCAGGTAGAGGCCGCCCTCGTCGTGGCCCGGGACGACGAGGAAGTCGATCCCGAACGAGCCGATCACGCCCTCGCCGGCCAGCACCTCGGCCACGCTCCTGGCCGACTCCTGGATCGCCAGCCGGTACGCCCCGTCGGCGGGGAAGCGGCACCCGAGGTACACCTGGTCGGCGTTGCCCCCCAGGATCTGATCATGGGTGGACAGCACCTCGTAGGTGCCGGAAGGGGCGATGCGCATCTGCACGCTGGGTGAGGCCTTGCCCTGCTGGCCCAGCAGCTCCTCGACGACGGCTCCATCCCGGGCGATCTTGGCCGGATACGACGACCACGACTCGTCGGCGGCGCAGAAGGTGGTCCTCGACCCGGGCAGGGGCCCGACCGGCCCGTTGAGGTCCACGATGGCGTTCCCCTGGCCGGAGAAGCCCTCGTTGAGCTTGATGACCACCGCTTGGACGCCTGGGCGTCTGTCTCGGATGGCCTCGACGGCGTCCTCGACCTGGGCCAGGGAGTGGTGACCCTCGGAACCCGCCGGCACGGCCACGCCGGCCCTGCGGGCCACCTGCCTCGAACCTGCCTTCGAGCCCAGGAAGGCGAGGTGGGGGCCCGCTCCGTAGAAGGGCAGGTCGAGGGCGTCGGCCAGACGCCCTTCGGCAGCCGTGACGTTGAAGGGAAGGACGAAGGCGCCATCGTCGTCGACCAGCTCCCGCACCCGTCCCATGACGTCGGGACGATCCAGCAGCTTGTGGGTGAGGGGTTTGGGGCCGCCGTCACCGAGCGAGACCAGGTGCATCCGCCTACGGGCACCAATCGGGTCGGGAAGGAAGCGCAGGTAGTACTCCACGATGGTCTCGTCCACGGGCAGGGAGGTGAGGTAGACGAGGCGACGCCGAGGGCAGCGCAGCAGGAGCGCGGTGAAGAGCATCCGCTCCTCGTAGTGCACGATGGCGGTGATCTTGCGCAGCTCGTCCACGGCGAAGGTGGCCGACGGGAGCACCACCATGGTCCCCTCCACGAGATCGGACGGGTCGCGGTGACCGAGCCGATCGGCGAAGGCCCGCTGACGCTGCACCCAGCTCGACGCAGTGGATCCTCGGGGCCTCAGGGCTGGAGGTCCCCCAGGATCTCGTCGATCTCGGCCAGGGTGTCATGGCCCAAGGTGACGCCGGCGGGGGCGGCATTGGCCTCCACCTGCTCGGGACGGGTGGCGCCCACGATGGCCGAGGCCACGTTGGGGTCCCGGAGCACCCATGCCAGTGCCAGCTGGGCCATGGACAGGTCCCGGCTCTGGGCGACGGGCCCCAGCCGCTGCACAGCCGCCAGCACGTCGTCGCGGCGCCAGCGAGCCATGAACTGGCCCATTCTGGGGCTGGCGGCCCGGGAGTCCTCGGGTGGCGGCGCCCCCGGCCGGTACTTGCCGGTGAGCACTCCCTGGGCCAGCGGCGACCACACGATCTGGCCGATGCCCTCCTCGGCGCAGACGGGGAAGACCTCCTCCTCGGGTTGGCGCCACAGCATCGAGTACTGGGGCTGGCTGGAGACGAAACGCTCCACCCCCGGCAACTCGAGGGCGGCGCGGATCTGCTCCGCGTTCCACTCGCTGAAGCCGATGTAGCGGGTCTTGCCCTGGCTCACCAGCTGGGTGAGGGCCCCCATGGTCTCCTCGAGCGGTACCTCGGTGTCGTAGCGATGGCACTGGTACAGGTCGACGTAGTCCGTCCCGAGGCGGCGCAGCGAGGCCTCGCACTGCTTGTGGACCTGCTTGGCCGACAGGCCGCGGTCCTGCTCGGACATGGGAAAGAAGGCCTTTGTGGCGAGGACGTACGACGAGCGGTCGAGGCCTCGAAGAACCTCTCCCAGGAACGACTCCGCCGCACCGCGTCCGTACACGTTGGCCGTGTCGAAGAAGTTGATGCCGACGTCGAGGGCGCGCTTGATGCACGCCGCGCTCTGATCCCGTTCGACTCCCGCTCCGAAGGTGAGCCACGAACCGAGGCTGATCTCGGAGACCTCCAGCTCGCTCGAGCCCAACCGCCTGTAGTTCACGCCCGATGCATACCATGCGTCGGGACCACTGCCCGAGCGGTCACCGTGGTCGG
>JALZKD010000136.1 GCA_030859405.1 Actinomycetota bacterium | reverse complement strand
CCGGCCAGGCGGTGGGCGCCCAGATGCACCGGAATCGAACCCGGTTCGGTCGCCACCTTGCCCACGTCGCCCACCGCTCGCTCGATGCGCTCCAGGTCGAGGTGCTTGGCCAGCGGATGGCCGGCCAGGGCCGCGGCTGCCTCCCCGGCCACCTCCTGGTCGAGGGTGAGCAGGTCGAAGTGGTCCACGGCGGCCAGCAGCCCGAGGAGCTCCGCTTCGGGCATCAGCTCGCCGGCGGAGGCGAAGCGTGACGCCTCCGCGTCGGTGGTGGTGTACCAGGGCCGCTCGGGCAGGGAGCGGGGGTGGATTGCGCCCAGGTAGGCCTGATGCGGCGGGTAGGCCACGGCCTGCTCGAAGGTGCGCAACGAGGCCAGGAACGATCTCTCGACCTCGCCGTCCCTCGGCAGCTCCCGCCGGGGCTTCGAGCCGTGGCGGGCCAGGCCCGGGGCGTGGGCGAGGACCTGAGCGGCCCCGCTGATGACCGGCATGCTGCTCACGTCAGTCTCAATCCTTCTTGGCCTGATTGGCCTTCTTGGCCTGCTCGGCCTTCTTGGCCTGCTCGACCTTCGCTTCTCCGTTGCCGCTGCCCTCGAACACCGTGGGCTGGTCCACCGCCGTGGAGACCGCGCGAAGGGCCGTCTCCACCAGCTGGCGCCGCCATGCCCGCTCCTGTTCGGGCCCGAGTGAGGGGTCTCCCGTGGGGTAGGGGATGCCGCGGGTAGGCACCACGCGCGGGGCGCCCACCCTGGTGGCGATGGACACCAGGTTGCACAGCAGGGCGGTGGGGATGCCAGCCCGCTCCAGCTCCTTCGCAAGCGTTGACCCGCAACGCGTGCCGGTCCCTCACGTGGCGGTGAGGATGGCGGCTCGCACACCCGACTTGCGCAGGTCCACGGCCCACTCGGTGCCAAAGCGCTTGGCGTTGGCCACCGACGTGCCGTTGCCCGCCGTGACCAGGTACTCGTCGTGGAGGCGGCCGATGGCGCCTTCCCCCTCGAGCTGGCGGGCCACGTCGAGGGGCAGGATGCGCTGGGGGTCCTCGTTGGCCGCCACAGTGGAGAAACCGCCGTGCACGGAGATGAACTCGCCGGCGGGGAGCGAGTCCCTGCCCTCGAGCGAGTATCGGCCCCAGCGGGTGGCCCGGGCCGACTCCAGCTTGTCGGGGTTGTCAGCGGGGACCACCGCTCCTTCGCTCACCAGCGCCACCACCGCCTCGGAGACGTCCTCGACAGGTGCGGCCGGCGTCACCGTGTCGAAGTCGGGAAGCGGGACCTCCGTAGCGTCGGTGTCCCCCTCCAGGCGGGCCAGCACCAGGGCGACGGCTCGCTCGGCCGCGTTCTGGTCGGCGACGCGGTTGCGGCGGGCGGGGCGGCCCAGGCGCCCGTCAGCCTCTGAGAGGGGCTGGCCGGCGACGATCTTCCTGGCCGCCGCGGCCAGAGTCTCGAGCGAGGGCCCCATGTCGCGGGCGGCCTCACCGCTGCTCACCACCGCCGCCCCCTCAGCCTCCTCGAGGCCGGGGTTGTCCTCGTGCATGGCGGCCACCGCGGCCAACCCCCCTCGAGCGGCGGCGGCCGCCAGGCGACCACAGGCCAGCCCGTAGCGGCCACTCGAGAAGGCGGGGCCCACCACCAACAGGTCGGGCCGGGCCTCCTTCACCAGGGCGAGGATCTCCTCCACCGCCTTGGCCTCGCCCGCGGCGTAGTCGTCACCGCAGGAGACGGTGGCCACCACCTCGAAGTCCTCCCCCAGCAAGGCCTGCAGCTTCCGCCCGGGGCCCACAGCTCCATCGACACGGGCGGGGCGGGTGGACGCGGCGTCCTCGCCACCGACACCGGTGAAGAACTGGTTGAGGTAGTGGACGACTCGGGTCATGACGCCACTGTCTCCCCGCAGGTGAGGCGGCCCCAGCCCAGCGGGCTCAGGGCTCCGTAGAAGGCGGCGGTGGGAAGCTCCATCTCGGACGTGGCCGGCTCGTCGACCAGGGCGACCCGCTCCCCGCCCACGGCCAGCTCGGTGGGGCCCAGCTCGACCGTCTCGTCGTAGTTGCCGGTGCTCACCATGGCCGTGGCCCGGCTGGGGGGGACGACGATGGAAGGGGCGGTGCCGTCGGGACCGGCCATCTCCGCGAACAGGCCCACAGCGGCGATGCCCAGCTCCTCGAGGCGGTCCATCTTCAACGAGACGTCGGCGTCGGCGTTGCCCCCACCCTCCTTGGTGACGATGGCGGCGTCGAAGCCGGCGCCGGCGCACAGGCGGGCGGCGTGGGCCGACACCAGCTCCTTGCCATCCTGGTCGACGGGCTCGGGGGAGACGACGACCCCGGCGAAGTCGAGGTCGGTCCCGTGGCGGCGGAGGAGGGCGCCCACCACCGGGTGGTTCTGGTACAGGTAGGTTGGGTTCTTGAGCGAGGGGTGGCCGAACTGGCCGCTGACCACGGCGCCGTCTTCGAGCTCGCCCGGGCCGAGCAGGGTGGGCAGGGCGCCGGCGAAGCTGCGTCCGTAGACGAACGTCTCCTTGAACGTCCCCTGCGTCTGAAGGTTGGTGACCACACCCACCCGGGGAAGCCCGTCGCCGCCGCTCAGCCGCAGCGGCGGGAGGACCTCTTCCTCATCCGGAGGGGCGTCCAGCGCCGCTTCGGCCAGGAAGGCAGCCAGCGCCACCGTCCCCTGGCGGAGGGCGGTGCTGACCGCTCGCCAGTCGGCCCCCGAGGGCGGGTCGAACTCCACCACCAGGTTGTGGGTGCTCGCCAGAGGGCTGAGATGAGCCCTCGGCGTGGCCATGTCCACCACCGCCTCCTGGGCCCGGGGCAGGTAGCCGGCCGCCACCACGGCGGCGCCTCGGAGCACGTGCGTCTGGCCCCTCCCCTGGGGTCGGGCCGGGCCCAGGAAGCCGGGGAAGATGCCGGCGCCGCCCCGGCCCTTGGAGCGGGGCTCGACGGCGTCGAGAACCTTGACGATGCGGGCGGGCTCGCCGGGGGAGACCCAGGACAGGCGGACCTGGCCAAGGACATCGTCGTCGAAGTGGGCGCCAGCTTCGTGAGCGGAGACGGTGAGAGTGCCCGCCTCGTAGCTCGTCCGATCTCCGAGGCCGACGGTGTGCACAATGTGGATCACGCGCCGCAGGCCCTCGAAGGTGGGACCGGTCTGGGCCATGGACCAGGACGCTACCGGCAAGAATGCTCACTGCCGCAATCCGGCTTGGGACGACTCGTAGACGGGTAGGTGGAGGGCATGGAGAACGACCCGCCCCAGCCCGTGGAGGACGACCTCCTCGATCAGCTGCGCGACATGCCGGTCGGGGTCAACGACCCCCACATCATCGGCGACGCCGGTCCCACTGATGTGCCGCCGGGGACGGACCCCCCTTCGGCGGCGCGCGAGCCTACGGGTGCCGATGAGGTGACCGGGGGTGAGGTCAAAGAGGAGGAGCCGCCACCAGAGCACTACCGCTAGCCTCCCGTCGGAACCTGACAGGAGGTAGTTCCTATGAGCGCAAGCATGCGCCGGCTGCGGGGCGCAGCAGCCAGCTGGGGAGTCCTCCTCTTGGCTCTGAGCATGGGCCTGACGGCCTGCAGGGACGAAGGCGGCGAGGGTGATGGCGCCCAGACGAAGACCACCGTCGATCAGGCGGCGGAGCGGCGTCGGACGTACTGCGACACGAGCCTCAAGCTCGAGACCGTGCCACCGCCCGTGCTCGACGTGGCGGCGCTGTCCCCCGCTCAACAGAGGGCGGAGGTCCAGAAGTTCATCGGGGAGAAGGTCCTCCCCCTGATGAACCAGATCGAGCCGCTGGTGCCGCAGGAGATCAAGACTGAAGCCAACCTCCTCATCGCCAAGACCCGGGAGATCAGCCAGAGCGGGGACATCTCGGTTTTCGGGCAGCCGGACGTCCAGGCCGCCGAGACCCGGGTTCACGCCTACGACCTGCAGAACTGCGGCTGGAAGCGGGTCGACGTCATCGGCACCGACTACGCCTTCCAGGGCATCCCTCCCACATTGGCGGCCGGGCCCGCCAGCTTCGAGCTGGCCAACAAGGGTCGAGAAGATCACGAGATCATCCTGCTCCGAATCAAGGACGGGGTCACGGAGCCCTTCCAGCAACTGATCGGGCTGCCCCGGGCGCAGGCCCAGCAGAGGGTGGAGATCGTGGGCTCGGTGGACACCACCAAGCCAGGTCAGGCCGATTACGGCGTCGCCGATCTGAGACCCGG
>JALZKD010000055.1 GCA_030859405.1 Actinomycetota bacterium | reverse complement strand
GTGCTCACGGGTCTCCGGATCGCTCGGCTACTCCTGGCCAATGGGCGAAGTGCCGGCCAGTGATGCGCTCGTAGGCGTCGACGTAACGCCAGCGCGTGGACTCCACGACGTGGGGCGGAAGGTGCGGGGCCGGCGGGGCCTTGTCCCAACCGCTCTCCTCCAGCCAGTCGCGGAGCGGTTGCTTGTCGAACGAGGGGGGCACGGCGCCGGGGCGCCACTCTGCGGCGGGCCAGAAACGGGAGGAGTCGGGGGTGAGCACCTCGTCGCAGATGGCCAGCTCTCCGTCGATGAAGCCCAGCTCGAACTTGGTGTCGGCCAGGAGGATCCCTCGCTCGGCAGCCCACGTCGAGGCCCGGACGTAGGTGGCCAGACTGATGCTCCTAGCCGCTTCGGCCACGCCCACGCCGACCAGCCGGCACGCTTCGTCGAAGGACACGTTCTGGTCGTGTCCAGACTCGGCCTTGGTGGAGGGGGTGAACATGGGCTCGGGCAGCTGGGCCGACTCCTCGAGGCCCGGTTGCACCTGAGCACCGTGCACGGTGCCGTGGGCGCGGTACTCCTTCCACGCCGATCCGGAGAGGTAGCCCCGCACGATGCACTCGATGGGCAACATGTCCGCTTGGCGCACGAGCATGGCCCGCCCCTCCAGGTCGCCGATGCCCGAGGCCGCCTCCGGGAGGTCGGCGGGATCGACGGAGACCAGGTGATTGGGAGCAACGTCGGACATGTGGTCGACCCAGAACGCGGTCATGGCGGTGAGGCACCTGCCCTTGTCGGGGATGGGTTCGGGCATCACCACGTCGAAGGCCGAGATGCGGTCGGAGGTGACCATGAGCAGGTTGCCCCCGCCGGCGTCGTAGACGTCACGGACCTTTCCCGACCGCAGCAGGGGGAGCGCCGTCACTCGACGGCCTCCAGGTGCTCGAAGACCCGGCCGCTGTTGCGCAGGGCCCGCCCCAGATCGAAGGCGTCGTCGAGGGCATCGGCGGGCAGGGCGACCTCGGGGTCGGCCTCGAGCATGGTGCGCAGGTCCTTGCCCTGCTCCCACGCGGCCATGGCGTTGCGCTGCACTATCCGGTAGGCAGTGTCGCGATCGAGCCCTGCTCCCACCAGCGACAGCAGTACGGGCTGGCTGAACACCAGCCCGTGCGACCGCTCCAGGTTCTCGAGCATCCGCGCCTTGTCCACTTCGAGCCCCTCCACCACCGAGGTCATCTTCCGGAGGGCGTAGTAGGCGAGGTGGCTGGCGTCGGGGAGGGCCACGCGCTCCACGGAGGAGTGGGAGATGTCCCGCTCGTGCCAGAGGGCGACGTCCTCCAGGCCCGCGCCCAGGTAGCCGCGCAGCAGCCGGGCCAGGCCCGACAGGCGTTCACACACCACCGGGTTGCGCTTGTGGGGCATGGCCGAGGAGCCCTTCTGGCCCTTGGCGAAGGGCTCGTGCACCTCGCCGACCTCGGTGCGCTGGAGGTGGCGGACCTCGGTGGCGAACGCCTCCACGCTGGCGCCCACCGATGCGCAGGCCCACAGGTACTCGGCATGGCGGTCACGGCCGATGACCTGGGTGGCGGGGACCGGGTCGAGGCCCAGTTGGGTGCAGACGTGGGTCTCCACGGCGGGGTCGATGGTGGAGTAGGCGCCCACAGCGCCGGAAAGCTTGCCCACTGCCACCGCTCGGCGGGCGGCCCGGAGGCGCCGGCGGTCGCGGTCGGCCTGGAGGCACCACAGGGCCAGCTTGGCGCCAAAGGTGACCGGCTCGGCGTGCATCCCATGGGTGCGACCGACCATGGCCGTGGCCCGGAACTCGAAGGCACGACGCTTGAGGGCCATCACCAGGGACGAGCTGGCGTCGAGGAGGAGGTCGGCGGCCTTCACCAGCCGGGCCGACAGGGCGGTGTCGACCACGTCGTAGGAGGTCAGCCCGTAGTGGACCCAGCTGCCGGCGGGGTGGCCGATGGTCTCCTGGACCACGTCCACGAAGGCGGCCACGTCGTGATCGGTGACCGCCTCGCGCTCGGCGACGGCGTCCACGAAGGCGGCTGTCATCCGGGGAGCTCGCTGTCTGGCCTGAACAGCCGCCTCGGTGGGCACCATGCCCAGGCGGGCCCACCCCTCGACGGCCAGCAGCTCGATCTCGAGCCAGGTGGCGAAGCGGGCCTCGTCGCTCCACAACGCCGCCATCTCGGGCAGGGTGTAGCGGGGAATCACCGCCACCCCTCCGTCGTGGTGGAGGTTGACGGGCCCAGCACGGTCACCGGGCGCCCCCCGCCCGGAACTCGGACAGCTTCTCGGACACGGCCTGGTCGGTGATGGCGAGCATCTCGGCGACCAGGATGCCGGCGTTGGCGGCCCCGTCGACGGCAACGGTGGCCACGGGGATGCCCTTCGGCATCTGCACCGTGGCGTAGAGGGCGTCCACGCCGCCCAGTATCCCCCCCGACAGCGGCACCCCCACCACGGGCAGCGTGGTGTGGGCCGCCACCACGCCGGCCAGATGGGCGGCCATGCCCGCTCCGCAGATCACGGCCGCATAGCCGTCGTCACGAGCCCCCGAAGCGAAGGCGGCCACCTCGGCGGGGTTGCGGTGGGCCGACATCACGCGCTCGTCGACCTCGATCCCGAAGCGCTCGAGCATCTCGCCCGCAGCCCGCATCCTGTCCTTGTCGTTGGGCGAACCCATGATCACAGCGACCCTCATGCACCCTCCGCCTCCGCAGCGATGTCCCCCCGATACTGCATGCCCGGGAAGGAGATGTGGGCGACCGCCTCGTAGGCCCGCCGGCGGGCTTCCTCGACGCTGGAGCCGAGGGCGGTGACGTCGAGGACCCGGCCGCCGGCGGTGAGGAGGCGCCCGTCGGAGTGGCGTTCGACGCCGGCATGGAAGACGACCACGCCCTCCTCCGACTCCGCCTCCTCGACACCGGTGATCACGTCACCGGTCCGGGGCGAGGCGGGGTAGCCCGCGGCCGCGAGGACCACCGTGACGCAGGCGTCGTCGCTGAACGTGGGCTCGGTGCTGAGTTGACCGGCGGCCGCCTCGGCCAGGAAGGCGGCCAGGTCGCCTCTGTAGCGGGGTAGCACCACCTGGGCCTCGGGATCGCCGAAGCGCACGTTGAACTCCAGAACCTTGAGGCCTTCGGGCGTGAGCATCAGCCCTGCGTACAACACGCCCCGATAGTCGATGTCCAACCGGCGCAGGGCCGCGAGGGTAGGGGCCACCGCCAGCTCCATCACCTCGTCGACCACTTCTGATCCCGCCTCAGCCACAGGCGAGTAGGCGCCCATGCCGCCGGTGTTCGGGCCGGTGTTGCCTTCGCCCAGTCGCTTGTGGTCCCGGGCCGGAGCCAGGGGCACCCCGCCAAGGCCGTCGCACACGGCGAGCAGCGACAGCTCGGGGCCGCGGAGACCCTCCTCGATCACCACCGTCCGCCCGGCATCCCCGAATGACGTGCCGGCCAGCTTGGTCGCCACGTCGTCCACGGCCTCGTCCAGGGACTCGGTGACGAGCACACCCTTGCCGGCGGCCAGGCCGTCGGTCTTCACCACGTACAGGCCGGGGAGGGACTTGAGGAACTGGACGGCAGGCTCCAGCTCGTCGAAGGCGCCGTGGCGAGCGGTGGGGACGCCCGCCTGGGCCAGCACCTCCTTCATCCATGCCTTGGAGCCCTCGATGCGGGCTCCGGCCGCACCCGGGCCGAAGACCAGCCTTCCCTCGTTCCTCAAGCGATCGGCCAGCCCGTCCACCAACGGTCGCTCGGGGCCGATGACGTAGAGGTCGGCGTCGGTTCGGCTGGGGTCGTCCTTGCATCGCACGACCTCAGAGGTGCGGCCCAGCACGTGAGCCAGGGCGTGCTCCCGGCCGCCGCCGCCGACGACGCAGACCCTCACAGGTCGGCTGGGTGCAGGGTGACGTACTGCTGGCGGCTGGGTCCCACACTGATCAGCCTGATGGGCACGCCGGCCTGGCCGGCGAGAAACTCCACGTAGTCGCGCGCCGGACCGGGGAGCTCGGCCGGAGTGGTGGCCTCCGACAGCTCGGCCCGCCAACCGGGCAGCTCCTCGTACACGGGCGTGACCTTGTGCAGGACCGACTGGTGGTACGGCAGCCGCTCGTGACGCACCCCGTTGGCCTCGTAGCCGACGCAGACCTTGATGGTGTCGAGGGTGTCCAGAACGTCCAGCTTGGCCAAGGCGATCTCGGAGAGCGAGTTGAGACGGACGGCGTGGCGCATCATGACGGCATCGAACCACCCCACCCGCCGCCGGCGCCCGGTGTTCACCCCGTACTCGTGGCCCCGGTCCACCATGGCCTCGGCCAGCTCGCCGTGGACCTCGGTGGGGAAGGGCCCTGAGCCCACCCGGGTGACGTAGGCCTTTGCCACCCCGATCACCCGCTCCACGTGGCGAGGGCCTATGCCTGCGCCGGTGCAGGCGCCGCCCGAGACCGGGTTCGAGGAGGTGACATAGGGATAGGTGCCCTGGTCGAGGTCCAAGTAGGTGGCCTGGGCGCCCTCGAACATGACGTTGCGCCCAGCCTCGAGCGCCTCGTGCACCAGGCCGACGGTGTCGGTGATCATGGGCGCCACCCGCGGCGCATACTCGCCTAGGTACATGTCGGCGATGTCGTCGGCGGAGAGGGGAAGGCGGTTGTAGACCTTGGCCAGGATGGCGTTCTTCTCCTTGAGGACGACGTCGAGCTTCTCCCGGAAGATCTTGGGATCGAGCAGGTCCTGGACCCGCAGCCCCACCCTGGTGGCCTTGTCGGCATAGGCGGGTCCGATTCCCCGCCGGGTGGTGCCCAGCTTGTTCTGTCCCAGCCGCCGCTCGGTGACCCGGTCGAGCTCCCGGTGGTAGGGCATGATCAGGTGGGCGTTACCGCTCACCTGGACCCGGCCGGCGTCAACCCCCTTGGCATCGAGAGTGTCGATCTCCTCCAGCAGAACGGCGGGGTCCACCACCACGCCGTTGCCGATCACCGGTGTGATGTGGGAGTACAGAACGCCACTCGGGATCAGCTGCAGGGCGAAGGTCTCGCCTTCGACCACGATCGTGTGCCCGGCGTTGTGGCCGCCCTGGTAGCGGACCACGACGTCCATCTCCCTGGCCAACAGGTCGGTGAACCGGCCCTTGCCCTCGTCACCCCATTGGGTTCCGACCACCACCGTCGCGGGCACGTCGCCCGATCATAGGTGGCTGGTGTGGCCTGCTCGTCTGGGGGGAGGGAAGGTCAGCGCCGGCGGCGGTAGGGAACGGGTGCCCTGGACACGGGCACCAGCTCCCGGCGGTAGTGGCGGTGGGTGCGCTCGACCGCCTCCTCGGCTTCGGCCCGTGCTCGGCTCAGCTCTTGGCCCAGGCGCTCGTTCTCGTCCTCCAGGTCCATGATGCGCTTGACGCCTTCGAGGTTGATGCCGGCCGAGGTCAGCTCGTGGATGCGAAAGAGGCGGTCGATGTCACCCTCGCTGTAGCGCCGGCTGCCGCCGACGGTCCGAGCCGGCTCCAGGAGCCCCTTGCGCTCGTAGACCCGCAGCGTCTGGGGATGGACACCGGCGAGCTCGGCGGCGACCGAGATCACGTAGACGGCTCGCCTCTTGTCAGCGGCCACTGGTCCCTCCAGCCTCTCTGGCACGGATCTCACTCCACTCCGAGGTGACGCCGCGGAGACTCGACCGAAGCGGCCGCCAGCGCCTCCACCGCCTCCCGCTGCGCCTCCGACAATTGCTCGGGCACCGTGACCTCCACCGTGACCAGCAGGTCGCCGGCCCCACTGGAGACCGGCACCCCGTGGCCGCGGACTCGGAAGGTGCGGCCCGACCTCGTGCCCGGCGGGATGCGCAGGCTCACCGGGGCGTGAAGGGTGGGCACCTTCACGGTGGCGCCCAGCGCCGCTTCGGAGAAGGTGACGGGGAGGCGCAGGGTGAGGTCCTTCCCACTGCGCCCGAACAACTCATGCTGACCCACCCTGACCACAACGTACAGGTCTCCCGCCGGGCCGCCGTTGGGCCCCGCCCCACCACGGCCCTTGAGCCGAATCCGCTGCCCGTCGTCGACCCCGGCCGGGATGCGAACCTTGACCTGGCGGGCCCGATGCTCCATGCCCGAGCCGTGACAGGAGGGGCACGGCGTCTCCACCCGCATGCCCGTGCCCCGACAGGAGGGGCATGGCTGGCTGAAGGAGAACAGGCCCTGGTTCTCGGCCATCACGCCCCGTCCACCACAGTCGGGACAGATCACGGGCGAGGTGCCCCTCGCCGCCCCCGTCCCGCCGCAGGCGCTGCACGCTGCGTCACTGCTGACGTTCACCGTGGTGGTGACTCCTTCGATGGCGTCCTGGAACGACAGGTGCAACTCGGTTTCGAGATCCTCGCCTCGCAGCGGACCCATCCGGGAGCCGCCGGCACCGGGCCGGCTCCGGTTGAACAAGCTGCCGAGCAGGTCCCCGAGGTCCTCCGTGCCGAAGGTGCCCGAGAACCCGCCTGATCCCCCGGGACCGGCGCGGGCGCCGGCGAAGGGATTGCCCACCGGGCCCATGCGCCGCACCTCGTCGTACTCCTTGCGCCTGGCCGGGTCCCCGAGCACCTCGTAGGCGGCGGAGACCTCCTTGAACCGGTCCTCCGAACCCGGGTTCTGGTCAGGGTGATAGCGCTTGGACAGCTTGCGGAAGGCGGCCTTGATCTCCTTGTCCGAGGCGCTCTGGGAGACCCCGAGAACCTTGTAGTAGTCCTTCTCCAACCACTCGCGTTGGGGAGCCATGACGTTAAGTCCCCTACCTCAGCCCTTGACCTTCACCATGGCCGGGCGCAGGACGCGTCCCTTCCACCTGTAGCCGGCCCGCAGGACCTCCACGACCTCCGGAGACGCGGGCATGCCATCCTCCTCGGCCTCCTCGTGCAGCACGGCATCGTGCTCGTTGGGGTCGAACGGTTGCCCGAGTGGGTCCACCCGCTCGAGGCCAGTGCCCTCCAGGATGTCGAGCAGCGAGCGGTACACCGGCTCGAGCCCCTCGGTGCCGTGGGCCAGGGCCAGGTCGAAGGTGTCGAGGGCGGGCAGCAGGTGGCCCACCAGCTCCTCCGTCGCCCGCTCGAGGTGCTCGGTCTGCTGCCTGACGACACGCTTCTTGTAGTTCTCGAAGTCGGCCTGGAGACGACGCAGCTGATTGAGATACTCGTCTCGCTCCATCGTGAGCTGGGACAGTTCGGAGACGTCCTCGGCGATGGCCTCCTCCGCCTCCTCGACCAGAGAGTCGACGACGGAAACCTGCTCCCCCTCTCCCTCCAGAGCCGCATCGGCGTCGGCGAGAGCAGCGTCGGACTCCGACGGCAGAGCGCCGCCGGAGTCCTCGGGGTCAGCACCCGCCGGACGGTCAGTGGCGACGGGTTCGGACTCCGCCATCACGGACGCTCGTCGTCGACGATCTCGGCGTCCACCACCTCGTCGTCACCCGGAGCGCCGGCCGGGCCGGCCGGGCCATCGGGGGACTGCTCCTGGGCGGCCTGCTCGTACAGCCGCTGGGCGAACGTCTGGCTGGCCGTCATCAGGCCCTCGGTGGCTCGGCGGATGGCCTCGGTGTCGGAGCCGCCGAGCGCGTCCTTGACCTCCTTCAACGACGACTCCACCCGGTCCCGCTCGTCACCGATGAGCTTGTCGCCCTGCTCGCGTAGCAGCTTCTCGGTTTGGTACACCAGGCTGTCGGCGTTGTTGCGGACGTCGGCCTCCTCCTTGCGCTGGCGGTCCTCGGCGGCGTGAGCCTCGGCGTCACGAACCATGCGGTCGATCTCGTCCTTGTTCAGGGAGGACTGGCCGGTGATGGTCATCGACTGCTCCTTGGACGTGGCGCGGTCCTTGGCCGAGACGTGCACGATGCCGTTGGCGTCGATGTCGAAGGTGACCTCGATCTGGGGTACCCCCCGGGGAGCGGGAGGCAGGTCCACGAGCTGGAACTTGCCGAGCGTCTTGTTGTAGCCGGCCATCTCGCGCTCGCCCTGGAGGACGTGGATCTCCACCGAGGGCTGCATGTCCTCGGCCGTGGTGAACACCTCGGAGCGGCGGGTGGGGATGGTGGTGTTGCGCTCGATGAGCTTGGTCATGATGCCGCCCCTCGTCTCGATGCCGAGGGACAGAGGCGTGACGTCGAGGAGCAGGACGTCCTTGACGTCGCCCTTGAGCACGCCGGCCTGGATGGCTGCTCCCACGGCCACGACCTCGTCGGGGTTCACACCCTTGTGAGGGTCCTCGCCGGTGAGCCCTTTGGTCAGCTCCAGGACGGCAGGCATGCGGGTGGATCCGCCCACGAGGATCACGTGGTCGATGCTGCCCTTGCTGAGGCCGGCGTCATTGATGGCCTGCTCGAAGGGGCCCCGACAGCGCTCCACCAGGTCGGCGGTCATCTCCTGGAACCTGGCCCGGGTGAGCTTGAGGTCGAGGTGCTTGGGGCCCTCGCTGGTGGCGGTGATGAAGGGAAGGTTGACCGTGGTCTCCGTTACCTGGGACAACTCGATCTTGGCCTTCTCCGCCGCTTCCTTGAGCCGCTGGAGAGCCATCTTGTCCTTGGCCAGGTCGACGCCCTCGGTGTTCTTGAACTCCTTGACCAGCCAGTCGATGACCCGCTGGTCCCAGTCGTCGCCTCCCAGATGGGTGTCACCGTGGGTGGCCTTGACCTCGAACACGCCTTCACCGATCTCCAGCACCGAGACGTCGAAGGTCCCCCCGCCCAGGTCGAACACGAGGATGGTCTGGTCCTCGCCCTCCTTGTCGAGGCCATAGGCCAGAGCGGCGGCGGTGGGCTCGTTGATGATGCGCAGCACCTCGAGGCCGGCGATCTGGCCCGCCTCCTTGGTGGCCGTGCGCTGAGCGTCGTCGAAGTAGGCGGGCACGGTGATCACGGCCTGGTTGACGGCGTCACCCAGGTAGGCCTCGGCGTCGCGCTTCAGCTTCTGCAGGATCCGAGCCGAGATCTCCTGCGCCGAGTAGCGCTTCCCGTCGATCTCGACGTTCCAGTTGGTGCCCATCTGGCGCTTGACCGAGCGGATGGTGCGGTCGGGGTTGGTGATGGCCTGACGCTTGGCCACCTCGCCCACCAGCACCTCGCCGGTCTTGGAGAAGCCCACCATCGAGGGGGTGGTGCGGGCTCCTTCGGCGTTGGGGATGACGACGGGCTCCCCCGCCTCCAGCACGCTGACGACTGAGTTGGTGGTGCCGAGGTCGATTCCGACAGCCTTGGCCATGTGAAGTTGCCTCCTGGGGTTGTTCGTTGGATCGAACTTTTGACTGGAGCACTATAGCAAAGTTGAGCCTCCCTGCACAGATGGCAGCCCCGCTGGTTGGGAATAAATCTAAGTGCCTGACTGTCAACTCATGTAGCAGACAGACCGGAGGCATTAGGACAAGGAGGTATGAGAGTGGCTCTTCCCAGCCGACGAGACGAAGACAGCCCCGCCCGCCGCGATCCCCTGGCCGAGCTCAGCCGGCTGGATCGCCAGCTCCAGGAGCACCTCATGAGCTGGGGGTCCCTCCCGTCCGTGTTCGGTGAGGCATTCACACCCCTGGCCGACGTCGAGGAGACGGAGGACCGCTACACGGTGGAGGTGGAGCTGGCAGGTGTGCAGCACGACGACATCTCCGTGGAGGTGACCGGACGCCGTCTCACCGTCTCGGGCGAGCGCAAGGAGCGCGAGCGAGTTGGCATCCTGCGCCGGCGCACCCGCACCGTGGGCAGGTTCCACTACGAGGTCATCCTGCCCGGGGACGTGGTGGAGGAAGGCGTCGAGGCCTCCCTGGAGCAAGGGGTGCTCACGCTGCAGGTGCCAAAGGTCCAAAGGGACCGTACGAGGCGTATTCCCGTCAAGTGAACGGGGCAGTGGAGCGGTGAACGGTGAGGAGGGCGGGGATCCGGTCGGCGGCGCCAGCGGCGACCGCAGCTCAGTCGTCGCCCCTCTTCCTGCCCTCCCCCTTGCCCTTGCCGTCGTCGTCCTTGTCACCGTCGCCCTCGGTCACCGGCGGTGACCGCCTGGGGGCGGCGGTGGTCGTGGTGGGCGGTGGAGGGGAGACCAGGAGGCTCAGACGAGCCTCGACCTCAGCGGCGGCAGACAGGATGGCGGTTGCGCGCTCCTCGCTGATCTGACCCTGGCTGCGGTGCTGGGCCACGGCGCTGCGCACGGCCGCCAAGCCCGCGCCGGCGCCGGTCCGGTCCCCGGCCGAGGCCGCGGCCCGCACCTGGCCCACCTTGGCCCGGAGGTCGTTGGCAGCCAGGTCTGACAGCGTGTCACCGCTCTTGGCGTCACCGCCACATCCGAACAGCGCCATGGCCGTGACGGCGACTGCCGCCGTCGTGACCAGCCGTCTCCTTCTCATGGCCTCACCTCCCGCTCTAGGTCGTCGAGAGCCCGCCGCAGCGGCTCGGGAAGGGTGTCGCTCCCGGGGGGGCTGGCCACCGTCGGTGCCGGCGCCGGCGGGGTGGGGGCCGGATCCCGACCGTCGTTCCCGTTCAGAGCGATCAGGAGGATGGCGAGGAGCAAGATGGCGGCAGCGGCCGCCGCTGACACCCTCCAGGGGAGGCGCCAGGGTAGGTGGCGCCCAGGAGCCGCCGGCCGGCGCCCGCCCGCTGGTTCCGCCGGCGGGGTGGGCAACCGCTGCGTCTGCTGGCCAGAGGTGAAGGGGACCGCCCTGGTGGCGGAGTCGTCGCCTTGCAGGGAGGCGGCCATGTCGGCGGCGGTCGGGAAGCGGTCACCGGGACGGGTCGCCAGGGCCCGTTCGGTGGCGGCCACCAGAGGCGAGCGAAGCCCGGGTGCGACCTCGTCGAGAGGTCGGTGCTGGCCGGCCATCACGGCTTGGGCCAGGCCCCAGGGGGTGTCCCCGGAGTAGGGCTTGGTGCCGGACAACGCCTCGTAGAGCACCACGCCCAGCGAGTACAGGTCGCTAGAGGCCGTGGCCGGCCGACCCTCCAAGCGCTCGGGAGCCAGGTAGGCAGGCGTGCCCACCACCTCCCCGGTCATGGTGACGTCGGGCCCGAGGGCCTCGGCCACCTTGGCGATGCCGAAGTCCGCCACCTTCACCGACGAGTCGGGGGTGAGCAGGAGGTTGCCGGGCTTGATGTCCCGGTGCACGACGCCGGCCCGGTGAGCCACGTCCAAGGCAGCCAACACCTCCCGGGCCAGCCGCTCCACGCGGGCGGGCTCCAGAGGTCCCTCGACGATCTCGTCGGCCACCGTCCGCCCCCCCAGGCGCTCCATCACGATGTAGGGGACGCCGTCCTGCTCACCGGTGTCGTAGACGGCCACCACGTTGGGGTGCATCAGTGGGGCCGCGGCCCTGGCCTCCGCCTCGAAGCGCCGGCGTAGCTCGGGCTCGGCGGCCAGGTCCCCACGGAGCAGCTTGATGGCCACGGGGCGGCCGAGGCGGCGATCGACGCCGTCCCGGACCTCGCCCATCCCTCCCCGACCGAGGAGTCCGCCCAGCTCGTAGCGATCGGCGATCACCTCCGGCACGGGCGTGTGCTGCATTGGTCCATGGTTCCCACTCGGGCCTGATTTTGACCCTGATCCCTCCATCTGGGTGAGGAGAGCCGGTCGGAGCGCGAGGATGTCGGGATGAGCACGCTGGTCCTGCTCCGTCATGGACAGAGCGACTGGAACGCCAGGAACGTCTTCACGGGCTGGTACGACTCCGATCTGAGCCCAGAGGGAGAAGCCGAGGCTCGAGAGGCGGGACGCCTCCTTGGTCACGAGGGTATCCGGCCCGATGTGGTGCACACCTCGGTGCAGACGCGGGCCATCCGCACGGCCAACCTGGCCCTCGAGGTCATGGGCCTGTTGTGGCTCCCGGTGCGGCGCCACTGGCGGCTCAATGAGCGTCACTACGGTGCCCTGCAGGGCCTCGACAAGGCCGCGACGGCCGAGGAGCACGGCGAGGCCCAGGTACAGGAATGGCGGCGGAGCTATAACGTGCGGCCCCCGCCGCTTGCCCCAGACCACGAGCAGAACCCCGGCCATGACCCGAGGTACCGGGACCTCCCCTCCGAGCTGGTCCCTGACACGGAGTGCCTGAAGGACGTGGTGGCCCGCATGCTGCCCTACTGGTACGACTTCATCGTTCCCGACCTGCGGGGAGGCCGCCAGGTTCTCGTCTCGGCCCACGGCAACAGCCTGCGGGCCCTGGT
>JALZKD010000007.1 GCA_030859405.1 Actinomycetota bacterium | reverse complement strand
CCCGTCCGGGAGCGGGCCTTGCCCGGCTTGGGCGCCGGTCCCCACTCGAACACGGTTCGAGCCCGGTCGATGTCGCCGTAGGCCAGACGCCGGGCCACACCCGCCCCAGGGCCCTCTGACGGCTCGATGATGATGCCCTCCTCGTCGGCGGCCTGCAAGCGGCCTTTCTCCCTGCGCTCGCCGGCCACGTGAGGCCGTGTCTTCACCGAAACCGTGGCGCCCACGAACCGGCGGAACTGCTCCGGTGTGCGAAGCGGTCGCTCCAGACCGGGGCTCGAGAGCTCGAGGTTGTAGCGACCGGGCACCACGTCGTGGCGGTCGAGGAGGCGGGAGACCTGACCGGAGAGCCTGCTCAAGGTGTCGAGGTCGATGCCGCCGTCCAGGTCGACGACGATCTGGAGCTGGCCACCGGTGAAGAGGACCTCCACCAGCTCGATGCCCTCCTCAGCCACCAGAGGCGCGACATATCCGTGGACCCGTGTTGCCACGTCCACCTCGTACCTCCTTCATGGCCAGTGAGCACGAATACAAAAGCGCGGGCCTCCGCCCACGCCGCCAGTGAGTATACAACCGCTTCTCGCCGCTCGCCGTCACCACCAGCCGTCGAACGTCAGGTCCTCGAGGGGCAGGTCCTCACGCTCGCCGCTCCGGCGGTCCTTGCGCTCCACCACTCCCCTGCCGAGGCCCCGGGAACCGATCGCCACCTGGGAGGGCATGCCCAGCAGGTCGGCGTCGGCGAACTTGACACCGGGTGACTGGTCCCTGTCGTCGTAGAGCACCGAGACCCCTGCGGATCGGAGCTGGTCGTAGAGACGATCACCGGCTTCAGCCACCTCGGCGCTGCGGGCGGCACCGAGGGTCAGCAGGTGGACGCGGAAGGGGGCAACCTCGGTGGGCCACACCAGCCCTGCGTCATCGTGGTGCTCCTCGGCGATGACCGCCGGCGCCCGGCTCACGCCGATGCCGTAGCAACCCATCCAGTAGGGCCGCTCGGTTCCCTGCTCGTCCGAGAAGCTGGCCCCCGGGATCTTCTCGGAGTAGGTGAGGCCGAGCTGGAAGGTATGGCCCAGCTCCACGGCCCTCTGCAGGTCGAGGGGCGCCCCGCAGCGCGGGCAAGGGTCCCCGGCGGCCGGGGAGGCGAACGATCCCCACTCGTCCACCACGAAGTCCCTCCCGAGCGCGGCCCCGGTGACATGGTGGTCCACCCGGTTGGCGCCCGTCACCCACGGCCCTCCGCGGGCCACGGCCCGGTCCGCCATCACCCGCACGCCCTGCTCCTGCAACCCCATGGGCCCGATGTAGCCCTTGGCCAACTCGGGGTGGCGCGCGAAGTCCTCATCGTCGAAGGGCTGCATACCGGCGGGGACCCGCACCTCCCGATCCCCCGGTACGAGGACCACCAGGGGCCTGCCCTCGCCGTCGCCGAAGGCGATGCACTTGAGCATGCCGGAGGCGGTGACGCCGAGGTCGGCGAAGAACTCGACGACGGCCTCGATGCCGGGCCGGCCGGGGGTGTGGTGCTCGACCAGCGGCTCCCCGGCCGGTGACTCCACCGTCGATCCGCCCTCGACCGACACCTGGAGGTCACCCTCCCCCGCCACGGCCGCTTCCACGTTGGCCGCGTAACCGCATGCCGGGCACCGGACGAACACGTCCTCGCCGATCAGGCTCGGCACCATGAACTCGTGGTTGACCCCCCCGCCGATGGCTCCGGCCTGGGCCTCGACAGGAGTGTAGTTGAGCCCCAGGCGCTCGAACACCCGGCAATAGGCCTCGTACATCGACTGGTACGCAGCCCGCATGGCCTCCGGCGAGACGTCGAAGGAGTAGGCGTCCTTCATGATGAACTCGCGGCCGCGGAGCAGTCCGAAGCGGGGCCGAGCCTCGTCGCGGTACTTGAACTGGATTTGGTAGACGTTGAGCGGCAGGTCCCTGTAGGAGTCGACGTCGGCCGCCACGGTGGCCGTGACCACCTCTTCGTGCGTCGGCGCCAGCACGAAGTCGCCCCCCTTGGCGCGCAAGCGGAACAAGATGTCCTCCATGGTGCCCAGGCGCCCTGTCTGGGCCCAGATGTCCTCCGGCTGGAGGATGGGCATGAGCATCTCCTGGGCGCCGGCGGCGTCCATCTCCTCTCTCACCACCCGTTGCACGTTCTGGAGCAGCCTCCAACCGAGGGGCAGGAAGGTGTAGATCCCCGAGGCCAGACGGCGGATGTAGCCGGCCCGCACCAGTAGCTGGTGACTCACGGCCTCGGCGTCGGCCGGAGGATCGCGAAGGGTTCGCAGGAACAGGCGGGACATGCGCATCGACGGCGAGGCTACCGGGCGCCCCCGGGAGCAGGAGAGGGCCCTTCGTCAACGGCGCCGGCCGCTGGCCCCCTTGGGCGACTCCACCACGCCGTGCTTCTCGGCCACCTTCGACCACAGGTCCTGGCCGATCTCGGGGGCCTGCTGGCCGATCTTGCTCATCTCCTTGCGGATCCCGTCGAGGCACTCCTTGGGTGACCCTCGTTCCCCTGACGGCAGGGCTATAAGCTCCTCGAGCTGGCGCCGTACGGCCGAGTACCAGTCGGCGGCGATCACGTGGCGCTCGGCCCGCTGGGAGAAGCCGAAGAAGGTCTGGAGGGCCGCCAGCACCGCCGCCAGCAGGCTGATGACACCGATGACAACCCGGACGGGCCTGGCCAGGTTGGCGTCGGACAAGGTGGCGAACAGACTGGTCCCCACCACGGCGGAGAAGATGACAGTGGGCACGCCCACTTCGATGTTGCGCCTGCGCATGCGGGACGCAAGCAGGTAGTGAGCGGACCTGGCAGCCGCAGTCCGGTCGTGCCATTCCCGCAGCAGCCCCTCGGTGGCGTGATCCCAGGCTGGCGTGGCCTCGCCGGCCGCTCTGGTGGTGTTTGGCTCTGTCACCTCTCCCCGGCTAGGAGGTCTCGTTGCTCTTGCGGATGAGCTCGACCCGCTGCTCGCTGGCGTTGACGTCGCTCCCCTGGGCGACCAGCAGCTCCCCGCGGTCCTTCTCGGCCTCGGCCTCGGCAGCGACGTCGGCTGCCGCCAACCGGGCCTCCACGCCCTGCTCCACCAGGAGGCGGGCCTCGTCCAGCAGGGCCTGCACCATCTCGTCCTCGGGCACCACCCGCACCACCTTGCCCTTCACGAACAGGTGCCCTCGCTTGCGGCCGGCGGCGATGCCGATGTCAGCCTCGCGAGCCTCGCCGGGACCGTTTACGACGCAGCCCATGACGGCCACCTGGATCGGCAGCTCCTCGGCCTCGAGGGCCACCTGGGCGTCCTTGGCCACCTGGATCACGTCGATCTCGGCCCGCCCGCACGAGGGGCAGGCGATGAGGTCGAGGCCCTTGCGCTCTCGTAGGCCCATGGCCTCGAGCAGCTGGCGGCCCGCTCGAGCCTCCTCCACCGGGTCGGCGGTGAGGGAATAGCGAATGGTGTCGCCGATGCCCTCGGACAGGAGGGTGGCGATGCCGGCGGTCCCCTTGATCAAACCGGCCGGAGGTGGGCCGGCCTCGGTGACGCCAAGGTGCAGGGGATGCCCGACGCCGTCGGGTGCTTCCCGCTCCAGGGTGTCGGCCAGGAGCCGGTAGGCCTCGATCATGAGGGGAACGTTGGAGGCCTTGACCGAGATCTTGACGTCGTCGAAGCCCACCTCGGCGAAGTAGGCCAGCTCCATCCGGGCTGATTCCACCAGCGCCTCGGGCGTGGCCCGCCCACCGTGCCTCTGGTAGAGCTTGGAGTCCAGCGAGCCGGCGTTGACGCCGATACGGATGGGCACCCGGCGGTCCCTGGCCTCCGCGGCGATGAGCTTGATGTGGGCGGGATTGCGGATGTTGCCCGGGTTGAGCCGCAGGCACTGGACACCGGCGTCGAGGGCGGCGAGGGCCATGCGGTGGTCGTTGTGGACGTCGGCCACGATGGGGACCGGCGACCGGGGGACGATACGGGCCAGGCCCTCGGCCGCGTCCTGGCGGTTGCAGGTGCAGCGCACGATGTCGGCGCCGGCGACGGCGAGGGCATAGACCTGGGCCAAGGTGGCGTCCACGTCGGCGGTCTTGGTCACCGTCATCGACTGCACGCTGATGGGCGCGTCACCGCCCACCGCCACACTGCCCACCTTGATCCGGCGGGTCTTCCTTCGGGTAGTGGTGATCATCCGCTGCCCCAACTTACCGGTCGTGTGACCTGAGGGAGCGCCGGCGGACCCGCTCCGACCCTGGGCTACTGGAAGGGGTTGCCGAAAGGCCGCACCAGGTCGAGGTACAACGACGAGACGGCGATGAAGACCAGTAGGACCACCACGGCGTAGAAGACGGGCATGGCCTTGCTCACGTCGGCCTGGTAGCGGTGGCCGCGCCGAGAGCGGAGCCGCTCGTAGGTGGCGATGGCCACGTGGCCACCGTCGAAGGGCAGCAGCGGCACCATGTTGAACATGCCCACGAAGACGTTGATGAGGGCGAGGAGGAGAAGCACCTGCCGCCACCCCGCCTCCGCGGCCTGGGACGCCAGCCGAGTGAAGCCCACCGGGGACAGGAACCGGGGCTCGCTGCCGTCGGGCGCCGCCGGCGCCGATGAAGGACTGTCCACCAGCTGCCGGCCGTAGGAAGATGCGCCCGATGGCGAGAAGATGGCGCCCAAGCCCTTGACCGTCGCCACCGTGATGCGGCCCAGCTCCGAAGCCGACTGACCGACGGCCGCCAGCGGGCTGGAACGTTCCACCTCGGACGCCGGGCCGATGCCCACGAAGCCGGTGGGCGCAGTGGGCCTGGAGGCAGGGGGGTCTCCCTTCACCGTCACGGTCCTGCGGTCCGCCGGTGTGACGGTGAGCGTGGTCCGCTCCCCCGACCGCTCGACAACCAAGTCGATGGGCCTACCCGGACGCTCCCGGATGTAGGCGGCCATGTCCCTGAAAGCGGTGAAGCGCACGCCGTCGTAGGAGATCAGCCGATCTCCTACCCGGAGGCCGGCGGCCTGAGCCGGGCTGGGACCGTTCTCGAGCTCGGAGACCGAGCCCACTCTGGGCGCCTCCTTCTCGATCCCCACCGCGGCGAAGAGGGCGTACAGGAGGAGGAAAGCCATGATGAAGTGGGTCACGGAGCCGGCCACGGCCACCGAGATCCGCCGCCAGTAAGGCTGCTGGCGGTAGGTGCGAGGCTCGTCGGCGGGGTCCACCTTCTCGATGTTGACCATGCCAGGGATCTTCACGTAGCCCCCGGCCGGGATGGCCTTGACGCCGTACTCGGTCTCCCCCTTGCGCACCGACCACAGGCGGGGACCGAAGCCGAGGAAGTACTCGGTGACCTTCATCCCCGCCCACTTGGCGGTGACGAAGTGGCCCAGCTCGTGGATCATGATCATGGCCACGAGGGCGAGGACCACGAGCACCGTTCGGGTGACGCCGGTGACAACAGCCACCAGGGCGCCGGCGGCCAGCACCGCGCAGAGCCGGAACAGGGCCTGGCGCTGCTCGAGAGGGGTCGGTTCGGGAGCCGGCGGCGTCGGATCTCCCTCGCCGGCGGGGGCGTCCGCAGTCTCGGCGTTGGCGTAGGTATCCCTCACGTCTCGACCGCCTCCGGCGGTCGGCCGTGAGCCACGGCTGCTCTACCCATTGGTTCGCTCGCCTCCGGCTCCCTCACGTCTCGACCGCCTCCGGCTCGCTCACGCCGCCCGCTTCCTCGTGCCCACCACTCGCCAGGCCCGCTCCCGAGCTCGACGATCGGCTTCCAGCACCGCTTCCACGCTGTCGGCCCGCGTCCCCTCCCATGTGCTCAGGCACTCTTCGATGACGACCGGGATGTCCACCCAGAGCAGATCGCCCTCCAAGAACGCCGTCGCCGCCACCTCGTTGGCCGCGTTGAGCGTGGCCGGAGCCGTCTGGCCCTGCCGCCCGGCCTCGTAGGCAAGCCCGAGACAGCGGAACGTGTCGGCGTCGGGGCGGTCGAAGTCCAAGCGGCGCAGCTCGGCCCAGTCGATGGCGCCGAAGGGCGCGGTGGCTCGCTCGGGGTAGGCGAGGGCGTAGGCGATGGGGAGACGCATATCGGGAAGTGAGAGCTGGGCGATGGTGGCGCCGTCGCAGAACTCCACCATGGAGTGAACCACGGATTGGGGGTGCACCACGACATCGATGCCGTCGTAGCCCACCCCGAACAGCTCGTGGGCCTCGATCACCTCCAGTCCCTTGTTCATCAGCGTCGATGAGTCCACCGTGATCTTCGGCCCCATGCTCCAGGTGGGATGAGCCAGGGCGTCGTCGACGGTGACCGACGCCAGCTCATCGCAGGTCCTGCCGCGGAACGGCCCTCCGCTGGCGGTGAGGACGATCCGGCGCACCTCGTCCACACCCACACCGGCCCGAAGGCACTGGTGGATGGCGCAGTGCTCGGAGTCGACCGGGATGATCTCGGCCCCCGGTGTGGTCCGCACCTCCTGCACCACCGGCCCGCCGGCGATGAGCGACTCCTTGTTGGCCAGGGCCAGGCGGCGGCCTTCTCGGAGGGCGGCCAGCGTGACCTGCAGGCCGATGAAGCCGACGACCCCGTTCACCACCACGTCGGCTTCGGTGGCTATGGACGCCAGCCCCTCGGCCCCGGCTCGGACCTCGGTTCCCGGCGGCAGCCGGTCCTCGAGGCCCGGAGCCAGGGAGCTGTCGGCGATGGCCACCGTCCTGGGGTTCAGATCCCATGCCTGTTCGACCAGGGCGTCCACCGAGCGATGGGCGCCCAGAGCAACCACCTGGTAGCGCTCGGGCTCGGCCCGGGCCACGTCGATGGTCTGCCTGCCGATCGACCCGGTGGAGCCCACCACCGCGACCGTGACCATGTGGGGCTGGAAGCGAACCTGGGCTCAGCCCAGGTTGAGCAGCTTGACGACGAAGTACGTGGCGGGAAGGGCGAAGAGCATGGCGTCGAAGCGGTCCATCACCCCGCCGTGGCCGGGAAGGAGAGTGCCCATGTCCTTGATCCCCAGGTCCCGCTTCACCATGGACTCGCACAGGTCACCGAGGGTCCCCACCGCAGTCACCACCAGGGCCAGGATGACCGCCTTGCCCGCGGTCCACGGGTGGACGCCGGGGAAGACGCCCAGGACGAACGCCGTGAGCAACACCGACGACAGCACGCCGCCGGCCACTCCCTCCACCGTCTTGTTGGGACTGATGTCGGGCATGAGAGGACGCCTCCCGAACTGGCTCCCGAAGAACCATGCGCCCAGGTCGTTGGCGACGGTGGCGATCACGGCCCCGAGCAGGAATGCGACGCCCTCCCGATCGGGAAACCTCAGCAGGAGGGCCGCGAACGAGCCGAGCAGGCCGACCCAGAGGAAGCCGAGCAGGGTTACCGCGATGTTCACCGAGGCGCGGGCTTGGACAACGCCGAACAGGTACCAGCAGAAGGTGGAGACGACGACGATCCAGAGCACGATGGGAAGGGCCATCTCGCCCCTGGCGTAGGTGGCGAGCATCACCGACGCGGTGGCAACCAGTCCGAGAAGGGTGGCCGGACGGTACCCAGCCCGCCGCAGCACGTCGTACACCTCCACTGCGGCCAGGGTCACCACGAGGGTGGCCAGACCGAGGGCAAAGGGAGGACCGAGCTTGAACAGGACCAGGGCGCCCACCAGGAGGCCGAGGCCAACCAGGCCGGCGGTCTTTGTGTCTCGTCCCTCGCCCGAAGGACCGGACCGAGAAGCTGGCTCGGACGGCTGGCGAGTGGTGATGGGAGTGGTGGCGGCCCGCGGAGCGGGCTCAGGTTCTGGCGCCGCCACCACCTCGGGCTCGTCGAAGGAGAAGAGGTCGGAGTGCTCGGTGCGGCTGGTGTCGAGGGCGCCGGTGCGGGGCTCGACGTCTTCGAGGGACAGGCCTTCGAAGTCCGACTCGGCCCAGTCAGACTCGCTGTCGCGCCATCGTGGGCCGCGGCCGGCGGAGCTCGACCAGGCGTCTGGATCCTCTTCGGGCGCCTCGCTCTCCAGGATGCGCGGCACCTCGCCCGTGGCTGGCTCCGTCCAGTGCGGCATCTCCGGCCCCGTCGACTGGGGGAAGGCGACGATGTCCTGAGGAGCGTTCTCAGGAGCGTCCGTCGCCCTCGGTCGCTCAGCCGGCGGCGCCTTCGGTTGAACGGTCGGCTCAACCTGGCCCCCTGCCAGCGGCGGGCGGCGCACCTCGGCGGGGTCGACCGACTCGGGGAGGGGGAAACGTTGGGCAGGACGTGGCCCCTGTGGCCGGCGGGGCACGTCCCCGTAGCGAGGTGCGTCGCTCGGGCGCCGGCCTGCGACCTGGCCGTGCTCCAGAGCACGGGCCGCCTCGTCGGCGCCGATGATCCGGACTCCCTCACCCTTGGGACGCTGATCTCGAGAGGGCGGTCCCTGCTCGTCGGTCATCTCGTCGTCGTACTCGTCCACGCAAACCCTCCCCGGGAGGCGGCGTCAGTCCCCAACCCGGAGACCATCGCCGTGGAAACCCCTTCTCTCACACCTCCAGCAACTCCTGCTCCTTCTGGTGCACCAGACGATCGATCTCGGCCACGTTGTCATGGGCGATCTTGTCCAGCTCCTTCTCGGCCCGCTCGAGGTCGTCGGCGGAGATGTCACCGTCCTTCTCCAGTGACTCGAGCTCGTGTCGGGCCGCTCGCCGCAGGTTGCGGACCGACACGCGGGCCTCCTCGGCCTTGTGCTTGACCAGCTTCACCAGATCCTTCCGCCGTTCCTCGGTGAGGGCGGGGAAGGCCAGGCGGATCACCTGGCCGTCATTGCTGGGATTGATGCCCAGATCGGAGTTCTGGATGGCCTTCTCGATGCCCTTGATGGCGGACTTGTCGTACGGCGTGATGACCAACAGCCGGGCCTCCGGGACGTTGAAGCCGGCCAGCTGCTGAAGGGGTACCTCGGTGCCGTAGTAATCGACCCGGAGCTTCTCCACCAGGGCCGGGGACGCCCGGCCGGTGCGCACCGAGGCGAACTCCGAACGGGCGTGGACGACGGCCTTCGCCATCTTCTCGCGGCCAAGATGGAGAGCAGCACCGATGAGCGAGTCATCCTCGGTCACCCGACCAGCGTACCGATCGGCTCGCCGCAGAGGGCGCGATACACATTGCCGGGGGTCACGGCATCGAACACCAGGATGGGCAGGCCGTTGTCCTTGCAGAACGTGATGGCGGTCATGTCCATCACTCGAAGGTCGCGATCCAGCACCTCCTTGAAGGTGACGTTGTCGAACCGGGTGGCGGAGGGATCGAGGTTGGGATCGGCGGAGTACACCCCGTCCACCCCGCCGTGCGTCCCCTTGAGCAGCAGCTCAGCCTCGATCTCCGCTGCCCGCAGCGCGGCGGGCGTGTCGGTGGTGAAGAAGGGCCGGCCCATGCCCGCACCAAAGATGACCACCCGGCCCTTCTCGAGGTGGCGGATGGCCCGGCGACGGATGTAGAGCTCGGCGATCTCGGCCATCTGCACAGCTGTCAGCACCCGCGTGGGCTGACCATGGCGCTCGAGGGCGTCCTGGAGGGCGAGAGCATTTATGACCGTGGCCAACATCCCCATGTAGTCGGCCGTGGGCCGATCCATCCCGCTGGCTTCGCCCGTGGCGCCCCTCCAGATGTTGCCCCCGCCCACCACGACCGAGACCTGCACGTGGCCGTCGACCGTCGCCTTGGCGATCTCGCCGGCGAGGCGATCGACGACCACGCCGTCGATGGACTCGCCCGGTGCACCGCTCCCGAACACCTCTCCGGAGAGCTTGAGGACGACCCGACGCCAGGGGGCCTCGCCGGCCGCCCGGGTCGTGTCCCCCTGCGGAACGCCACGCTGCACTAGTGCAGTCCCTCGGGACGCATGGCTGCGCTACCCGCCGATCTCCACCTGGGAGAACCGCACCACGGTGGCGTCGCCCAGCACCTCCTTGACGGTGCGCTTCTCATCCTTGACGAAGGACTGCTCGAGGAGGCACCGCTCCTTGAACCAACCGGTGAGGCGGCCCTCGATGATCTTGGCCAGCGCTTGCTCGGGCTTCCCCTGCTCGCGCGCCTGCGCTTCGATGAGCTGTCGCTCGGGGCCCACCTCGGCCTCGGGAACGTCCTCCCGGGCGATGTACTGGGGCCGAGCGAAGGCGATGTGAACGGCGACGTCGTGGGCCAGCTCCTCATCCCCACCGCTCAGCTCCACCAGCACGCCGTTCTTGCCTCGCTCGTTCTGCACGTGCAGGTAGCTGTCGACGACGTTGCCGTTGCCGGTGTCGAGACGCGCCACCCGCCCGAGCTCGATGTTCTCCTTGAGGGCGACCTTGAGGTCGTCGATGGCTCCGGCCCTGTCCGAGAGGGCATCCTCGCCCTTGTCGGCGACGAGCTGGGCCAACTCGTGGACCAGATCGACGAAGTCAGGTGACTTGGCCACGAAATCCGTCTCAGATCTCAGCTCCACCAGGGCGGCGGCATCGCCGGACCGGGCCAGGGCCACCGCTCCCTCGACGTTCTGGCGACCGGCGCGCTTGCCGGAAGCCGACAGGCCCTTCTGCCGGAGCCAGTTGGAAGCGCTCTGGAAATCACCGTCGTTCTCGGTGAGGGCGCGCTTGGCGTCCATGAAGCCGGCCCCGGTGGCGTCACGGAGGCGCTTCACCTCCCGGGCGGATATCTCGGGCATCTAGCGCTCCTCGGGTGAGGGGGCTGACTCAGTGGCAGCCGGGGTGACGAGAGGGCTCGAAGGCTCGTTGCCGGGTGGAGGCGAGGGCTCGATGGGGGCTTCGGTGGAGGGCTCGGCGGCCTCGCTGGCGTCGACCGGCGGCTGAGGTTGCTGACGGGACCGCAGGCGAGCTTCGCGCTCCTGCGCCTGAACCGCGGCCTGACGACGGGCCTCGGCTTGCTGCTGCGCCCGACGAGCCTCGTCGGCGGCGTCGACGGCCGCGGCGGCGTCGGCCGGTGCGTTGCGGGCCTGCTTGCTGGCGGCGATGTAGCGACCCTCCTCCACGGCGTCGGCCATGACCCGGCACATCAGGGTGCCGGCCCTGATGGCGTCGTCGTTGCCGGGGATCATGTAGTCGATCACGTCGGGATCACAGTTCGTGTCCACCACGGCAACCAGTGGCAGGCCCAGCTTGTTGGCCTCGGTGACGGCGATGTGTTCCTTCTTGGTGTCGATCACGAAAACTGCATCGGGAAGGCGGCTCATGCCGCGGATGCCACCGAGGTTGCGCTCGAGCTTGTCGAGCTCGCGGCTGATGATGAGCGCCTCCTTCTTGGGCATGGCCTCGAAGTCACCCGCCGCCCGCATGCGCTCGTACTCGGTCATCTTCTTCACCCGGGCCCCGATGGTGTTGTAGTTGGTGAGCATCCCGCCCAGCCAGCGCTCGTTGATGTAGGGCATGCCGCAGCGCTCGGCGTATCGGGCGACGGGGTCCTTGGTCTGCTTCTTGGTGCCCACGAAGAGCAGGGATCCGCCGCCTGCCACGAGGTCTCGGACGAAGGAGTAGGCAACCTCGATGCGCTGGAGCGTCTGGTTGAGGTCGATGATGTAGATCCCGTTGCGCTCCCCGAAGATGAAGCGCTTCATCTTCGGGTTCCAGCGTCGTGTCTGGTGCCCGAAGTGGACCCCGGCGTCGAGCAGCTGCTTCATGGTCACGACAGCCATGGTCGTTCCTCCCAGCGGTTGATGTTGAAGCCGGGCGCGGCGCCCACGCGGGTGCGTGGCGACCGTGGGTGCGCCCGGCCGAGCGAATTGCCTGAGACCCGGACGGTCCGGATTGCCTCAGCCTAGCCGGCTAGGAGCGGTGCGCTTCGTGGCCCACGACGTGGCTCACCCGCCGGCACCCGGCGCAACCAGTGACGAACGCCTCCGTCTCCAGCGTCTCCCGGACCACCTCGGGCGCCTCCTGTCCCGTGTCCTCCGCCGCTCGCTGCCACAGGGCCGTGTGTTGCTCGGAGCGGTACGGGCTCGGAGTGCCGCACCAGGGGCAGAACTGGGGCCGGTCGATCTCTCCCATCGAAGGGGGGACGGGAACTGACTGGGACATGGCGCTAGATGACCAGGATGCCGGGGCCGACCTCGTCCTCACCTTCGAGGTCACTCTCCAAGCCGTTGTCATCGTCGTCGTCGCGGGCACGGTCGTAGTCCTCGAGCAGCCCCAGGGCCGGCGCCACGAACGACACCAGTTCCAGCGCCAGCTCGGGTGACACCTCCAGTTGGTCGACCAGCGTCTTCAGCTCGTGGGCCGAGAGCTCCTCGCCCCGGCGATGGACGCCGATCAGGAAATCATTGAGCAGTTCCCGGTCGAGCGGGCGGGAGACGTCGCTCCCCACTGCCTGGGCGAAGGCCGCCCACTGCGCCATCGACTGCTCGGACAGTCCCTGTGTCATGGCCACCATTGTGCCTCTCCGGGCGACACCCGTGGGCGTAACAGGACTCGAACCTGTGACCTCAGCCGTGTGAAGGCTGCGCTCTAACCAACTGAGCCATACGCCCGGGAGCCGGCATCCTACCGGCTGGAGAAACCCCCGTTCCGATGTTGGCGGTGCTTCACTAGAGGCCATGCGTATCGCTCTCATAGCTCCTCCATGGACACCCATCCCCCCGCCCCTCTACGGAGGCATCGAGTCGGTGGTTCACCTGCTCGCCACCGGCTTCCAGGACGAAGGCCACGAGGTCCTGCTCTACACCACCGGCGATTCCACATGCCCGGTGCCCCGCGCCCACGTGCTGGAAGAGGCCGAGGGGCACCGCATCGGCATGGCCGTCCCCGAGCTGCGCCACCTCATGCACGCCTACGACGCCGTGCAGGACTTCGACATCGTGCACGACCACAGCGTGGTCGGGCCTCTCTACTCCGAGCGCTTCCCCGACCTCAAGGTGGTCACCACCAACCACGGCCCGTTCAACGACGAGCTCGCCGACATCTACCGCAGGACGGCGCACCGGGTGCCGCTCATCGCCATCTCCCACGCCCAGCACAAGCCGGTTCCCGACATCCCCATCGCCAAGGTCATCCATCACGGGGTCGACGTCAACATGTTCCCCGTGGGCACCGGGGAGGGTGACTACTGCCTGTTCCTGGGGCGCATGTCACCCGACAAGGGCGCCCACCGGGCCAGCGTCGCGGCCAGCAAGGCCGGTTATCAACTGCGCATGGCCGCCAAGATGCGCGAGCCGTGGGAGCACGAGTACTACCGCTCCGAGGTCGAGCCCAAGCTCGATGACGACATCCAGTACATGGGCGAGGTTTCGCACGAGGACAAGCTGGACCTGCTGTCGAACGCCCGCTGCCTCCTCGTGCCCATCCGCTGGAACGAGCCGTTCGGCATGGTGATGGTCGAAGCCCTTGCCTGCGGGACGCCGGTCCTGGCCTTCGCCGAGGGTGCCGCTCCCGAGATCGTGGAGGACGGCAAGACCGGCTTTTTGTGCCACGACGAGAACGACATGGCCGAAGCCATCCCCAAGGTCGACCAGCTCGACCGCCACGCCTGCCGGGCCTCGACCGAGAACTATTTCTCGGCCAAGCGCATGGTGCGCGAGCACCTGGACCTGTTCGAGCAGATCATCAACTGCTGACGCCGCGGGCTCGAGGCTTGAACGACTACAGGGGTGCCACCGTCTCCAGCCCGAGGGCGCTCTCCAGCGCGGCGGCGGCCCGCAGCACCACCAGGTCGGCGTGCTGAGACCCAACCATCTGGAGCCCCACAGGTAGCCCCTCGGCGGTGAAGCCGGCGCAGACGGTGGCCGCCGGCGAGCGGGTCATGTTGAACGGGTAGGTGAAGCGCACCCAGTTCAGGTCGGCCACGCCGTTGATGACGCCCGCCTCCCCGGAGCGAGGGGCGGGGGCGGCGGTCGTGGGCGTCACCAGGAGCCGCACGTCGCCGAACAGCGCGGCCAGCGCCTGGTTGTGGCGGTAGCACTCCTCCTCGGCCTTCACCACCTCCACGGCGTTCTGCGACGCCGCCCACTCGGCGACGGCTCGCACCCCCGGGTCGATGCGCTCCCAGGAGTCGGTTCCTCTGAACCGCTCGATGGCGTGCAGGAGATAGGTGCAGGCCAGCGTCATCCACCAGGGCGCCGGGTCCTCGGAGAACACGGTGTCGACCTCCACCACCTCGGCCCCGAGCTCTGCCAGCGCGCCCACGGCGGTTTCGCAAACGGCGCGAACCTCGGTGTCCAGGGGCGCGTAGCCGAGCGTGGGTGACCAGGCCACCTTGAGGGGGACCTTCGGGTCCACGAGGGCGCCTCGCCACGACGGCTCGGGCATGGGCAGCGACCTGAGGTCGGTGGGATCTGGACCGATCACGGCGTCGAGGGCCAAGGCCACGTCGGCGATGGAACGGGCCATCGGGCCCTTGCTCGAGAGCTGGTACCAGCCCGGCGGCTCCGCCCCGCCCGCAGGCACCCGGCCCAGTGAGGGCATCATCCCCGAGATCCCGCAGAGGGCGGAGGGGATCCGGATGGAGCCACCGCCGTCGGAGCCGGTGGCGAGGGGCACCATCCCCGCGGCGACGGCGGCGGCGCTCCCACCCGAGGACCCGCCCGGTGACCGGTCGCGGTCCCACGGGTTGCGGGTGGCACCGAAGGCAGGGTTCTCGGTGTCGGGCTTCCATCCGAACTCCGGCGTGTTGGTCTTGCCCACCACCACGCAACCAGCGGCCTTCAGCCGGGATACGAGCAGGGAGTCGGCCCTGGCCGGCTCCCGCCCCTGCCATGCCGCCGAGCCCCACGTGGTGGGCAGGCCGGCGGCGTCCTCGAGGTCCTTGACGCCGATGGGTATCCCTGCCAGGTCGCCTACGTCCTCGCCGCGGGCGACCCGCTCGTCGACGTCTCGGGCCGCGGCCAGCGCCGCCTCCGCATCCAGGGCCACGAAGGCGTTGATCCCGGAGTCGACGGCATCGATGCGCTCGAGGGTGTGCTCGATCAGCTCCCGGGCGCCCATCCCGCCGGACCGGACCCCAGCCGCCAGGTCAGCCAGGCTCTCCCGCCGGAAGTCCATCGGACGTCGAGCCTACGACGGTCGTGAAGAACCCCCGCCTCTGACGCGGCCATGTGCCGGCGCCGTCCCCGAAGGCCCGACTCCTCACCTATCCTGTTCACATGGCGAACATGGATGAGATGAAGGGCAGGACCAAGGAGGCCGCTGGTGACCTCACCGACAACGAGGACCTCCGGCGGGAGGGCAAGGTCGACCAGACCAAGGGCAAGGCAAAGGAGCGAATCGACGAGGCGGGCGAGAAGATCAAGCGCTTCGTGACCAAGGACTGAGGCCGGGTCGCCGCCCCGTCCCGGTGTCTAACCCCCTCCGTCCTCCGGGGGCGGTGGGGTGCCGGCGTCGAGGGTGCCACCTGACACGAGGACGCTCTGCCCCGGTCCCCGTACGCCTTCTCGGCGCAGTCGCTCGCTGATGCGCCCCCGCAGGTCGCGCGCCACCGCGTACTGCTCGCCGGGCGCGGTCTTGACCACTACTCGGACGGTCAGGCCTTCGGCGCTCATGGCCTGGACACCCCACACCTCAGGGGGCTCCAGCACGACGTCGTCCCACGATGGGTCCTCGGCCAACTCCCGGGTGACCTCGGCCACGTAGCGCCCGACGGCGCCCACGTCGTTGTCGTAGGAGACGAGGACGTCGATCATCGCTCGCGACCACTCCATGGACGCGTTCCCGACCCCTCGTATCTCTCCGTTGGGAACGAACCACACCGTGCCGTCAGTGGCGCGGAAGCGGGTCACCCGGAGGCTGACGTCCTCCACCGTTCCGGCGGCGTCCTTCACGGTGATGACGTCACCCACGCCGTACTGGTCCTCGAGGATGATGAAGAGCCCGGACAGGAAGTCCTTCACCAGGCTCTGGGCGCCGAAGCCGAGGGCGATGCCCACGATGCCGGCGCCGGCCAGCAAGGGAGCCAGGTCCACGCCGACCTCGCCGAGGACGAGGAGGGCCACGATGCCCCAGACCACGGCCAGCACCAGGTTGGCCAGCACGTCCCCAATGGTGGTGGCGCGCTGCTGGGCCCGGGGAGAGGTGGTCCGGAGAAGCGAGCGGGCGTGCAGTGTTCGTGCGAAGCGCCGGGTGGCCCGGGAGCCGATCCGCGCCAGCACCAGCCCCATCACCACCAACAACACCACCTTGAGGGGCCGTACGAGCAGGAACTCCCCCGTGCTGGCCTGGAAGTCGGTGAGGCCCATCTTGCGCAGCAGGTCGTACATGTAGCCGTGCTGGTCCATCGGGCCAGCCTCGCGCGGGGGTGCCCGGGCTACCGTTGAACGGTGCACACTCGGCCACCCCGAGTTGCCAGTGGCTGGCGACGTCGCACGGCAGTGGGAGCCGTGCTCACAGCGGTGTCCCTCGGACTGCGGGCGGCGGTGGAGGACCCGAAGGAGCGCCCCGCCATCGTGGTGGATGCCCCCGACGAGCCCTTCTGGCCTCCTCGTCCCCTGGAGCTGCACTTTCTTCGGGGCGCGCCGGCGCAGACGTGGGTGGTCGTGCGTGCATGGGTGCTGGGTGAGCGGGAGCGTTGACCCGCCTCGACGAGCGGGAACAGCGGATCGCGCTGTGGGCCGCTGGCCTCGCGGCCGTAGCGGCGGTGACCTTGTACGCACCGGCGTTCGCCGACCACGTCGCCGCCGTCGTCCTGGCGCTGGTGGGCGTGGTCATGGCCGGCCTGCTGGCTCTGGCCAGCCGTTCCCGCAGCCGCCTTCTCACCTGCTTGGCCGCCGCCGTACTGGGCATCGGGCCCTGGGGCTTCGCCTACATCATCGGCCTGCCCTTCATCGTTCTGGCCACGTGGCTGCTCTTCCGGGGCGCCAAGGCCCGCGAGCCACGAACGACGACGGTCAGGGAGAAACGGGTCAGGGAAAAACGGGTCAGGGAGAAGCCGGCCCGCCAGGCTCCGGCCAAGCCGTCCAGACCAGGGCCCAACAAGCGCTACACCCCGCCCGGTGGCCGTGGATAGCCACAGGGCTGGAGAGTGCCGCCCGCTACACCTACGACGGCGACACAGAGAGGGCGGAGCGGAGGAAGGCGAGTAGCTCGTTGCGGCGGCGCACCAGCTCTCGAGCTGTGGGCTCGAAGCCGAGGGCCCGGAGCACCTCCACCTCGGTGGCCATGCCGAGCACCGCTGAGTAGGCGGCCAGCAGGACCAGCCGGGGCTCCCGCTCCCCCATGCGCCCGGCCGCCATCTCCGCCCGGAGGAACTCCGTGGCCCGCTCCATCAGCGGCTCCAGGGCAGTGAGCAGCCGTGTGGAGGCCGGCGGTCCCAGCCGGCTCACCTCGCGTACCACGCCGAGGAGCTCGGGGCGGCGCACGGACAGGCGGAACACGGACTTCACGAGGGCCTCCACCCGGGGCCACCCCGGGCCAGCTCGGGCGAGGGCCCGCTCCAGTGCCTCGGCCAGCTCGCTGGCGGTTCGGTCCACCGAGGCGACCAGCAGCGCCTCCTTGCTCGGGTACCAGTAGAGGATCGTCTGCTTGCGCAGGCTCAGACCGCCGGCCAGCGCGTCGAGCGACGTGGCGTCGTAGCCCGTGGAGCCAAAAGACGCCATGGCCGCGTCGAGGATGCGTTCGGCGGTGGCGGACGGGCCCGGGGTTGATGCGCCCGGCATCTACCAGATGGTAGACAAGTCCGATGATCCGCGAGGAGCTGGCCGCCAAGCGCATCGCCGTTACCGGCGCCACCGGCTTTCTGGGCACCGCTCTGGTCGAGCGGCTCCTTCGAACCATCCCCGACTGCCACGTGGTGACGTTGGTCCGGCCGGGCCGGCGGGCGTCGGCCTCCGAGCGGGTTCGACGGGAGATCCTCCGCAACGACTGCTTCCAACGACTACGGGACGAGTGGGGGGCTGACTTCGAGGCCCGGGTGGAGCGCCGCCTCACTGTGATCGCCGGTGACGTCACCACCGACGGACTGGGCCTCGACGACGACGACCGGGCCACGCTGTGCGGCTGTGACGTGGTCATCCACTCGGCGGCCGCCGTGAGCTTCGACTCGCCCCTCGACACGGCGGTGGAGGTCAACCTCCTCGGGCCCACTCGTGTTGTCGAGGTCCTGGCCTCGTCCGCTTCGTTGGCCCACCTCGTGGCTGTCTCCACCGCCTACGTGGCCGGGTCCCGCCGGGGTCTGTCACCGGAGACGCTCCTCACGGACACCCCGTTCTCCACCGAGGTTGACTGGAGGGGCGAGGTGGACGCCGCCCGTCGGGCGCGCGCCGACGCCGACGCCGAGAGCCGCCGGCCCGAGTCCTTGAAGCGCTTCGCCAAAGGGGCCAGGGGCGAGCTGGGCGCCGCCGGCTCGCCGCTGCTGGCGGAGAAACTCGAGCGCCTGCGCCAGGACTGGGTCGACGGCCGCATGGTGAAGGTGGGACAGTCCCGGGCCCAGGGCCTCGGCTGGCCCGACGTCTACGCCTACACCAAGGCCCTCGCCGAGCGGGCCCTGCTCGAGTCGAGGGACCACGTCCCGGTCAGCATCGTGCGGCCCTCGATCATCGAGTCCACCCTCGCCGAGCCTCGGCCCGGGTGGATCAGGGGTTTCCGCATGGCCGAGCCGGTGATCATCTCCTACGGAAGGGGCCTGCTGAAGGAGTTCCCCGGCATCCCCGAGGGCGTGTTGGATGTCATCCCGGTGGACATGGTGACCGCCGCCATCCTGGCCGTGGCCGCCCGCGGTCCGGACCCGGCCGGTCCAGACGTGGTCCAGGTGGCTTCGGGGGCCCGGAACCCTCTCCGCTACCGCCGCCTGGTGGACCTGGTCCAGGAGTGGTTCTGGGCCCACCCCCTCTACGACAGCGAGGGCCAGCCCATCGTGGGCCCGGAGTGGTCCTTCCCCGGACGGGGGAGGGTGCAGCGCCAGCTCCAGCGAGCCACCCGCGGCCTGGCGGCAGCCGAACGGGTGGCCACCGCCCTGCCCATCCGGGGCCGTACCGCCGAGTTTCCCGGCCACCTGGAGAACCGCCGTTCCCAGGCCGAGCGGGCGCTGGGATACGTGCAGCTCTACGGCGCCTACACGGAGGTGGAAGCGGTATTCGCCGTCGACCGGCTGATGGCGCTGTGGGACAGCCTCGACGACGCCGACCGGGCCGAATTCTGCTTCGATCCAGCCACAATCGACTGGCGCCGTTACGTCCAGGACATCCACCTTCCGGCCATCGTGGCCAGCGCCCGGGTGCGCACCACCCCAGGGGGGAGGACCGGGGCCAATCGCGCCGAGCGGGGGCGGCGCGCCCTGCTCTCCAAGGACCGCCACATCGCCGCCTTCGATCTCGAGAACACCCTGATCGCCTCCAACGTGGTGGAGTCCTACTCCTGGCTGGCGACCCGCCACCTGCCCTCCGACGAGCGAGTCCGCTTCACCCTGCGGACCCTGCGGGAGGCCCCCAAGCTTTTGGCCCTCGACCGCCGCGACCGGGGTGACTTCCTGCGCTACTTCTACCGCCGCTACGAGGACGCCCCCGCCGACCGGGTGCGCCAGGACGCGTGGGAGCTGTTCTCCCAACTCATCCTCACCAAGTCCTTTCCGGCCGGCTTCCGCCGCGTCCGTGAGCACCGGGCTCTCGGCCACCGCACCCTCCTCATCACCGGTTCCCTGGACTTCGTGGTGGAGCCCCTCCGCCCGCTCTTCGACGACATCGTGTGCGCCACCCTCGGCCGCGACGAAGAGGGGCGCCTGACCGGCGAGCTTCACTCCGCTCCTCCCACCGGGGAGGCCCGCGCCCTCACCATGGCCGAGTACGCCGACGCTGAGGGGCTCCGGCTCGAGGAGTCCATCGCCTACGCCGACTCCGCATCGGACCTGCCCATGCTCGAGGCCGTCGGCTACCCCGTGGCCGTCAACGCCGAGGCCAAGCTGGCCACCATCGCCCGCAAGCGGGGATGGCACGTCGAGCAGTGGTCACGGGCGCCCGGCGGGCCCCGGCCCCTCATGCCGATCGGCCCGCTGCTGAAGTCGGCACGGGAGCGGGCCCGGACGTGAAGGCCCGAACGTGAAGGCCCTGGTCTTCGAGCGTTCCCTTCCCCGCTTCGCCGCTGCTCGCGTCGCCTCCACGGTGGCCGCCGGCCGGGGCTCGCGGGTCGGGCCCCTTCGCCTGTCCCACGTCGACGAGCCGTCCCTTCCGGGGCCGGGCTGGCACCGCGTCCGGCCCCGGCTGGCCGGCATCTGCGGCTCCGACCTGGCCACCGTCGACGGCCGCAGCAGCCGGTACTTCGAACCCATCGTCAGCTTCCCCTTCGTCCCCGGCCACGAGGTGGTGGGTGAGCTCGACGACGGCAGCCGCGTGGTGATCGAGCCGGTGTTGGCCTGCGCGGCCCGAGGCATCGACCCCCCGTGCGCCTCGTGCGCCGCCGGCAGCAATGGCAACTGCGAGCGCATCGCCTTCGGCCACCTCGAGCCCGGCCTGCAGACCGGGTACTGCACCGACACCGGCGGCGGCTGGTCGGAGGCCCTGGTGGCTCACGGGAGCCAGCTCCACGCCGTGCCCGATGACATGGACGACGAGGCCGCGGTCGTGGTGGAACCCACGGCCTGCGCCGTGCACGCCGTTCAGTCCACCGACATCGACGAGGGATCGACGGTGGTGGTGCTCGGCGCGGGCACCCTCGGGCTGTGCACCATCGCCGCCCTGCGCCGGCTGGCCCTGCCCGGCGTCGTGATTGCCGGCGCCAAGCACCCGGACCAACGTCAGCTCGCCACCGAGCTCGGCGCCGACGTGGTGGTGGAGCCGGGCCAGGTCCACCGGGCGGTACGGCGCCACACCGCCTCGCTCACCATCGGCCGCCAGCTCACCGGTGGGGCCGATGTGGTGGTGGACTGCGTGGGCAGCCAGAGCTCGTTGGCCGAGGCACTGTCCATCCTGCGCCCGCGGGGCACGGTGGTGCTGGTGGGGATGCCGGGATCGGTGACGGTGGACCTGGCCCCGCTGTGGCAGCGCGAGCTGACCCTGGTGGGCTCCTACGCCTACCGTCACGCCACCTTCGCCACCGCCTTCGAGCTGGTCCATGCCGCCGCTCTGGGCCAGCTGGTCTCCGCCCTGTACCCCCTCGACCGCTACCGCGAGGCCATCGACCACGCGGCCCACGCCGGGCGGCGGGGCGCGGTCAAGATCGCCTTCGACGTCCGCAAGGAAACCTCTCAAAGGGTGCGCTGATGCCTCGTCGCTCTTCTCGTCCCGGTTTCGTCCTCGAGGTCGACCGGTCCACACCGCCCACGCTGTTCTGGCACGGCGAGCAGTACCACCTGGAGCGCCTGCCCACCGGCTCACGGGTCGTGTACCCGCCGGAGGCCCTGCCCGCCCTGGAGGACCCCGACGCCTCCATCCGCCATGCTCTGCTCAACCCGGTGGGCGACAGCCAGCCGCTGCCGTCGTTGCTCCGTCCTGGGATGCGCCTCACCATCTGCTTCGACGACATCTCCCTGCCGCTTCCTCCGATGCGCCGGCCCGACGTGCGCCAGCGGGTCGTCGAGGCCGTGCTCGACATGGCCGCCGAGGCAGGGGTGGACGACGTGGTGCTCATCGCCGCCCTCGCCCTGCACCGACGCATGACCGAGGCGGAGCTGCGCCACGCCCTCGGCGACCGCGTCTACGACGCCTTCGCTCCCCACGGGCTGCTCACCCAGCTCGACGCCGAGGACCCGGACACGATGCTTCACCTCGGCACCACCGACGCCGGCGAGGACGTCGAGATCAGCAAGCGGGCCGCCACCAGCGACCTGATCGTCTACGTCAACATCAACCTGGTGGCCATGGACGGCGGCCACAAGAGCGTGGCCACGGGGTTGGCCTCGTACCGCTCGCTACGGCACCACCACAACGTGCGCACCATGCAGCACAGCCGGTCGTTCATGGACCAGCACCGCTCGGAGCTGCACTCGAGCAACTGGCGCATGGGCCGCCACATCGCCTCGTGCGGCATCAAGATCTTCCAGATCGAGACCACGCTCAACACCGACACCTTCCCGGAGCAGTTCGCCTTTCTCCAGCGACGCGAGTGGGAGTGGACGGGGCGGGACCGGGCCACCTACCTGGGCGTGAGCAAGTCGCTCGACCGCACGCCGCCCCGGCTGGCCCGTTCCATCTTCCAGTCCATTCGCTCGCCGCACCAGATGCAGAGCGTCCAGGCCGGCGAGGTGGAAGCCGTCCACGAGCTCACCACCGCCAACATCTACCGCCAGCAGCTGGTCGAGGTCCAAGGCCAGACCGACGTCCTCACCATGGGCCTGCCCTACATCTGCCCCTACAACGTCAACTCCATCATGAACCCCATTCTCGTGGCCTGCCTCGGTCTCGGGTACTTCTTCAACCTCTACCGGGGCAAGCCGCTGGTGCGAGAAGGAGGCGTAGTGATCATGCGCCACCCAACGCCGTGGGCGTTCCACCCGGTGCACCATCCCAGTTACATCGACTTCTTCGAGCAGGTGCTGGCCGAGACCACCGACCCGCTGGAGATCGAGTCCAAGTTCGAGGAGGGTTTCGCCACCGACCCGTGGTACGTCCACCTCTACCGCACCAGCTACGCCTACCACGGCGTCCATCCCTTCTACATGTGGTACTGGTGCGCTCACGCCTTGCAACACCTGGGCGGGGTGATCGTGGTGGGTGGGGATCCCAAAGCCGTCCGGCGCATGGGCTTCAAGCCCGCCTCCACCATGGGCGACGCCCTGGAGATGGCCGAGGACGTGGTGGGGCGCCATCCTTCCATCACCCATCTGCACACCCCTCCCCTGCTCATCGCCGACGTCAAGTGACCTCCGCTCGGACACACCGGACATTCCGGGGGCACGGGACATGCCGGACGTGCCGGACGTGCCGGACGTGAAGGTCGTCCCGCCCTTCCCGTACGGCGCGCCCACATGGCCGAAGGGCGTACCTCGGCCCCCGGCCGAGCGACATGTCGGCGTGGACTACGACACTGCCTGGGCCCGCCGCTATCCCGTCCGGTTGGCCCGTGCCGTGGTCCTCGACGGCGTCACCCGCCCGCTGGTGCGCACGTTGGCCTCCCCCACCGTCGAGGGTCTCGACCGCCTCCGGGCCGTCACCGGGCCGGTCGTCTTCGCGCCCAACCACGCCAGTCACGTCGACACCCCGCTGGTGCTCACGTCGCTGCCGGAGCGCCTCCGCCACCGCACGGCGGTGGCCGCCGGCGCCGACTACTTCTTCGACAAGCGGTGGAAGGCGGCGCTGTCCGCCTTCGCCATCGGCGCCATCCCCATCGAGCGCATCCGGGTCAGCCCCCAGTCCACCCGGCTGGCCGCCGGGCTCATCGCCGACGGCTGGAGCCTGGTCATCTTCCCGGAGGGCGGACGCAGCGTGGACGGGTGGGGTCGGGCCCACCGGGCCGGCGCCGCCTACCTGGCCCTGCGGACCGGCGTGCCCGTCGTTCCCGTCCACCTGGAAGGCACCCGCCGTATCCAGAAGAGGGGGGCCAAGGGCGTGCGTTCCGCCTCCACCCGGGTCAGCTTCGGCCCGCCCCTGCGAGCTGACCGGGATGAGGACGCACGGGCCTTCGCCGTTCGGGTGGAGCGAGCCATCGCCGTCCTCGCCGACGAGGCCAACAGCGGCTACTGGCAAGCCCGGCGACGGGCGGCAGCCGGCGCCACGCCGGCGCTGGTGGGGCCGGTGGCCGCACCATGGCGGCGGAACTGGGCCCTCGGTGAGGGCAAGCGGCGAACCGACGGCACCCCCCGGTGGCCAACGCGCTGAGTCAGCGACCAGCCCACGGCCCTGCGTCTGACACGGCTTGAAGTACAGCGAGCGGGTGTGACACCGGCGGATGTACACTGCCGCCCCACAGCACGGGGCGTGGGCAACGGCGCCTCCACTCAGCGATGAGGTCCCCGGCTGCTGAACCAGCGGACACAGCACCAGCCCACTTACTGAAAGCTTCCTGACTTCCTGAAAGGTCGGAGCATGCGACCCGAGCGTGATGCGTGCGGTATCGGCTTCGTGGCCGACGCCCATGGACGCCCCTCCCGGGGCGTGGTTGTCGCGGCCCTGAGGGGCCTGGCCTGCGTGACCCACCGCGGCGCCCTCGCCGCCGACGCCAAGACCGCCGATGGCTCGGGCCTGCTCACGCCCATCCCCCCGGCTCTCTTCGGAAAGGGCCACGGCGTGGCCGTGCTGTTCGTTCGAGGTGACGACCCACGCGCCGCGGTGGACGTCGCCGCCGCCACCGAGGACATCGAGGTGGTGGACTGGCGCACTCCGCCCACCGACGAGGACCAGCTCGGAGACGTCGCCCGCCGGAGCCGGCCCCGAATCGTGCAGGCCATCCTCTCCTGGAATGGCACCGGTGACCCCGAGCGGGCCGCCTACCGCCTGCGCCGGCGGATCGAGACCGCCGCCCCCGGCACCTATGTGGCCAGCTGCTCGTTCCGGACCGTCCTGTACAAGGGCCTGGTCGCCGCCGACCTCCTCCCCCGCTATTACCTCGATCTGGCCGACGAGGGCTTCGCCGCCACGTTCGCCGTCTTCCACCAGCGCTTCTCCACCAACACCGCTCCCACGTGGGAGCGGGCCCAGCCATTCCGGACGCTGTGCCACAACGGGGAGATCAACGCCATCGCGGGCAACCTCAACCGCATGCGGGCGAGGGCCCGGCTCGGCACCGTGCAGGTGGGTCTCGGTCCCGAAGAGGTGTTCCGACCGGTGCTGGCCGCCACCGACTCCGACTCGGGCCAGATCGACTCGGCCGTCGAGTTGCTGGTGCAGGGCGGGCGAGACATCCGTCACGCCGTGGCCATGCTCGTGCCCGAGGCCTGGGAGGGCGCCCGCGACCTCGAGCCAGCCGTACGGGGCTTCTACCGCTACCACGCCTGCCTGGTGGAGCCGTGGGACGGGCCGGCCGGCCTCATCTTCACCGACGGCGTCGGGGTGGGCGCCGCCCTCGACCGCAACGGCTTGCGTCCGCTTCGCTACGCCATCTGCGACGACGGCCTGGTGGCCTGCTGCTCGGAGGCCGGCGCCATCGATGTCAGCGGCCACGGCCAGGTGCAGCGTGGGCGTCTGGGCCCTGGCCAGATGCTCTTCGTCGACCCCGACCGGGGAGTGATGCTGGACGAGGAGTGCAAGCGGAACCTGGGCGCCGGCGCCCCCTACGGCCTGTGGGCCGCCGACGGGCTCCGGCGCGCCACCCTCGGGCGCCCCGTGCAGGAGACACTGGACATCCAGCAGCTGACCCGCCGTCAGATCTCCCACGGGTACACGGTGGAGGAGCTGCGCATGGTGATCAAGCCCATGGCCAGCGAGGCCAAGGAGCCCACGTTCTCCATGGGCGACGACACCCCCCTCCCCAACTGGGCCGGACGACCACGGCCCCTTCACCACTACCTGAGGCAGCGCTTCGCCCAGGTCACCAACCCTGCCATCGACCACCTGCGGGAGCGGCTGGTGATGAGTGTGCGCACCCTCATCGGCCCTCGCCGGCCGCTGCTCACCGATGGACCGGAGGCGGCCCAGCTCATAGAGCTCGACTCCTTCTTCCTGTATCCCTCAGCCGTGGAGCAGCTGGCCGACGGGCGCAGCGAGTTCTCCCCCGCTCGTCTTCACGCCGACTTCGACGCGGCCGAGGGTCCCGGCGGCCTTCGCACCACGGTCGGGCGTCTCTGCGACGAGGCCGAGTCCCTGGTCACCAAGGGTGCCGGAGTCCTCGTCGTCGACAACGGCGCCGTGTCGGCCGCCCGGGCCCCGGTGCCGTCGCTGCTGGCCAT
Organism: Actinomycetota bacterium; assembly: GCA_030859405.1. Taxonomy (GTDB): domain Bacteria; phylum Actinomycetota; class Acidimicrobiia; order Acidimicrobiales; genus YB1-3. Next base: position 6,250 of record JALZKD010000007.1, on the reverse strand, counting down.
CGGGGCCATCCACCACCGCCTGATCTCGAGCGGCCTGCGCTCGGACACGAGCCTGGTGGTCGTCGCCGACGACGCACGCGACGTTCACCACATGGCCTGCCTGCTCGGCTACGGGGCCGACGCCATCTGCCCCCGCCTGGCCCTCCTCACGGTGGCGGCCGACGCCGACGCGTCGGAGGACTCCGACATGTTGAGCACCGAAGCCCAGGAGCGCTACCACGCCGCGGTCGAGGATGGCGTGCTCAAGGTGCTCTCCAAGATGGGGATCTCCACCGTCGACTCCTACCGGGGAGCGCAGATCTTCGAGATCATCGGCCTCGGTCCCGAGGTGGTCGACGTGTGCTTCGCCGGCACAACCTCCACCGTCGCGGGCCTGGGCTGGGGAGCCCTCGGGGAGGACGTGCTGGCCCAGCACGACGCGGCGGGATGGCCACCGGTCGAGGAAGCGGGTCGGCTCTCGAACCCCGGCTACTACCGGGACCTCAAGCGCGGGGGCGAGTACCACACCCACAACAAGGAGGTCGTGGACGCCCTCAACAACATGAACGCGGCCCACCTTCTCCAGCGGGCCCTACGGTCCGACCGCGAGGACCTCTACGACCAGTTCGCCTCCCTCGTGAACGACCGGTCCCCCACCGAGCTTCGGGACCTGCTCGAGCTGGTACCGGTACACGACCCCATCCCGGTCGAAGAGGTCGAGCCCGCCACCGAGATCACCAAGCGGTTCTCCACCGGAGCCATGTCGCACGGCTCGCTGTCGGCCGAGGCCCACGAGACCCTCGCCGAGGCCATGAACCTCATCGGTGGCAGGTCCAACTGCGGTGAGGGCGGAGAGGCCGAGTACCGCTTCCACACCAGGGGCCAGCCCACGGGCGACAAGAACAGCCGCATCAAGCAGATCGCCTCCGGCCGCTTCGGTGTCACGCCTCAGTACTGCGCCTACGCCGACGAGCTCCAGATCAAGGTGGCGCAGGGCTCCAAGCCCGGTGAGGGCGGTCAGCTCCCCGGCCACAAGGTGAGCGACGAGATCGCCTTGCTGCGTCACACCCAACCCAACGTCACCCTCATCTCGCCGCCCCCTCACCACGACATCTACTCCATCGAGGACCTGGCTCAGCTCATCTTCGACCTGAAGCAGGTGAACCCCTTCGCCGACGTGTCGGTCAAGCTCGTCGCCGAGGACGGAGTGGGTACCGTGGCGGCCGGCGTGGTGAAGGCTCTGGCCGAGATCGTGCAGATCTCGGGGGCCAACGGGGGCACGGGGGCCTCTCCGCTGTCGTCGATCAAGCACGCGGGCATGCCCTGGGAGCTGGGTCTTGCCGACGCGCAGTCCGCCCTCATGGAGAACGGCCTGCGCGACCGGGCCCGCCTGCGCATCGACGGCAACCTCATGACCGGGCGCGACGTGGTGATGGCGGCCCTTCTGGGCGCCGACGAGTACTCCTTCGGCACCGCGGCCATGATCGCCGAGGGCTGCATCATGCTGCGGGCCTGCCACCGCGACACATGCTCCACCGGCATCGCCACCCAGCGCCCGAACCTGCGGGCCAAGTTCACAGGGACGCCCGAGGGCGTGGCCGCCTACCTTCTCTTCGTCGCCCACGAGGCTCGCCAGCTGCTGGCGTCCCTCGGCCTTCGGACCCTGAACGAGGCCATCGGTCGGGTGGAGTGCCTTCGCCAGCGCCAGACCGGTGATCCCCGGATCGACTCCGTCGACCTCGGGCCCATCATCACCCCGCCCCCCGACCCCGACGCCCCTCGCCGCTTCGTGGCCAAGCTGCCCATACAGCGCACCCGTTCACATCTCGGTGACCGCATCGAGGCCGATGCCTTCCATGCCGTGTGGGACGGTGACGATCTCGAGCTCCGTTACCCCATCACCAACCGCGACCGGACCGTCGGGGCTGCGCTGGGCGGCGCCATCGCCCTCGAATGGGGTGAGCGGTCACCCCGTGGCACCGCCATCGTGCATCTCGAGGGCTCGGCTGGACAGAGCTTCGGAGCCTTCCTCACCCATGGCATCGAGCTCCACCTGGTGGGTGAGGCCAACGACTACGTGGGCAAGGGCATGGGCGGCGGCCGCATCGTCATCCGCCCGCCGGCCGAGGACGCCGGCGAACCCGTCCTCGCCGGCAACACCTGCCTGTACGGCGCCACCGGGGGCGACCTGTTCGTCGGGGGCAGCGTGGGCGAGCGTTTCGGCGTGCGCAACTCCGGCGCCGTGGCCGTGGTGGAGGGCGCCGGCGACCATGTCTGCGAGTACATGACCGGTGGCACCATCGTCGTGCTCGGTCCCGTGGGCTACAACGTCGGCGCGGGCATGACCGGCGGCGAGGCCTACGTCTACGACCCCGAGGCCCTGCTCACCACCCGCCTCAACACCGCCCTAGTGGAGGCCCAGCTCCCGGCCGCCGAGCACGTGCAGCATCTTCGCTGGCTCGTGGAGCGCCATGTCGAGCTCACCGGCTCGGCCCAGGCCAAGGCCATCCTCGACAACTGGTCGGCCTCCCTCGATCACCTGTGGCGGGTGGCCCCCATCGGCAGGGTCCAACGTATCGAGGCCCACACCGCCGGCAGAGTCGGCGCCTCCACCTAGGGCCGGACAGGGGACGCCCCAAGCGTGGTCACCCATGCCACCACCCCGACCGCTCTGCTGGACGAGGTGTACGCCCGGCTGCCCGAGCGGGTGCAGCGGGCCCGTAGCCGCGTCCAGCGGCCTCTCACGCTGTCCGAGAAGATCCTCTACAACCACGTCGCCGACCCCGAGGGCACGCCCATGGAGCGGGGGCGGTCCTACGCCGAGCTGAGGCCCGATCGGGTGGCCATGCAGGACGCCACCGCCCAGATGGCGCTGCTCCAGTTCATGACCGCGGGCCTACCCCAGGTGGCGGTGCCCACCACCGTGCACTGCGACCACCTCATCCAGGCCCACGTTGACGCCCGTTCCGACCTGGCGGCCGCCGAGGAGTCCAACAAGGAGGTCTACGACTTCCTTCGCACGGTCTCCGCCAAGTACGGGATCGGGTTCTGGAAGCCGGGATCGGGGATCATCCACCAGGTGATGCTCGAGCAGTACGCCTTCCCAGGCGGGATGTTGATCGGCACCGACTCCCACACTCCCAACGCCGGTGGGCTGGCCATGGTGGCGGTGGGCGTGGGCGGCGCCGACGCCGTCGACGTCATGGTGGGCGGCACCTTCGGCGTTCGCTGGCCCAAGCTCATCGGCGTGCGCCTGACGGGCAGCCTCTCGGGTTGGACCTCGCCCAAGGACGTGATCCTCAAGGTGGCGGAGGTCCTCACCGTGAGGGGCGGGACCGGCGCCATCGTCGAGTACTTCGGCCCCGGCACGGAGACGATCAGCGCCACCGGGAAGGCCACGGTGTGCAACATGGGCGCCGAGATCGGCGCCACCACGTCCGTCTTCCCCTACGACGACGCCGGCGCAAGGTACCTGGCCGCCACTGGTCGACAGACCTACGCCGAGCGAGCTGCCACCGTGCTCGAACACCTGCGGGCCGATCCGGAGGTCGAGCAGGATCCGGAGCGCTGCTTCGACCAGGTGATCGAGCTCGACCTCGACACCCTGGAGCCCCACATCGTGGGGCCCCACACCCCGGACCTGGCCCGGCCGGCATCGAGGATGGGCGAGGACGCCAGGGCCAGCGGGTGGCCGGTGGAGCTGACCAGCTGCCTGGTGGGCTCGTGCACCAACTCCTCGTACGAGGACATCACCCGCGCCGCCGCGGTGGCCCGCCAAGCCGCGGCCCGCGGCCTGAAGTCCAAGGTGCCCCTGCTGGTCACCCCCGGTTCCGAGCGGGTGCGAGCCACCATCGAGCGCGACGGCCTGCTGGCCGACCTCGAGGAGATCGGCGCCACGGTGCTGGCCAACGCCTGTGGCCCCTGCATCGGCCAGTGGAAGCGCGACGACGTGATGCCGGGCCAGGTCAACTCCATCCTCAGCTCCTACAACCGCAACTTTCCGAAGCGCAACGACGGCAACCCGGCCACCCTCTCCTTCATCGGCTCGCCGGAGACCGTCGTGGCCTATGCCCTGGCCGGCACCCTCGCCTTCGACCCCATGACCGACGAGGTGACGACGGCCGACGGCTCGGGCGTGAGCCTCGAGGCGCCGGCGGGCGAGGAGCTGCCGTCCCGCGGCTTCGAGCCCGGGGAAGCCGGCTTCCTGGCTCCGCCTCCGGAGGGAACCGAAGTGGATGTGATCATCGGTCCCGGCAGCGAGCGGCTCCAGCTGCTCGAGCCCTTCCCGGCCTGGGACGGCGCCGACTTCCTGCAGCTGCCCATCCTGCTCAAGGCCCGGGGCAAGTGCACCACCGACCACATCTCGGCGGCCGGGCCTTGGCTCAAGTACCGAGGGCACCTCGAGAACATCTCGCGGAACCTCTTCCTCGGAGCCTTCAACGCCTTCACCGACGAGGTGGGCACCGCCCACTGCCCGGTGCACCACACCATCGAGCCTCTGCCCGAGGTGGCCAGGCACGTTCGCCTGGCCCAGATGTCGTGGGTGGTGGTGGGCGACGAGAACTACGGCGAGGGTTCCTCACGCGAGCACGCGGCCATGGAACCGCGCTTCATGGGCGCCAAGGCCATCGTGGTTCGCTCCTTCGCCCGCATCCACGAGACCAACCTCAAGAAGCAGGGGATTCTCCCTCTGGCTTTCGCCGACCCCCACACCTACGACCTGGTGGAGCAAGGTGACCGCATGTCGCTCCTGGGCCTGGCTGGGCTGGCTCCCGACGTGGCCGTTCAGGGCCGGATCGCCAAGGCCGACGGGTCGAGCGTCGACTTCGAGTGCACCCACACGCTCTCGCCGGAGCACATCGAGTGGTTCCGGGCGGGCGGCGCCCTCAACCTGATCCGGGCCAAGTTGTCCTAGAGCCCGCCTCATCTTGGCTAAGGGAACGCCGACGAACTACTTGCATACTCCTGTGGCTCTCGCCAGGGATGATGCTTCCTATTCGTGCAAGTAGTTCGTCGGCGCTCCCTAGGACTGCCCGGTTGGCGCCTTCTTGACCGTGGTCCTGGCCGGTGACTTCTTGGCCGGTGACTTCTTGGCCGGGGCCTTCTTGGCCGGTGACTTCTTGGCCAGGGCCTTCTTGGCCGGTGACTTCTTGGCCGGGGCCTTCTTGGCCGGTGACTTCTTGCCGGTGGCCTTCCCGGCGGGCGACTTCTTGGCGGGTGGAGCCGGCCCTTCCTCGAACAGGTCGTCGATGGCGTCGAGGATCTGGGCCCGGTTCCGGTGCTGCTCCTCGTACTCGGCCACCAGGTCGAGGGCGTCGTCCTCGAGATCGTCGAGCACGGCAACGATCTGCTCGGCCGTGAGGCGGTCGTAGTCCTCGATGGGCAGGTCGTCGTCCGCAGCGCGGGCGGTGGCCGCCTGCCCGGGCGGGGCGGGTTCGTCCTCGAACAGGTCATCGATGGCGTTGAGGACCTGGGCCCGGTTCCGGTGCTGCTCCTCGTAGTCGGCCACCAGGTCGAGCTCGTCGTCCTCGAGATCGTCGAGCACGGCAACGATCTGCTCGGCCGTGAGGCGGTCGTAGTCCTCGATGGGCAGGTTCTCGCCCACCTCGGTCACCCGAGCCGTCCTCTTGACGGTCGCCTTCTTGGCCACCGCCTTCTTGTTCGGCGCCTTCTTGTTCGGCGCCTTCTTGTTCGGCGCCTTCTTGACGGTCGCCTTCTTGGCCACCGCCTTCTTGGCCACCACCTTCTTGGCGAGGGTCTTCTTGGCGAGGGCTTTCTTCTTCTTCTTCGCCTTCTTCTTGGCCTTCTTGGCCGGGCGTCCTCCGGGCTGATCCCTGAGTGGGGCCCTCCTGGTGGAGAAGGGCTCGCCGACCGTCAGCTTCTTCTGGGCCCACGGCGCCGTGACCTGGGCCTTCTTGAGCATCGCCTGACGCTCCATGTGCTCCTGCAGAGCCCGGTCTCGAGCCGCGGTGGCGGACGACGCATCCACCCGCACCACCATGTCCTCCAGCGACCGCTTCCCACCCGGACGGTCCTGGTCGGCCAGCCACGACAAAGCCAGCTCGGTGACCGCCTCCTCGTCCTCGTACTCGTCGCCGTCGTCGAGATCACCGGTGCCTGCCGGCTCCCCGGCCCCTGGTTCCTCGGGCATGAGCGGTGCCCCCAGCGACGGTGGGGACCATCCGCCCACCGAGGACTGCGACCCCGATCCTCCACCGGCCCGCTCGAGCTCGCGGGCCGCTTCCCGCTCGAGCTCCTCACGGGAAGGGCC
>JALZKD010000135.1 GCA_030859405.1 Actinomycetota bacterium | reverse complement strand
CCCGACGGGGACGATGGGAACGCCGGCACGGGTGGCCACATAGGCGGCTCCTTCGAAGAGGGGCTGCACCACCGGGCCCGTCTGGCGTGTGCCCTCGGGGAAGAGGACCAACGGCTCGCCGCCGTTGAGCACCTCGAGGCAGCGCCGCAGGGCCTCGCGGTCGGCGTGACCGCGATGCACCGGAAAGCCGCCCAGGGCGTTCAGGGCCCAGCCGGGCAGGCGGTACTTCCACACCGTCTCCTTACCCATGAACCGCATGCGCCTCTTGGTGATGGCGCACACCAGCGGCGTGTCGATGTTGGAGCGGTGCACCGGCGCCAGGACGAAGGGACCCTCGGGGACATGCTCGGTGCCCTCCAGCCTCTGGCGCAGGTACAGCCGGCAGAACCCGGCCAGGATGTTTCGCACGACCCGGTAGAAGACGAGCTGGCCTCTCTTGGCGGGCGGGGGCGACGCCCCATCTGCCACCGGTGGGGGCGCATCCGATGTTGCCGGTGACGGAGGTGACGGAGATGACGGAGATGAGGGAGCCTTCACAGGTGGCGGAGCACCTCCTCCACCGCTTGATCGATGCTGAGGTCGCTGGTGTCCAGGACGACGGCGTCGTCAGCGGCCTGCAAAGGCGAGGCGGCGCGGGTGGAGTCGGACTGGTCTCGACGAGCCATGTCGGCGGCCACCGTCTGCTCCTCGCTGCCGGACTGGCCGGAGCGACGCCGGGCCCGCACGTCGTCGCCGGCCGTCAGGTACACCTTGAGCTCGGCGTCGGGGAAGACGACGGTCCCGATGTCGCGCCCCTCCACCACCCCACCGTCGCGACTCGCCGCCCACTCCCGCTGGCGTCGCACCATCTCCTCCCGCACTCGGGCATTGGCCGCCACCGCGCTCGCTGCCCTCGTGACCTCGTCGCCCCTGATGGCGGTGGTCGCGTCCTCGCCGTCCACCAGCACCCTGTCGGCGTCGATCAATTGGATCCGGACCTCGCGGGCCACGCCGGCGACGGTGTCCTCGTCAGAGGGGTCCGCTCCCCTGTTGAGCACCGCCAGGGCCACCGAGCGGTACATGGCGCCGGTGTCGAGGTGGCCGACGCCCAGCCGCGCGGCCACGGCTCGGGCCACGGTGGTCTTGCCCGACCCCGACGGCCCGTCGATGGCGATCAGAGGCATCGGCGGCTCACAGCAGGGACTGTAGGTCGCCCGCGAAATCTGGGTAGCTGGTGGCCACGGCCTCCCATCCTTCTATGCGGGTGCTCTCCGGGCCCGCCAGCCCGGCCACGGCCAGGGCCATGGCCACCCGATGGTCACCGTGGGAGCGGACGTGACCACCGCTCAGCTGCGGCACGCCCCGGATCACCAACCCGTCGGCCAGCGCCTCGATCCTCCCCCCCACCGCCGCCAGCTCGCTGGCCAGGGTGGCGATGCGGTCGGTCTCCTTCACCCGCAACTCGCCGGCGCCCTGGAAGCTGGTGACACCCTCGGCCACCGCCGCGGCCACGGCCAGGGCCGGGATCTCGTCGATGACGCCGGGGATCTCCAGCACCCCCACCTCCGTGGCCCGGAGAGGCCCGAAGCGGGCGTGGAGGTTGGCCGTAGTGTCGTCGAGCGGCTCCACGTCGAGGTCGGCGCCCATGCGGCCCAACACGTCCATGAAACCGTCCCTGCCCGGGCCCACGTACACCCTCTCCACCACCACCTCGCTCCCCGGCGTGATGCACGCCGCCACCAGCCAGAAGGCGGCCTGGGAGGGATCGCCGGGCACGTCCAGCTCGAAGGGCTGCAGCTCGGACGGTCGCAGGCAGGTGACGAGCCCGTCGGCGCTCACCTCCACGTCCGCCCCGCAGGCGGCGAGCAGCTCCTCGGTGTGGACCCGCGTGTGCGCCCGCTCGTGCACCACGGTCTGGCCCTCGGCGCCGAGCCCGGCCAGCAGGACGGCCCCCTTCAGCTGGGCGCTGGCCACGGGCGGGAAGTAGTCGATCCCCCGCAGGCTTCCGCCCAGGATGGTGAGCGGGGCCAGACAACCGGGCTGGCGGCACTCGACCGACGCGCCCATGTGGCGCAGGGGAGCGACCACCCGGTCCATGGGCCGCCGGGACACGGACTCGTCACCCGTCAACACCGTGAGCCAGGGGAAGGCGGCGCAGAAACCGGACAGGAGCCGGATGGTGGTGCCTGAGTTGCCCACGTCGATGGGAGTCTCGGATGGGTGCAGGCGCCCGACCCCGCCGGTCACACGGATGCCATCGGTGCCGGCGCCATCGGTAGCTCCGTCCTCGACGGCGGCGCCCAGTGAGCGGACGGCGGCAGTGGTTCGTCGGACGTCGTCGCCGTTGGACAGGGACCGCAGTCTGGAGGTCCCCGACGCCCGGGCCGCGAGTATCAGGGCCCGGTGGGAGATGGACTTGTCGCCCGGCACGCGGATGCGTCCTCGGAGCGGCCGCCCTCCGGTGAGCTCGACAGAGGTCACGTCTCGACCGCCTCCGGCTCGCTCACGCCAGGGGGTGCAGCGACGGGTGAAAGCCGCGCCCCACCAATGCCTGGCGGAGGATGTCGGACGCCTGGGTGTCGACGATGAGAAGGAGGACACCGCGATCACCTTCGGCCGAGTGGGCGATCTCCAGATCCTCGATGTTGACCGCCAACTCTCCGGCCAGCGTGGTGACCTCGGCAATGACCCCGGGGCGGTCGGGCACCGGCACCCGCACCTCGACCATGCTCTCGGGACGGGCCACCCTGCCCGGCAGGCTGGTGCGGGCCGCCCGCGCTCCTTCCAGCCATCGCAGGAGGCCGAGGCGGTCGCCGGCGGCCACGAGGTCGCGCACCCCGTCCAGGGAGGCCCGCAGGCGGTCGAGAGCGGCGACTATGGCGTCCCGGTTCTCGGCGCAGATGTCGGGCCAGATCCCGGGGTGGCCGGCAGCGATCCTCGTCATGTCCCGGAACCCACCCGCGGCCAGGCGCAGCAGGGCGGCGTGCTCCTCGGCTCCCTGGGCGGCCAGGCCCATGAGGGTGGCGGCGGTGAGATGGGGGACGTGGGACACCAGGGCCACCAGCGAGTCGTGGCGCTCGGGATCGAGGGCCACCACATCGGCGCCGAGGGTGGACACCACGGCGCGGACCTGGGCGTAGGCCGCGGGGTCGGTGTCGGCCGTCGGCGTCAGCACCCACGTGGCACCCTGGAACAAGCTGGCGTCGGCTCCGCCCACCCCCTCCTGCTCGGAGCCGGCCATGGGGTGGCCGCCCACGAAGCGGGGATGGCCGACGGCGCCCACGATGGGCCCCTTTACGCTACCCACGTCGGTCACCAGGCCCCCCTGAGCCAGGGCTCGACCGGCCTCTGACGCCACCGCCGACACGGGCGTGGCCACGAAGGTGACCTCGGCCTCGGGGTCGGCGCCCACGCTGTCCAGCGCCCCCACGGCCATGGCTTGGCGGGATCGGTCCTCGTCCCGGTCGGTACCGCTGACGTGCCAGCCGCGGGCCCGCAGGGCCATCCCGATGGAGGCGCCGATGAGCCCGGTGCCCACCACCGTTGCCCGCCTTCGTGGCTCCTGTGTGCTCAGGGGGACTCTATTCGGGGAGGTCGTCGCGGAGGCCACGGGCGCCCTCGAGGTAGACGTGGTGGAGCTGACTCCGGGCCCGCTCGGTGGTCACGTGCATGAGAACGCGGACGGTAAGGGGCGAGCCGCCCTCGATGTCGAGCTCACGGGCGCACAGCAGGGGAACGTCTCCCAACCCACAGGCCCGGGCCGCGGTGGCCGGAAAGATGGAGTGGATGTCGTCGGTGGCCGTGAACACGATGCTGATGAGGTCGTCCTTGGTCACCCCGTTGCGATCCAGCATGGCCGTCACCAGGTCCTGAACCCGTTCGCTCACCTGATCGCTGGTGTCGGCATCGACCGTGGTGGCGCCCCGCAGCGCTCTGACCGCCGGTGACACACCGTGACTCTAGGACGCTTTGCCGGCCGTGGCCGCGGCCAGCTCCCGCACCTCGGAGACGGACAGCGTCCTCCACTGGCCCGGCCGCAGCCGGCGCTCGGCGAGGGGGCCGATCCGGGTGCGCACCAGACGCTTCACAGGATGCCCCACGGCCTCGCACATGCGCCGCACCTGGCGGTTGCGGCCCTCGTGGATGCAGATGCGCACCAGGTTGGTGGCCAGCAGCGACACCCGCGCCGGCGCGGTGACGCCGTCGTCGAGGGCCACACCCTCCCGCAGGCGCCGGACCGCACCCGCCGAGGGTTCGCCCTCGACCTCGGCCAGGTACTCCTT
>JALZKD010000054.1 GCA_030859405.1 Actinomycetota bacterium | reverse complement strand
CTCAGCGAAGAGCAGCTCGACCACTTCCGAATGGAGGACGGTGGCGGAGGCCTGTCCTCCTATCCCCATCCCCGGCTCATGCCCGACTTCTGGGAGTTCCCCACGGTGTCGATGGGTATCGGCCCCATCAACGCCATATACCAGGCTCGCTTCAACCGCTACCTGCACAACCGTGGCATCGCCGACACCTCGGACTCGAAGGTGTGGTGTTTCGTGGGCGACGGCGAGACCGACGAGCCCGAGTCCCTCGGCGCCCTCTCGCTGGCGGCCCGGGAGCAGCTCGACAACCTCATCTTCGTGGTCAACTGCAACCTCCAGCGCCTCGACGGCCCGGTGCGGGGCAACGGGAAGATCATCCAGGAGCTGGAGGCCATCTTCCGGGGGGCGGGCTGGAACGTCCTCAAGGTCATCTGGGGCTCGCAGTGGGACGAGCTGCTGGCCCGTGACGTCGACGGGGTGCTGCTCAACAAGATGAACTCCACCGTCGACGGGGAGTTCCAGAAGTACTCGGTGGAGTCCGGGGCCTACATCCGTGAGCACTTCTTCGGTCCCGACCCGAGGCTGCGCCGGATGGTGGAGCACCTCTCCGACGACGACCTGCGCACCCTGCCCCGGGGCGGGCACGACTACCGCAAGCTGTACGCCGTCTACAAGGCTGCGGTGGAGCACACCGGCACGCCCACCGTGATCCTGGCCAAGACCGTCAAGGGGTGGACGCTCGGCCCCGAGGTCGAGGCCCGCAACGCCACCCACCAGATCAAGAAGATGAACAAGGCCCAGCTCCGGACGCTGCGGGACCGCCTCTATCTTCACGACCAGATCCCCGACGAGGCCCTTGACGCCCAGTTTCCTCCCTACTACCGGCCCCCGGAGGGCTCCGACGAGTTCGAGTACCTGATGGAGCGGCGCCGGTCCCTGGGCGGGCCCCTCCCCGAGCGGCGCTACCGGCCCAAGGCCCTCCCCGCTCCCGACGACAAGGCCTTCACCGACTTCCTGTCCGGTTCGGGAGGCCAGGCCGTGTCCACCACCATGGGGTTCGCCCGCCTCGTGCGGAACCTGTTGCGGGACAAGGGGATGGGCGCCCGGGTGGTGCCCATCATCCCCGACGAGGCCCGCACCTTCGGGATGGACGCCCTGTTCAAGGAGTACAAGATCTACACCGCCCTCGGTCAGCGCTACGAGCCGGTGGACGCCAAGCTCCTCCTCAGCTACGCCGAGGCCCAGGGGGGCCAGATCCTCGAAGAGGGCATCACCGAGGCCGGATCCATGGCGTCGTTCACGGCCGCAGGAACGGCCTATGCCACCTGGGAAGAGCCCATGGTGCCCTTCTACATCTTCTACTCCATGTTCGGCTTCCAGCGGACGGGCGACCTCATCTGGGCCTTCGGCGACTCGCGGGGCCGCGGGTTCCTCCTCGGTGCCACCGCCGGGCGCACCACCCTCAACGGCGAGGGTCTCCAGCACGAGGACGGCCATTCCCAGCTGCTGGCCACCACCGTGCCCAACGTGGCGGCCTACGATCCCGCCTTCGCCTACGAGGTGGCCGTCATCATCCGCCACGGGATAACCACCATGTACGGCGCCGAACCCGAGGACCGCTTCTACTACATCACCCTCTACAACGAGAACTACGAGATGCCGGCCATGCCCGAGGGAGCCGAAGAGGGAATCGTGCGTGGCATCTACCGCTTCGCCCCTGCCCCGGAGCGCCGGGAGGGGCCGGGGCGCCGGGCCGCCATCCTCTTCAGCGGGCCGGCTTACGGAGCGGCCATGGAGGCCCGGCGCCTGCTGGCCGCAGACCACGACGTGGCCGCCGAGTGCTGGAGCGTGACCTCGTACAAGGCGCTGCGCGAAGAGGCCCTGGAGACGGAGCGGTGGAACCGTCTGCACCCCGAGGAGGCACCCCGTGTGCCCCACGTCACCCAGGTGCTGTCCGCCGCCACCGACGGCCCTTTCGTGGCCGTCACCGATTACATGAAGGCGGTGCCGGACCAGGTGGCGCGATGGGTCCCCGGTCACTTCACGCCGCTCGGGACCGACGGCTACGGCCGCTCCGACGACCGCCCCACTCTGCGGCGCCACTTCGAGACCGACGCCGCTCATGTGGTGGTCGCCGTCCTCAAGGCGCTGGCCGACACCGGCGACGCCAAGGCCGAGGAGGTGGCCGACGCCATCGCCCGGTACGAGATCGACGCAGAGGCGCCCGACCCTCGGCTCGCCTGATGGAGCCTCTGCGGCTCTCTCAGCACGCCGACGCCGATCTGCTGTTGAGTGAGGATCCGCTGGCGTTGCTGATCGGCATGGTGCTCGACCAGCAGATACCCCTGGAGCGGGCCTTCAAGAGCCCATATGACCTGAAGGAGCGACTCGGCGGCCGCCTCGAAGCTCCGGAGATCGCGGCCATGGACCCCGAGCGGCTGGCCGAGGTGTTCGCACAGCCGCCCGCATTGCACCGCTTCCCGGCCTCCAACGCCAAACGGGTGCAGGATCTCTGCCGCCTGGTCGTGGACCGGTACGCCGGCAGGGCCGCCGGCGTTTGGGAGTCGGCCCGGGACGGCCGGGAGCTGCTGGCCAACATCACGGCACTGCCCGGCTTCGGGGAGCAGAAGGCCCGCATCTTCGTGGCCCTCCTCGGAAAGCAGCTAGGCGTCCGGCCCCGGGGCTGGAGAAAGGTTGCGGGGGAGTTCGGGGCCTCGGGCAGCCACCTGTCCGTGGCCGACATCGACGGGCCCGAGAGCCTGGCTCGGGTGCGCCGCCACAAGCAGGAGAAGAAGGCCGCGGCCAAGGCGGCCAAGGCGGCCAAGGCGGCCAAGGCGGCCGCCGAGGGCTGACCGTGCGCGTGGTGGCCAACGGCCAGAACGTCGACCTGGTCGACGGGGCCACTGTGGACGACCTCCTGGCCTCGCTCGGCCTCGGGGGCCGATGGGTGCTGGTCGAGCGCAACGGCGAGCCCGTGCCCCGGGCGCTACTGGCTTCCACGGTCCTGGTCGAGGGCGACCGCCTGGAGCTGGTCCGGGCCGTCGCCGGTGGCTAGGGCCCTGCTGGCCCGCAGCCTCGGCGACCGTCGGCTCTACCTGTGCACGCCCGACCGTCCCGACCTGGCCCCCTTCCTCACGGCCTGCATCGAGGGTGGCGTGGACGTCGTGCAACTGCGTGACAAGGTCCTCGAAGCCCGGCCCCTGATGGAGCGGGCTCGCCTGGCCCTGTCCGTGTGCCGGGACCACGGCGTCCCGTTCGTGCTCAACGACCGCCCCGACCTGGCCCTCGAGATTGGCGCCGACGGGGTTCACGTGGGCCAGGACGACGCCCCGCCCGCCCTGGCCCGGCGCATTCTCGGCCCCGAGGCCATCGTGGGCCTGTCCACCCACGCACCCGCCGATCTGGAGGCGAGCCGGGCCGAGCCCGTGGACTACGTCTCGGCCGGTCCCGTGGCGCCGACCCCCACCAAGCCGGGGCGAGAAGGTACGGGGCTGGGATACCTCACCTACGCCGCCCGCCGCGCCGTTCGTCCCTTCTTCGTGACCGGCGGCGTCAACCCCGCCACCATCGTCCCCATGGTGGAGGCCGGCGCCCGGCGCTTCGTGGTCGTCCGCTGGCTGACCGAGGCGTCCGACCCAGGGGCCAACGCCCGGTCCCTGTCCCAAGTACTCGACCGTGCTCTACTCGGGTCTGCGGGGCCATGACGGAATTTGCCCTGCCCTGCAGGGCAGCCTTTGCGAGGATCCGGCGGCGGGGCCTTCGCATCGGGGGGCTGGTCACCGCTTTGCTCCTGGTGCCCAACCTCGTCGTCGTCCTCGGTCACCGCCTGGCCCGGAAGGCCGTTCCCACGCCGCGGCAACGGCTCCCGATCAAGAACTTCGCCGAGGTGGACCACTGGCTCTGGCGGGGAGCGGCTCCCACCGAGGAGGCCTACCGGATGCTTGCGGCCAACGGCGTGACGACGGTGGTGGACCTGCGGGCGGAGGAGCACATCCACACTCATGACGTTGTCCGGGACCAGCTCGGGGTGGCCCAAGTGCACCTACCGCTTGCAGACGGCCGGGCTCCGACCAGGGAGCAGGTGCAGCACTTCCTGACTGCCGTGGGCCAGAGCCGCGGCCGGGTGTACGCCCACTGCGGGGCCGGCGTGGGCCGCACCGGCACCATGGCCGCCGCCTACCTCGTGGCCACCGGTCAAGCCACGGGACGAGAGGCCGTGAGACGGAATCTCTCCGTCGGCCCCCCGTCCGTGGAGCAGCTTGCCTTCAGCGCCCGCCTCCACGGGGGCGAGGTCCGCCGGCCCCCGGCTCCGGTGGTGGTTCTCAGCCGGGCCCTCGACGGTCCCCGCCGGCTCTGGGCGAGGATCAGCAGCTACACCCCTCGCAAGCTCAGCGATCCACGGGCCTGACCGAGCGTACGTGGGCGCCGAGCCGGTCGGCGGAGCCGTCGGCGATGCAGCCCCGCAGGCGGCGCTCGGCGTACCTGCCGATCTGGGGCCTGACCACCACCTCCACGGCACCGGGGCCGGCCTCAGCCATGGACAGGACCTGGAAGCCGGCGCCCAGCTGGGTCGTGCACGCTCCCCACAAGGCCTGTGTGGCTTCGACCGAGGATCGGGCCGGTCCCTTGGCGGAGGCCGAGATCACCACCGAGCTCTCTCGGTCGGCGAGGACGACATCGGGACGGTCCTGGGTCAGGTCGCCCAGCCAGTCGACGCCCACCGACCCGAGGACGAGGGCGACCGCCGCCGCCGCCACGTGGGGCGCGAGCGATCGCCTTCGCGCCGGCGCCGGGGGCGAGGCGCCCCAGAGGGCCCCGGCGGGCAGGGAGAACCGGCTCAGCTGGAGGGAGAGACCGCGCTCGAGGGCAGGACGGGCGGTGAGGCGCGCCAGGCGCTCCACCACCCAGGCCACGCCCGAGAGCACCACACCGGCCCCGAGCAGGACCGGTACGAAGACCGAGGTCCCGCCCGGCCGCGACAGCCACTCGAAGTTCACCTTGGGCTCGGGCGCACTGTCCTCGAGGCGAGCGAGGATGTCGTCCGACGAGGCGGCGGGCTTCCCGGGCGGGTCCCCGGCTCCCCCCTGCGAGGTGTCGAGCCTTCGCTCGATGGAGCGCAGCCGATCCAGGATGGCGGAGCCCATCAGAGCAACCTCGGCCATCAGGAAGAGCACGCCGGCGATCACGGCCCGGTGCCACTCCCAGCGGTACAGGTACACGAAGAGATAAAGGCCCGAAGCCACCATGGCCCCCACGACGATGGCGTAACGCAGCTTCTTCACGCGCTCACCGTCTCGGTCAGGCGGACCTCGCCGGTGGTGCCGTCCACCACGACGACCGAGCCCGCCGGGAACCGGCCGAGGGCATCGGTCACGCCCACCACGGTGGGCACCCCGAGCTCCCGAGCGAGGATGGCCAGATGAGAGAGGACGCTGCCGGTCTCGGCCACGAGCCCGCCGAGGCCGGGCAGCACCGCCGCCAGCCCGGGGTCGAGGGTCCGCACCACGAGCACCTCACCGGCCTCCACGGGCCCACTCCCGTGGACCGGCCCGAGCGCCCGCCCCCCACCCGCGCCCTGCCCCTGCTGGGCGCCCCCTTGGTGCACTGGTACGACATCGCCGTCGGCGGTGAGCCGCAGGGCGGCCGGGAGCGGAGCCACTCGCGTGGCCCGGGGCCTGGCGTCGAGGTCGTCGGGCACCACGCCGGCCGTGACGACCGCCTCCAGCTCCCCGGCATCCAACCAGCGCACGGAGCCGGGGTCGGGAAGCAGGTCACGGTGGGCGAGCCGCGACCCCAGCTCGCCGGCCACCCGAGCAGTGAGCTCGTGCACCCAGCGGACCCGCAGCCGCAGGTCCTCCCGGGCCGCGGCCAGCGGATCGGTTACTGCCTGCGCCGGGACGGGCCCGGTGGCGGCCACCGGAGGCAGCGGCGTAGGCACCCCGATGGCCGGCGGGACCAGGGCCAGGGTGACCGGGTGGCGGGCGACGATGGTGGCGTCGTCGAGGCCTCTGGCCCGCCCGTCGGCTATCGCTTTCAGGGCCGTGGCCGCCGAGGTGGGCGCGCCGTCCCCCGTGCTGAGCATGCCGGAGAGGATCTCGTAGCCGTGGACGGCCAGCAGAGCCTGGCCAGAGCCGCGGAGCAGGGCGAGTAGCTGCTCGTCGGCGAGGCCGGCCAGAGGCGGAACCGATGCCAGCTCGGCATCCACCCGTCCCACCACGTCCCGGGCCAGACCGGGCAGGGCGGCGCGGAGCCGGCCCGTCCGCCAGGCGGCCCGCAGGCGCCGAGCCGGCGGGCGGGGGTCGAGACGGGACCAGAGCGAACGCCCTGGCGCCATCCCCAAGAGCTCCAGATCGGCGGCCACCCAGCCTCCCGGGGAAGCGATCACCGGGGAGGCGCCCAGGCGACGCCGGGAGACGGCGCCGGTGATGCGCACCGACTCCGTGAGGGCCTGGCGCAGGGGCGGGAGCCAAAGGTCCTGCTCCAGGGGAGCAAGGGGGCCGGGAAAGGTCTCGGCCACGGGGCCTGGCCCCAGCACCGGCCCCCGGGCTTCTACGGCAACGCCCACCGCGGTCACCGGGCGACTCTGCAGGAGGAACAGGTCCCCCTCCTCGCCGTAGGCCCACTCGATGTCCTGCTTGGAGCCGAAGGCGCGCTCGGCCCTCGTCGCAAGCCTGGCCAGGGACCGCCGGTGGCCGACGGGCAGGCGTTCGGACCCATCACCCTCACCCTCGGCGGCCAGGAGGTGGCCGTGACGGGTGAGCGTGTAGCGCACGCCGTCCACCGCGCCGCCGACGAGCTGGTCGGGCCCTCCTCGTACCGCAGCCACCGCCAGGCGATCGGTGCGGCCGGTCACCGGGTCCACGCCGAACAGGACGCCGCCCCAGGCGGGGAAGACCTGTTGCTGGACCAGGACGGCCATGGCGGTGGTGCCGCCGGCGGCCACGCCGTCGAGGACCACGACCCGTGCCGACTCGAGGACGGCGGCCATCGCAGCCAGGAACTGGTGCCAGCCGGTCACCCCGAGCACCGATGTGAACTGACCGGCCATCGACGACGTGCCGCCGTCCTCACCGGGCGACGACGACCGCACCACCAGGGTGCGCTGACCACCAGCCGACAGCTCCGACCAGGCCCGCTCCAGCGGAGTGGAGACGAGCGGGGGGAGGCTGGCTTCGGCGCCGGCCCAGGCCTCCTCGATGGCGGAGCAGGCCGAGGTGGTGACCACGAAGCCGGGCACCACCGAGAAGTTCAGGCGCCGGGCCGTTGCCAGGTTGGCCGCCTTGCGACCAGCCCAGCGGGGATCGTCGGCTCCGTCGTCGTCGAGGGACAGGATCAACCGGGGCGGAGCGTCCCCCGGGCCCGCGGCGATCTCGGCTGCGTCCCCCAACCCGGGAGAGTGCACTGAACACCGACGCCTGGACGACATGTGACAGGTGAGCCCCATAGCCCAATGCCTCCCTGGACGATGGCCGGTTGCAAAGCTCTTTCCTGCAACCGAGAGGGCACTCTATTTCTTCCGCCCAGCTCAGGTCAACCAGCGTTCACCTATGTTACCAGAGGATGAACTCCCTAGTCAGACGAGGTTTGGAGGCGCAAACTCATCAGGGGTTTAGGCCCTCTATTGACTTTTTGAGGCCGCCAAACTCAGGATTCTTTATCGGTAACAATGGACCGCTGGCTCTCGAGCCAGCCCAGAAGGACGGCAACGGCCCGGGGGTCGTGGCGCAGGCGGTGCCCGGCGCCGGTGATGATCCGCAGCTCCGCCTGCCCGTCGGTGGCCTCGGCCAGGGCCCGGGCGTCCATCACCGAGACGGTGTCGTCGTCCGAGCCGTGGACCAGCAAGACCGGCCGCGGCGGCACCTTGGCCACCAGTGCCACGGGTCGAATCTCGGCCAGCTCCCGGGCCCAATCGGCAAAGGATTCCGGGAAGCCACTGGTGTGCACCGCCCCCACGCTGCGGGCGTGCTCAAGGAAGTTCTCCGGGTCGTCAGCCCATCGGCCGAACTCGGCGGGGGCGGCGAAGGACGCCACCCCTCGGACACGCTCGTCCTCCCCTGCTGCGCACAGGGCCAGTGCCCCTCCGGCGCTGAAGCCGGCCAGCCAGACTCCGTCGACGTCAGCGGCATCGAGCAGATGCTCGGTGGCCCGGCGCAGGTCGGTGAGCCAGCCCCCGAGCGAGAAGTCGCCCGGGGAGCCGTTCGTTCCCCTGAAGCTGAAGGTGAGAACCGCCCACCCGGCGTCGGCTGCCAGGCGGTCGGCCAGCTCGGGGTAGCTCTCCCCCGCCGTGGCCGCGCCTCGGGGATCGGCGGGAAACCCGTGGCACAGGACCAGGCCCCGTAGTCGCCCGCCGCTGTCTGTCCCTGGCGGGCGGGCCAGATGGGCTCGCAGCGCTAGGTCCTCGGAGTCGATCGTGGTCTCCACGCCGATCACCGTAGCCAGGCTGGTGCCGGCCGGGCGCAAGGAGAGGCCCACCTACGCCGCGGCGCACACGACGAACGCCCGCCCCGTCACGGGGCGGGCGTTCGGTAGTTGAACGGACTGGTTGAACCCGAGTACCGGCTGCGTCGGATGGGACCAGCCTCCGACCGGCGGCTCGAGCGGTGCCTGGCTGGGATTCGCCGGGTGGTCCAGCGGCCGCCTAGCGGCCAGCCACCTCCGAGGTCCCAAGACGTTGACTATGCAGTTTGGACCACCTCCTTTCCTCGGTACGCATATGAAAGCACAACCACGAGCTGCCGTGGGTCACCATGGGCGCCGAGCTCAGCGAGACGTCAACTGCGCTCGTCCGGCCCCATGCGCTCATCGGGAGGAGCCTCGGGACCGATGGCGCCGATGGCCTCGAGATAGCTCATCTGAGCGTCCAGAACGGCGTGGACCTGGGGTGGCGTGTAGCGGGTTCCGAACGACTCGGCCCGCGTCAGCACGTAGTCCACGGTCTCGGCCCCGCCCACCACCACCGGGCCCTCGGGGACCGCCGAGTGCCCGTTGCCCGAAACGCCCTTCATGCGGAAGTACTCGAGGTTCCAGTCGATGATCCGGCGTACGTCCTCATGGGTGAGACTGGCCTGGACGTCGAACGGGAGCTTGTCGGCTACCCATTCCACGGCCTCGTCCAGGTCGAAGGTGGGCCGGGGCGCCACGGCGTCCAGGCGGCGGGCCTCGCGTCCGACCACCACGGCGGCGAGGGCGAACACGATGGCCACGGCCACGACCGCGTAGAGGACGATCACTGTGGCCGAGACTAGGCCATCACCCTCGTCACAGAAGTTTCCCGTCGAGCCGTGGGAGGCGCCTGCGCCGCCATGGGCGGCCGCCTGCCCTTGCGCGCCATCTAGCCTCATCTCGTGCATTACGCGGACAGCCAAACCGAGGTCCACAGGGTCGTCGTCGGCCCCGTGGACAACAACGTCTTCGTCCTGCGGTGCAGGCAGACGGGGGAGGCAGTGCTCATCGATGCCGCCAACGAGCACGACCGCCTGCTGCAGCTGTGCCGGGACCTCGGGGTGGCCAAGGTGATCGAGACCCACGGCCACTGGGACCACATCCAAGCCGTCCCCGTCCTGCGGGACTCCGGCTACGAGGTCGGGATCACCGCCGAGGACGCTTCCATGCTGGGCACCTACGACTTCACGCTCGAGGACGACTCCGTCATCGACGTGGGTCGCCTCCGCCTGAAGACGCTCTTCACCCCGGGTCATACGCCGGGCTCCATGTGCTTCCTGATAGAGGGATCGCCCGTGCTCTTCAGCGGCGACACGCTCTTCCCGGGCGGCCCGGGCACGGCCAAGAAGGGCGGCCACTTCCCCACCCTCATCCGCTCCATCGAGGAGCGCCTCTTCGCCCAGCTCGACCCGGACACCATCGTCATGCCCGGTCACGGTGAGGACACCACTATCGGCGCCGAGCGTCCCCATCTCGATGAGTGGGTCGAGCGGGGCTGGTGAGGCCTCCCTTCATGGACGCCCTCGACGCCATCCTCGCCCGGCGGTCCATCGGTCGCCTCGTGGAGCCGGGCCCTGCCCGCCATGACCTCGAGCGCATCCTGGAGGCCGCCGCCGCCGCGCCGGACCACGGCGAGCTGGCCCCATGGAAGTTCGTGGTCCTCGAGGGTCAGGCCAAGGAGGCGTTCGGCACCGTGCTGGCCGATGCCTACGTCGAGCGGTGCGCGTCCATGGGAGCAGCCCCCACGGAGGGCCAGCTCGCCAAGGAGCGCACCAAGCTCGGGCGGGCGCCCGTGGTGCTGGTGGTGGCGGCCGTGCACCGTCACAGTGAGAGGATCCCGTGGGAGGAGCAGTTCGCCTCAGCCGCGGCCGCGGCCCAGAACGCCCTGGTGGCGGCCACCGCGCTCGGCTACGGCTCGATGTGGCGCACCGGTGACGCCGCCTTCGACCTCAACGTGAAGGAGGCGCTCGGGCTGGGCCCCCACGACTCCATAGTGGGCTTCTTGTACCTGGGCACACCGGCAGAGGGCAGCGCCAAGCCGCCCCGCCAGCCCAACCTCCACGGACCGAGGCTCGACGCCGTGGTGGAGCGGTGGGAGCCCCGCTAGGTGGCCCGCCGGTAGCGACGCACGGCGAGGGGGCCGAACACGGCGAGGATCACCGCCGTCCAGACCAGCGACTGCACGACGTAGCGGGCGGTGGACGCCCCCTGGGAGAGGACGCCGGCCGCGGCGTCGCCCTGCGACAGGGCGCGCATGGCATCGATCACCACCGACACCGGCTGGTGCTTGGCGAAGGCCTGCAGCCAGCCGGGCATGGACCCGATGGGCACGAAGGCCGAAGACGCGAACACCAGCGGCCCCAGCATCGGGAACGCCACCGCCTGGGCCGCCTCGCCGCTCGGGACCGACAACCCGACCAGGGCGAACATGGAGGACAGGGCGCAGCCGAAGAGCAGCAGCAGCACCAGGGCGATCAGGAAGGCGACCAGGTTGTTGTGTAGTCGGAAGCCGACGGCGAAGCCCACGGCGCACATGAGGGCGACCACGAAGAGGTTGCGCACCAGGTCGCTCAGGATGCGTCCGGCCAGCACCGCGGAGCGGGCCATGGGCAACGAGCGGAATCGCTCGATGAGACCCTTGGTGAGGTCCTCGGCCAGCCCTACGCCGGTGCCCATGGAGCCGAAGGCGACGGTCTGGGCGAAGATGCCCGGCATGAGGTAGTCCACGTAGCTCAGGCCTGGCGTATTGATCGCTCCACCGAAGGCGTAGCGGAACAACAGCACGAAGATCACGGGCTGGATGGTGGAGAACACCAGTAGCTGGGGCAGGCGCACGATCGTCACCAGGTTCCGGCCGGCGATGGCCACGGTGTCACCGACCGCTCGGTTGAGCCGCCCGCGGCGGCGTGCGAGGGATCGGCGGGGAACGGTCGTCGCCGTCACCGCGACCCCTCCCCGGCACCGGCCAAATGGGAGGCCTGGGCTCGGGCGGGCTCGGCCGGGTGGCCGGTCAGGGCGAAGAAGACGTCGTCCAGACTGGGCTCACGGAGGGCCACCGAGGCAGGCACGATGCCCTGGCCGTCGAGGGCGCCCAGCACGTTCATCAGTGCCCGCGGGCCCTCGCTCACCTCGAGGCGGACCACGGAGCCTTCCCGCTGCGCATCGCCGGTCCCGAGGCGGGCGAACAGCGGCTCGGCTCGAGCCGCCTCGTCGTCGCCGGAGAAGCCGATCTCGATGGCCGTGGCGCCGAGACGGGCCTTGAGCTCGGCTGCGGTGCCCTCGGCGATCACACGACCCTCGTCGATCACCGAGATGCGGTCGCACAGCCGATCCGCCTCCTCCAGGTACTGAGTGGTGAGCATCAACGTCGTACCCTCGTCCACCAGCTCCCTGATGAGCTTCCACAGCTCCGCTCGGCTGCGAGGGTCGAGACCGGTGGTGGGCTCGTCCAGGAAGAGGACCGGCGGTCGGTGGACGAGGGCAGCGGCCAGGTCGAGCCGGCGGCGCATGCCCCCGGAGTAGGTGCGGGCGGGGCGGTCGGCGGCGCCACTGAGCTCGAAACGCTCGAGCAGCTCGCTGGCGCGCCTCGTGACCTGGCTGCGCTCGAGATGGGTGAGGCGCCCGATCAACCTCAGGTTCTCCCGCCCGGTCAGGTTCTCGTCTACGGCTGCGTACTGGCCGGCGAGGCCGATGTGGGCCCGCACCTCGTCGGCCTTCGAGACCACGTCCCACCCGAGCACCCGAGCACTTCCGGCGTCGGGCGGGATGATGGTGGTGAGGATCCGAACGGCGGTTGTCTTGCCTGCGCCGTTGGGCCCGAGCAGACCGAAGACCGTCCCGGCCGC
>JALZKD010000134.1 GCA_030859405.1 Actinomycetota bacterium | reverse complement strand
GCGAGGGCGCCGATCTCGGGCCAGCCCACCTCGGTGGTGAACAGGAACGGCAGGTGCACCTGGGGAAGGGGCAGGGCCAGGGCCAGGCGAGCCACCTGCTCGGCTTGGAGCGCGGACCGGCCCAGGCGGAACTGGGCGGCGGCCCGGAGCTGTTCGAGCTCGGCGGCCCCGAGGCGCACACCGGCGATCCGAGCCTCAGCGCCAGGATCGGCTTCCAGGCCGGGACGAGGCGGGTACAGGCCGTTGACCACCACCCCCGCCAGGCTGACGCCCACCCGGTCCTCGAGCTTGTAAGCCGTCTCCACCACCTCGTTGACCGGAGTCTCCTCGGGCAGGGTGACGAGCAGCACCTGGCAGCGGAGGGGGTCGCTCAACAGCTCGACCACATCCTGAGCCTGGGAACGGATGGGGCCCACCCTCACCGAGTCGAGCAGCCCGGAGGCGCTGGTGAGGAAGGTCACGGCATGCCCAGCGGCGGGGGCGTCCACCACGATGAGGTCGGCGGCGCTGGCCCGCTCGAGCTGCTTCGCCTTGCCCAGGACGAGTATGTCCTTGATGCCCGGGACCGCCGTGGACACCACGTCGACGGCACCCGAGGACAGCAGCCGCCGAGAGATGCGGCGCATGCCGCGGTCCTCGAGGTACTCGAGCAGGGCGTCGTCGGGGGTGAGCGTTCGGGCTCGGATCTCGGCCGCGTGCGAGCGCTCCGGAGCCATCACCATCTCCTCGTAGCTGAGGAGGTCGTCGTGGCCGAAGGCTGCGGGCAGCCCACTCTTGCCCTCCACATCCACCAGGAGGACGCTGAGGCCGGCCTCCGCCGCCATCCGGGCCAAGGCGGCGCTGACGGTCGTTTTGCCGACCCCGCCCTTCCCAGCGACGATGAGGAGCCGGGCCTGAGTGCAGAACCCGACAGGATCCATCTCTCATGCGCAGGATAATCACCGCCATCGCCGCCCTGGGAGCGTTGCCCGTCATGGCCACGCTGATCACGCCGCCTGCCGTTGCCGCCCAGAGGAGACACGTCGACGTCATCGAGGTGGCGGGCCTGATCGACCCCATCCAGGTCGACTTCATCGACAGCGCCCTTCGTGACGCCGAGGAGGGCGACGCCGAGGCCGTGGTGATGCAGATGAACAGCGGCGGTGCTGTGGTCTCGGGGGACCAGGTCGAGGCCCTGGCCCAGCGGGTGCGCGCCGCCCGGGTACCGGTGACGGCCTGGGTGGGACCGAACGGGGCCAGGGCGGTCGGACCTCCCTTCGAGCTCCTCGAGGCCATGGCGGTGAGCGGTATGGCGCCTGGCACCCGGGTGGGGAACGGAGCCGAGCCACCGCTGGGGACGGCCGAGGCAGTGGGGAAGGGTGTGGTGGACCTGAACGCACCCACTCTCGGCGACTTCGTGGTGGCACTCGACGGGAGGACGGTGGGCCCGCGCACTCTGGAGACCTCGGAGGTGGTGCTGGGCGGCGCCCAGCCCCGGCGCCAGCCCACCGTCGACGTGCGCCTGGCCAAGCCGGGTTTCTTTGCTCGCCTGATGCACACCGCGGCCAGCCCCTCCGTCGCCTACCTCCTACTGGTGGCGGGGCTGGCCCTGGTGGTGTTCGAGCTTTACACGGGAGGCATCGGGGTGGCGGCCGTCACCGCCGTTGGGTGCCTGGTCCTCGCCTGTTACGGCCTCGCCGTCCTTCCCACCCGAGGTTGGGCCGTCGCCCTCGTCGTGCTGGCCATCTTCGGTTACGCCGTCGACGTGCAGGCCGGCGCGGCGCGGGCTTGGACCGTGATCGCCACCTTGTTGCTCATCGCCGCCAGCTTCGGGCTCTACGGGCGGGGGCTCTCACCTTCGCCGCTGGCCGTGGTGGGGGTGGTCGCAGGCACGGCCGTGCTCATGGTGGCGGGCATGCCGGCCGCGGTGCGGGCCCGTTTCTCCACCCCCACCATCGGACGGGAGTCGATGGTGGGTGAGCTGGGCCGAGCGGTGGCCTCCGTGGACCCCGAAGGGACCGTCGAGGTACGAGGCGCCCGGTGGCGGGCCCGCACCAACCGAGCCACGCCCGTCGCCGCCGGTGAAGCCGTGAGGGTGGTGGGCATCGACGGGCTCCTCCTCGAGGTGGAACCCGAGACCGGCGGGGCTCGCGACGTTCGCAGGCACTGATGGGCCGGCGCACGCGGCGAGGCATGCGTTCGAACGTCCAGTTCACGGAGGGTATTGCCCCTTGTGGCGGGGGGAAACGGCAGATAGGCTCGCCGCCCGTGAGGTGGGCGGCATGAGCTTGCGCGTCGAGGAGATGTGGCAGATGAAGGCGGCGTGCCGCGGCCCGCAGTCGGCCACGTTCTTTCCCCCCTCGCACTTCGAGCGCAAGGAGGAGAAAGAGGCTCGTGAGACCCGAGCCAAGTCCATCTGCGCTTCGTGTTCGGTGCGACAGGAGTGCCTCGACTACGCCGTGCGCATCCGTGAGCCGCACGGAATCTGGGGCGGTCTGAACGAGGTCGAGCGCAAGCCACTATTGCGGTAGTCGCTCTCGGAACGCCGGGCTTGGCCGGGAGCCCGGAAACGCCTATGGCTCGCCCGAGGAGCTTTGCTCCGAGGGCGAAGGGGGGAGGCGGGGGCCGCCGATCCTGAGGTCACCCCGGCGGCGGGTGACTCCGGTGGCGTCGAGGTGGGCCAGCACGGGCAGGATGTACTTGCGGGTGGTGCCGAGGGCATCGCGTACCTGGGCCACGGTCACCCCCTCGGCCGACTCGGAGAGCAGGCCGGCCACCACGCCGGCGGCATCGTCGAGGGCCCGAGGCGAGAACCACACGCCGTCCCGCTCCACCACCAGGCCGCGGCGGGCGAGCTCGCGGAGCTCACCACGGTCCACCCCGTTCGGCGGGGGAGGCGAGAAGGGGTGGGCCTCGAGGGCCTGGAGGTAGGGATGGTCCACGAGGGGATCGGCCTCCTGGCCAGCACTCGTGGCCCGGCCGCCCTGCACAACCAGCTCGTCCAGCGTCTCCAGAACGGCTCGCTGGCGCTCGTCCAGAGTGGCCGTGTCGAGCCCCAGGGGCCCGGCCGCCTCCACCGCTGCCCGCACCTGCTCCTCGGTGGCGGCCAGAGCCGTGGGATCCACCACCCAGCGCCCGCCGACGGTCGGCTCCCTCCGATCGCCGGTCAAGCGCTCGAGCAGGTCGACGTCGACCCAGCCCCGCTCGGCCACCACTCGATCCACCGACCGAGACGGCCGGGCCCGGGACGCCCGCCGCACCGGCGCCACGTCGAGGACCTCACCACCGCCCACCGTCTCGGCCCGACCGCTCTCGCGCAGGACGAGGAGGTCGCCGGGCAGCAGCGGTAGGGGCGCGGGGAGGTGGAGGCGGGCAGGCCCGCTCGCCCCAGGTGACAGGGCCTCGGCCCCGAGGACGCGGAGGCGCACGGGGTACTCGCCCGAGCCGATGTAGGCCTGGTACGCGCCCCGCCTCGAGACTTCGTGTTCGAGCCCGTCCAGGACCGTGAGCGAGCAGTCCAGCGTGCGGGTGGGCGCCCACTGATCGGGCCTTACCAGGGCGTGGCCCCGGATCACCTGGTCGTGACGCACACCGGTGAGGTTGACGGCCAGGCGCCGGCCCGGCCCGGCCCGCTGCAGTGCCGATTGATGGCTCTGGAGGGCCCGGACGCGTACTCGTCGCTCGGCCGGCAGGAGCACCAGCTCGTCGTCCACGGCGAGGGTCCCGCCGGCGAGGGTGCCGGTCACCACCGTCCCCGATCCCTTGGCCGCGAACGAGCGATCGACCCACAGCCGGGGCCGGCCCCGGTCGACGGCGGTGGGCGTGGCCGCCAGCAGGCGGTCCAGCGCTTCCCGCAGGTCATCCACCCCGGTCCCCCGGACGGCGGCCACGTCGACGACCTCGGCCTCGGCGAGGAACGTGCCCGCCACGTGGTCGGCGAGCTCGAGATGGGCGAGCTGGCGCCACTCCTCGTCCACCTGGTCCACCTTGGTCAGCGCCACCACGCCGTGAGCTGCGCCGAGGAGCTCGAGGATGCGCAGGTGCTCCTCGGACTGAGGCTTCCAACCCTCGGTGGCAGCCACCACGAACAGGCAGGCGTCCACCGCCCCCACGCCGGCCAGCATGTTCTTGATGAAGCGGACGTGGCCGGGAACGTCCACGAACCCCAGCTCCCGCCCGCTCGGGAGCGTGGTCCACGCGAAGCCGAGGTCGATGGTGAGGCCGCGGGCCTTCTCCTCACTGAAGCGATCCGGGTCCATCCCGGTGAGGGCCTGGACCAGGGTGGACTTGCCGTGGTCGA
>JALZKD010000053.1 GCA_030859405.1 Actinomycetota bacterium | reverse complement strand
GAGCCTGGGAGGGTCGCAGAGAAAAGGGGAAAGCGACTGTTTACTAAAAACACAGGAGCGTGCAAAGTCCTAAGACGACGTATACGCTCTGACGCCTGCCCGGTGCCGGAAGGTTACGGGGAAGGGTTAGTCCCTTTGGGGGCGAAGCTCTGAACCTAAGCCCCGGTAAACGGCGGCCGTAACTATAACGGTCCTAAGGTTATCCACAGGTCGTGCTGTGGGTTGCCCCTTTCGGAAGCAATTCCGTATAGTGCAGCTGGCTATATGCTGGAAACTCCGAGTATCCGGCGGTACTCGTCTCTCACTGTCACACCCCTTTAATAGGATTGTGACATGACGAGTGAAAATCTGTCCGGTGCGGACAATCAGCAGGAAAGGCCAGATTTAGCGGCGTGGTGGATCGTCGGGTTCGTGGACGGCGAAGGATGCTTCGGGGTCAGCATCGTGCGAAACAGCACGTGCCGGCTGGGCTGGCAGGTTCAGCCCGAGTTCAGTGTGACGCAAGGCGAGCGATCGCTCCCTTGCCTGGAGCTTCTGAGGCGGTACTTCGAGTGCGGCGTAATCATTCGTAATGCTCGGCGGGACAACCATCGAGAGCCGCTGTACCGGTTCTCGGTGCGGAAGACCGCCGATCTGCGCGGATTGGTCGTACCCTTCTTCGAATCTCATCCGCTGCGCACGGCGAAGGCGAACGAGTTTCAGCGTTTCGTGTCGATCTTGGCGCTCATGGAGCGCGGCAGGCACCTCGATTACGAGGGTCTCAGGGAGATCGCACGCATAGCTGAGACGATGAATCACCGCAAGCCACCGCGATGTCTGGAATCCTCAGAGGCCATACGCCAGCCCCCCGCTGCGACGAGCGGGGTGAAGATATGGTCCTAGCCTCATGGCGACATGGGGACGACTAGAGCGAAATTCCTTGTCGGGTAAGTTCCGACCTGCACGAATGGCGTAACGACTTTCCTACTGTCTCAACCACAGACCCGGCGAAATTGAACTACGAGTAAAGATGCTCGTTTGCTGCATCAGGACGGAAAGACCCCGTGGACCTTTACTGCAGCTTGATGTTGGGTTTTGGTACGGATTGTGTAGGATAGGTGGGAGCCTTGGAAGCGTCGGCGCCAGCCGGCGTGGAGGCAACCTTGAAATACCACCCTGTTCGTGCTGAGGCTCTAACCTGGGCCCGTAAGCCGGGCTGGGAACAGCGTCAGGTGGGTAGTTTGACTGGGGCGGTCGCCTCCTAAAGAGTAACGGAGGCGCCCAAAGGTTCCCTCAGGCTGGTTGGCAATCAGCCGTCGAGTGCAATGACACAAGGGAGCTTGACTGCGAGACCTACAAGTCAAGCAGGTGCGAAAGCAGGGCATAGTGATCCGGCGGTTGCGTGTGGAAGCGCCGTCGCTCAACGGATAAAAGGTACCCCGGGGATAACAGGCTCATCTTCCCCAAGAGTCCATATCGACGGGAAGGTTTGGCACCTCGATGTCGGCTCGTCGCATCCTGGGGCTGTAGCCGGTCCCAAGGGTTGGGCTGTTCGCCCATTAAAGCGGTACGCGAGCTGGGTTTAGAACGTCGCGAGACAGTTCGGTCCCTATCCGATGCAGCCGTAGGAATCCTGAGGAAGGCTGTCCCTAGTACGAGAGGACCGGGACGGACGCAGCTCTCGTGTGGCAGTTGTCCTGCCAAGGGCACCGCTGCTTTGCGACCTGCGGAAGAGATAAGCGCTGAAAGCATCTAAGTGCGAAGCTCGTTCCAAGATGAGGGTTCCCACAGGGTCAACCTGGTAAGGCCCGTGGTAGACGACCACGTTGATAGGCCGGAGGTGTACGCACGGCAACGTGTTCAGCCGACCGGTACTAATCGGCCGAGGGCTTGGAACATCTCTCGCTCGTGCTCGCTATGGAATGCTTGGGGGACCAAGCGCGCCGTCCGCCAGGACTGGCACTTCAGACAATGAAACACCGGTTTCCGGTGGCCATAGTGGCGGGGACACACCCGTTCCCATCCCGAACACGGAAGTTAAGCCCGCCAACGCCGATGGTACTTGGGGGGTCACTCCCTGGGAGAGTAGGTCGCCGCCGGATTCTTCCTGACAATGGCCCCGCTTCGGCGGGGCCGTTGTCGCGTCCGGGTACGCTCCCTTGCGTGACCGGCCCGGAACCAGAGCGGAACGCTTCCGGGCGGGACGGGGCCCAACCGGGCGGGGGCCCACGGCCTGGAGGCCAACGAGGCGCCAGCCCCCGTCGAGGGCCAAGTGGCAGCGCCAAGCGCTCCCCGGCTGGTCGCCGTCCTGGGGGGGAGTCCGACAAGGGTGGGGCCGGGCGCCGGCGTGGCGTCGACGGGAGAAACGCGCCTGGGTCCTCGCCGGCGCCTGGCCCCGGGTCCCCGCCCGGCCCGAAGGGGCGGCGACAGGATGAGGGCGGGGCGGGCTCCACCCGTCCAGAGCGGGCGAACACGAGCGCCGGCCCCCCCGGCTCCGGGGGCCAGCGCCCGGGCCCGCGTGGCCGGAGAGGGTCGGGGAAGGCTGGTTCCATGGCCCCGCCGGCGGGACGGGACCCCTCGGGGCGGCGGTGGGGGAGCGTGGCCCGCCGCGGGGCAGGAGTGGTGGTGAACCCGGGCAGCGGGCAGGAGGCTCGGCCCGAGCGGGGCCATGGTGCGCCCGGGCCGCGGCCAGGTGAAGGGCAGTGGCAGCCCGAGACCTGGGTCGAGGTGAGCGGGCCGGGCCCGACGAAGGCCGCAGGGCGCCCGTCAGCCGACCGGCGGTCCCGGCGCCCTTCCGGGTTGGGCTCGGACGTGCTGAGCGAGCTGCGCCACGCCCTCGGACCCCGCGAGGCAACCCGGCTCGCGGCCCCGTTGGCTCGGGCGGTGAGGGCGTACGAGCAGGATCGCTACCAGGACGCACTCCAGTCTCTGCGCCCCGTGGCCGCGGCCGCTCCGGAGGCACCGGCGGTCCGCGAGCTGCTGGGCCTGACCCTTTACCGGCTGGGCCGTTGGCGGGCGGCCATCAAGGAGCTCGAGGCCTTCGCCGCCCTGACCAAGTCGTTCGACCAGCACCCGGTCCTCGCCGACTGCCATCGAGCCCTCGGCCACTGGAAGGCGGTGGAAGAGCTCTGGGACGAGTTGCGGCGGGCGTCGCCTGGCGCCGAGCTCGTCGCCGAGGGACGCATCGTGGCCGCCGGAGCCCTGGCCGACCGAGGAGACGTGGCTGGAGCTATCCGGCTGCTGGAGCAGGGGCCTTCGAACCGCAGGCGCGTCCGGCCCCACGACCTGCGGGTCTCCTACGCCCTGGCCGGGCTCTACGAGCGCGGTGGTGACCTACCCCGGGCCCGAGCGCTGCTGCGAGCCGTGGCCGCCCGAGATCCTTCCTTCGTGGATGTGGCCGAGCGTCTGGCGGCCCTGAGCTGATCCTCCCTCCGCTTCAGGCGGAGCTGTCACAGGGAGACCGCTACGCTCGCCCACGAGCAGCGCCGCCCGCCGGCCCCCTTCCCCCTCCTGTTGTTCGTTGATTGGCGATTGGGAAGGCAAGGTGTGGCTGATGACCAAGCCCAGGAGGACCGGCGACAAGACGTCCGGGCCGGATGAGGACGGCCCGGACAGGGCCGGCCCCGGGATGAACGTGGTGCTCCTGAAGGGGCGGCTCAGCCGTCCGGCCGAGCTCCGCGTGCTGCCGTCGGGAGACCGGCTCGTGGCTCTGGAGCTCTCGGTCACCCGCCCGGGCCTCAAGACCGAGAGTGTGCCCGTGGTCTGGCACGACGCCCCCGCAGTGGCGGAGGCCTTCGACGTCGACCAGCCCGTCGTAGTGCTGGGACGGGTGCGCCGCCGGTTCTTCCGGACCGGCGGGGGCACGCAGAGCCGTACCGAGGTGGTGGCGGAGTCGGTGGTCCCGGCTCGTCAGTCCAAGCGGGCCGGCACTCTGGTGGCCAGGGCCATGGTCCTCCTCGACACCGCGGACCCGTAGGCTGGGTCGTGGTCGCCGTCGCCGCCTTGGCGCCTGGCCACGCAGAACACTCCCGGCTGTGCTCCCGCCATCTCGACGACCCCGAGGCCCGCCCACCGCAGAAGGGTCTCGAGCTCGACCCGGTCGAGGCAGCGCAGTGCAACGTGGTCCACCCGGACGTCGTTGCCCTCTCGGACGCGGCGGTGGTAGGTGGTGATGCGTCGGGTCAGGTCGTGTACCAGACCCCCGTGCAGGGTGACGCCTTCGGCGCCGGCCAGGCGTTCGGGCGCCACGCTGGCGCCCGAGGCCCCAGCCTGGAAGTCGGTGACCTCGAGGGCGATCACGCCGTCCGGGCCCAGGTGCGACGCCGCACAGCGGAGGCAGGCCACCAGGTCGTCGTCGTCCACCAGCAACTGCAGGCTGTTGTAGGCGATGACCACGAGGTCGAAGTGGCGCGCCAGGGCGAATCGACGCATGTCGGCCCGCACCAAGGTGCGCGCCCCCCGCCGGCGGGCCACCCCGAGCATGGCGCCGTCGATGTCCAGGCCCACGGCGTCGAGTGGCACCGTGAGACGCCCGGTGCCACACGCCAGCTCCAGCACCGACCCGCCCCCACGCGGTGCCAACCCCGAGTAGAACGCCAGGTCCTGCCGGAGCCGGCCGGCCACATGGGCCAGCTCCCAGTCGTAGAGCTCAGCCCGGGACCGCACGGAACACCATGCCGGTGCGCAGCTTGGGCTCGAAGAACGTGGTCTTGGGCGGCATGCGGTCCCCGCCCCGTGCCACCTCCCCGATCTGGGCCACCGTGGCCGGGCGCAGCAGGATGGCCGCCTCGGCGGCACCCGAGGTCACCGCCGCCAGCACCGTCTCCAGCCCGTGCTGGTACACGAGGCGGTGGGCCGGCAGGGCGGAGAGGGCCATGTCGAGGAGGCTCGAGTCCACACTGTGCACCGCGGCGCCCACCGTCTCGAGCCGTGGCCTCAGCAGCCATGCGCCCGCCGCCGTGACCAGGCCCAGGGATCCGGCGTCGGCCATGCGGGCGGGCAGGCCGGTGTGGGGCCGCCCCGCCGGGGTGACCTCGAAGTGGGCGCTGAGGGCTCCTGGAAGATCGAATCCCGGGCCCAGGCCCGAGAGAAGGCGGTGAATGGGGCGCACGCTGAGCTGCTCCTCCGACAACTCCACGACACAGGCCAGGATGGCGTCGTAGGCGCCGGCCGCCCCGCCGGTGGCGGCGCGCCGCTCCTCCCGGTAGGCGAGGGCGGTCTCGTAGCGGTGGTGGCCGTCGGCTACCACCACCGGCGCAGAAGCCACGGCGTCGGAGATGGTGGCCACCACCGCAGGCTGGTTCAGGGCCCATAGCCGGTGATGTACACCCTGGTCGTCGGTGGCTCGGGCCACCGGCGGGCCCTGCGGCTCGAGAAGGCCCGAGAGCCCAGCGGTGGGAGACAGCACCCAGATGGGTGAGAGGTTGGCTCGGCACGCCCGCAGCAGGGCCAGGCGATCGCTCTTGTCCTTGGCCGTGGTGTGCTCGTGGGGGAGGACGCCCTGGCCCGGCGGCGACAGCTCCAGGGCTCCCATCACACCGGTGGTCTGCCGCGGCCGGCCCTCCTCGTCGTGGAAGCCCATGCGGTAGAGGTACAGGGACGGCTCCTCGTCGGGGGCGAGGATGGCCTCATCGTGCCACCGTTGCCAGAGGGAGGCCGCCACCTGGTAGCGGTCACGGCCCTCCTCCTCGGCGGGGATCTCCAGGCGGGCCGCGTTGTGCTCCGAGCGCCCCACCAGCCGGGCTCGCTCCTCGTCGGTGACGACGTCGTAGGGCGGGGCGATGAGAGCGTCCAGGTCGCCGGCCGCGGGCCCGTAGCGGCTGGCTGTAAAGGAATCCAAGCGAGGCACCGTCTACTCGTAGCACGATCGTGGGATGACTTGGCTACTCGATCTCGACGGTGTGGTCTGGTTGGCGGAGAAACCAATCGATGGGTCGGTGGAGGCCGTCGGGCGGTTGCGGGACCGGGGGGAACGGGTCGTCTTCCTCACCAACAACTCCAGCATGGAGATCGGTGCGGTGATCGACAAGCTCGGGGACATGGGGATCGAGGCGGACCGGAAGGAGCTCATCACCTCGGCGCTGGCCGCGGCCGCGCTGGTGGAGCCCGGCGAGACGGCGCTGGTCTGCGCTGGTCCCGGCGTGGAGGAGGCGCTGCGAGAGCGGGACGTGACCACGGTTCGAGAGGGCGAGGCCGACGCTGTGGTGGTGGGGTGGCACCCGGACTTCGACTACGAGCGGTTGAAGGCCGCCGCCGGCGCGGTGATGGGCGGGGCCCGCCTCATCGGAACCAATGACGACGCCACCTACCCGACAGGCGAGGGCCCCGTCCCCGGCGGGGGAGCGCTCCTTGCCGCGGTGTCGGTGGCCAGCGGCACCGAGGCGGTGGTGGCGGGCAAGCCCCACGAAACCGTGGCCGACCTCATCGCCGAGCGGTTCGGGACCATCGCCACGCTGGTGGGAGACCGTCCTTCCACCGACGGCAGGCTGGCCCAGCGCCTCGGGGCTCGCTTCCTGCTGGCGTTGTCGGGCGTCACCAAGGAGGAGGACCTGCCCGTCGAGCCCGAGCCCGACGAGGTGGGAGCCGACCTGGCCTCGCTCGTGCGCGAGGACGAGGACTGAGGGGCTCAGAAGGCGGGATGAACCGGCTGGCGCTCCGGCGGTGACACTGCCCGCCAAATGAGGCCGGCCAGCACGCCGAAGACGAAGCCGCCGACGTGGGCCACCCAGGCCACGCCCTCGGAAGGGTTGGTGAAGAACTGCATCACGAACCAGACGGCGAGCAGCCACTTGGCCCGAATGTCGACGAAGGTGACGAAGAAGACCAGGAAGACGAGCGATCTGATGAGCACGTTGGGGAACAGGACGAGGTAGGCGCCCATGATCCCGGCGATGGCGCCCGAGGCACCGACCAGGGGCACGGTGCTGTTGGGCTGCACGGCCACGTGGGCAGCAGTGGCCACCAGACCGGCCAAGAGATAGAAGACCAGGTATGTGGGCCTTCCGCGGTCCTCGAGGTTGTTCCCGAACGTCCACAGGAACAGCATGTTGCCGAGGAGATGGAGCCAGCTGCCATGGAGGAACATCGAGTACAGCACGGCCAGGTAGACGCTCTTGTCTGCAAAGACGGCGCTCGACTCCCTTGCTGGCCGGGAGTCGCCGGCGCAGGCCTCGGTCTCTCCCTGCAGCGTGTCGTTGATCTCCACACGGGTGAGCGGTCGGGCCTCGACCACCTCGCAGGGGATGGCCGCCGTCTCGTAGCTGAACCGGGCCTCGTCGATGTCGCGGCCGCGAGGCTGGACGAAGACGAAGATGATCACGCAGGCGGCGATGAGGACGATGGTGATCACCGGTGTGGTTCGGGTGGGGTTGTAGTCCTTGAGGGGGATCACGGGGGCGGAGGCTAGTGCCGGCCCCAAGGGATGCTTTAGCGTCCAAACCGTGACATCTCGGCGGCGCCTCGACGCCGAGCTGGTGCGCCGGGGACTGGCGCCGAGCCGGGAGGCGGCCCAGGCGTTCGTGGTCCAAGGACGGGTGCTGGTGGCGGGTTCCCTGGCCGACAAGGCCTCTCGGCTGGTGGCTGCCGGTGAGCCCATCGAGCTGGCCGGGCCCCCGCCGCGGTTCGCGAGCCGGGGAGGGGACAAGCTCGACGCGGCCCTGGACCGTTTCGCCGTGGAGGTGGCCGGCCGTGACGCCCTCGACGCCGGGGCGTCGACAGGCGGCTTCACGGACTGTCTCCTGCAACGAGGAGCGGTCGCCGTCACGGCGCTGGACGTGGGCTACGGACAGCTTCACGAGCGCCTGCGAGCCGATCCCCGGGTCCGGGTCCTCGATCGCACCAACGTCCGTCACTTCGTGGCCGACGCGCCCTTCGAGGTGGTGGTGGCCGATCTCTCCTTCATCTCCCTGGCCACCGTGGCGCCGGCCCTGCTCGGCCCCAACGCCGCCCCGGGCGCCGACGTGGTGGTGCTCGTGAAGCCCCAGTTCGAGGCCGGGCGAGCCGAGGCTTCGCGCCGGCGGGGGGTGATCCGAGACCCCCGGGTGTGGCGGAGGGTCCTGGGGGAGGTGGGCGTCGCCCTCGAGGGGCAGGGAGCCGCCATGATGGGGGCCATGGTGTCGCCCCTCACCGGGGCCGGCGGCAACGTCGAGTTCCTCGTCCACCTCCACGCCCACGTGGCCCCATCCCCGGGTGCCCACGTCGACCTCGACGCGGTCGTCGACTCGGCCGTGGACCTGGTGCGGTAGTGCCGCCCCTCTACCCGGGGCGGCCGTAGCCGTGGCCAGTGTCGCCATCGTCCATCACCCGCTGCGGCAGGCAGCCGCGGGCCGGGCTGTGGAGACCGCCAAGTGGCTCGTGGAGCGGGGCCACGAGGTGCGGGTCCCCGAGGCCGACGCCACGGGCACCCACCTGTCCGAGCATGCGTGGCCCCTGGACAAGCTCGTCGGTGGCCTCGATCTGGCCGTCAGCCTCGGAGGCGACGGCACCATGTTGCGCACCGTGGACCTGGTGGCCGGCGCCGGCGTGCCCGTGCTCGGCGTGAACGTCGGTCACCTGGGGTACCTCACCGCCGTGGAGCCTGCCGGCCTGGGGGCGGCCCTCGAGCGCTTCTTGAGCGGCGACTTCTCGATCGAGGCCCGCCTGACCCTCCTGGTGGAGGTGAGCGGGGCCGAGGGCCGCTCGAGCTGGACCGCCCTCAACGAAGTCGTGCTGGAGAAGACGGTCCCGGGGAACACGGTGCGCCTGGCGCTCGGCCTCGGCGGCGAGCGCTTCACCACCTGTGCCGCCGACGGGCTGATCGTCTCCACGCCCACGGGGTCGACGGCGTACAACCTCTCGGCTCGAGGGCCGATCGTCTCGCCCCAGCAGCGGGCCCTCGTGGTCACCCCTGTAGCACCCCACATGCTCTTCGACCGTTCTTTGGTGCTGAGCGCCGAGGAGTGGGTGAGCGTCGAGGTGGTGGACGGGCCGGACGCGGCCATGGTGGTGGACGGGCGGAGCCTGGCCGTGCTCGAACCGGGGGACGCCGCCGTGTGCCGGGCCGGGCCCCACGACGCCCTGTTCGTGACCTTCGACGACGGGCGTGACTTCCACCAGATCCTGAAGGCCAAGTTCGGCCTGGCCGAGCGCTGATGTTGCTGGAGCTTCGCATCCGCGACCTCGGGGTTATCGCCCGGGCCGACCTGGTGCTCGAGCCGGGCATGACGGCGGTGACGGGGGAGACCGGGGCGGGCAAGACCATGCTGGTCGAGGCCATCGAGCTCCTGGTGGGTGGACGGGCAGATGCGGCGTTGGTGCGCTCCGGCGCCGGCGAGGCATGGGTGGAGGGCCGCTTCGTGGTGGACGATCGGGAGGTGGTGCTGACCCGCGCCGTGCCCGCGGCGGGACGTTCGCGGGCCTACGTGGACGGGCGCATGGCCCCGGTGGCGGCCCTGGCCGAGGCCGGCGCCGGCCTGATCGACCTCCATGGCCAGCACGCTCACCAGTCACTGCTCGCCACATCGACGCAGCGGGCCGCCCTCGATGCCTTCGGCGCCGTCGACCAGGGGCCCCTCACGTCGGCTCGGGAACGCCTCCGGTCCCTCGACCAGGCCCTGGAGGCCCTCGGTGGCGACGAGGGGTCCCGCATCCGAGAGGTCGACCTGTTGCGCTACCAGCTGGCCGAGATCGACGCCGCCGCCCTCACCGACGCCCACGAGGACGCCGCCCTCGAGGCCGAGGAGGAGCGACTGGCCGACGCTCTGGCCCACCGCCAGGCGGCCACCCTGGCCGCCGAGGCCCTGGTTGGTGAGGGTGGAGCTTCGGACGCCCTGGGAGCGGCTGTGGGCGCGGTGGCGAGGCGGGCCCCGCTCGCGTCTCTTGGGGAGCGCCTCCAAGCTCTGGCCGCGGAGGTGGCCGAGGCCGCCACCGACCTGCGGGCCGCGGCCGAGGGCCTCGAGGAGGACCCCGAACGCCTGGCATGGGTCAGAGAGCGGCGCAGCCTCCTCCACCACCTGGCTCGCAAGTACGCGCCGGCACGAGGACAGCGAACGCCTCCAAGGGGGGCTCCTGGCCACGGCTCGCTGGCCGACGTGATCTCCTTCGCCGAGGAGGCCCGGGACCGCCTCGACGTCCTGGAGTCACACGCCGAGCGGGCTGCGGCGCTGGAGCACCAGCGGGCCCAGGCCGTGGCCGACCTGAACCGGGCCAGCGCCGCTGTGGGAGAGGCCCGCCGCCGGGCCGCTCCCCGTCTGGCCGAGGCGGTGGAGGCCCACCTGCGCCAGCTGGCCATGGCCGAGGCGCGCCTCGAGGTCATGGTGGGTGACGACCCCGGCGACGACGTCACCTTCCTCCTCGGCGCCAACCGGGGTGAGCCTGCCCTTCCCCTGGCTCGGGTGGCGTCGGGCGGCGAGCTGTCCCGGGCCATGCTGGCGGCCCGCCTGGTGCTGGGCCGGCGCAGTTCGGGGCCCACGTGGCCCACCACGACCGTGTTCGACGAGGTCGACGCCGGCGTGGGGGGCCAGGCCGCGCTGGCCGTGGGACGATCGCTGGCCATGCTGGCCAGCGCGGGCGGGGTTCGAGACAGCAGCCCGAACGCCGGCGACTCGCCCGGCAGCGGGCGTCAGGTGCTCGTGGTCACCCATCTGCCCCAGGTCGCGGCCTATGCCGACCACCAGGTGGCTGTCCACAAGTGCGAACGAGGCGGGCGCACGGTCGCCGAGGCGCGGATGGTCGATGGTGAGGCCCGCGTCCTGGAGCTGTCCCGGATGCTGTCGGGACAGCCGCAGAGCTCAGCGGCGCGGGGTCACGCCGAGGAGCTGCTGGCGGTGGCGGCCAGGGAGCGGGGGCGGGACTGAAGATGGCCCGCCGAGGACCTGACGTGACCCCTAAGGGCGCCGACGTGGGGATCACGTCGGGTCCGGCCCGGGTCGACCGACGAACCAAGAACCTCATCCCTCGTCTCCAACCCGGCGACGTGGCCATCATCGACCACGAGGACCTGGACCGCCTGGCGGCGGAGGGCCTCGTCCAGCGACGGGTGCGGGCCGTGGTCAACGCCTCCCACTCCTTGTCGGGGCGTTACCCGAACGTCGGCCCCCTGCTCGTGGCCGCGGCGGGAATCCCGCTGCTCGACGGCGTGGGGCCGGCGGTGATGGAGCTGGTGCCCGACGGCCGCCGGGTACGTGTCGAGGGCGAGGAGCTCTGGCTCGACGACGCTCTGGTGGGCAAGGGAGTGCGCAAGGACCTCCACTCGCTCGAGCGTGACTACGAGGCGGCCAAGGAAGTGGTGGGCGACGAGCTCGAACGCTTCGCGGCCAACACCCTCGAGTACATGCAGAGGGAGCATCACCTGGCCTTGGCCCCGGCCGACAGCCCCGATCTCGACGTCGACCTCAAGGGCCGCCACGTGCTAGTCGTGGTGCGGGGCCACGACTACCGGGAGGACCTGGGCGCCCTCCGCAGCTACGTGCGAGAGATGAAACCCGTCCTGGTGGCGGTGGACGGCGGCGCCGACGCCCTACTCGAGTTCGGTTTCCGGCCCGACATCGTCATCGGCGACTTCGACTCGGTGTCCACCGAGGCTCTGGGCCTCGGCCCCCAGCTGGTGGTCCATGCCTATCCGGGGGGCGAGGCGCCCGGGGCGGCTCGGCTGGACGCCCTGGGCCTGTCGTACACCACCTTCGAGGCCGGAGGCATGAGCGAGGACGTGGCCATGCTCCTGGCCTACGAGAAGGGGGCTCAGCTGATCGTCGCCGTCGGAGCCCACGGTTCCATGGTCGAGTTCCTCGCCAAGGGCAGGTCGGGCATGGCGTCCACCTTCCTCACCCGCCTCAAGGTGGGCCAGCTGCTGGTGGACGCCAAGGGGGTGAGCCAGCTCTACCAGAGCAGGCTCCGCAAGCGCGACCTTCTGCTGTTCCTCCTGGCCGTCACGCTGTGCTTCGTGGTCGTGGGCCTGGCCTTCGTGCCCCGCGTCTACTTCGAGAGCGTCTGGTTGCTCCTCCGGGAGGTGCTGCGCTCCGTCACCCAGTGACGAAGGGGTGAGCTCGCCGCCATGGTCAACTTCCGCTTCCATCTCGTCTCCCTCACCGCCGTCTTCCTGGCCCTGGCGGTGGGGATCGGCCTCGGCGCCACCGTCGTCGACCAGGCCACGGTCGAAGCCCTGCAGCGTCGGCTGGACGGCGTGTCGCAGCGGGTGGACCGCACCGACGCCGAGAACGAGCGGCTCCGGGGTGATCTGGGGCGGTGGACAGCGTTCGCCGACGAGGCCAGCAACGAGTCCATGGAAGGGCGTCTGACCGACGTCCCGGTGGTGGTGGTGGCCGTGCAGGGCACCGAGCGCG
>JALZKD010000133.1 GCA_030859405.1 Actinomycetota bacterium | reverse complement strand
AGGGCCTCCACCACCGTAGGGTCGATCACCGAGCCTCCACCGGCCACCTCGTGGATGGCGGTGACCAGCTGCTCGGCGTCGGAAACGCGTTCCTTCAGTAGGTAGGCCCGCCCGCTGGCTCCCTTCTCCAAGAGGGCGAGGGCGTAGGCCGGGGTGGCGTACTGGCTCAAGACCACGACCCCGACGTCGGGCATCGTCTCCCTTAGCTCGGCCGCGGCCCGGATGCCCTCGTCGGTACCGGTGGGGGGCATGCGGATGTCGGTGAGGACGACGTCGGGCTGGCGCTCCGCCACGGCTGCCATCAACCCCTTGAAGTCGGCGCACGTTCCCACGAGCTCCAGGTCGGCCTGTGCCTCGACGAAGCGCTTGATGCCCTCGCGCACCAGGTAGTTGTCCTCGGCCAGCACTATGCGGATGGCCACGGCTCAAGCGTAGGGCCGGAGGCCGGCCCGCTGGCGGTTGGGCCGGCGGCGGTTAGCGACCGGACTCGGACGAGCGGCTGGCCGCCTTCTTACGAGCCTTGGCGCCGGCTTTGCGGGTGCCCTTCCTCGCCGCATCGCGCGCCTTGTCCACGAGGGCGGCGCCGGTCCCAGAGGCGATGTTCCCGGGAGGCGTGTCGGGGGCCTTCGGATGCGGACGGGTGGGAGCCATCTTCTTGGCCTCGGCCAGGGCTTGGCCCATCTCTTCCAGCTGCTCGTCGTCCAGCCCCTGGCGCACCTTGGTAAACAGCTCGTCCTCCTCTTCCTCCACGTGGTGACGGACGCTTTCGATGAGCACCGTGACCTTGGCCTGGAAGCGTTCGTGCTCGGGGCTCATGGCGTCGATCTCCGACAACACCCACTTGGCCACGTGGTGCTCCTCGAGGGCCTCCAGCACGTCGTCCTCGACATCGGGCAGCGCTTCGCGGATGGCGGGGTACAGAACCATCTCCTCGATGGCGGCGTGCACCGAGAGCTCGTGCACGATCCGGTCGGCCAGATCGCGCCGGGTCTTCATGGCGCGGGGGCCGGTTTTCTCGAACCTCTGGAACAGCTTCTCGACCGTGTCGTGGTCCTTGGTGAGCAGTGTGATGGCGTCCATGGGCGCGATCCTGCCTCAGATCGCCTGGAGCCCGCTCGACATCGCCTAGAGCACGCGTCGGGCCGTCAGGAGCCCGGTCTGCACACCTCCGCCGGCGCCCCCAGGCTCCCTGGCCGGCACCTGGCCGGCGATGGTGGTCCCCTGGCCTGGAGAGGAGCGCAACTCCAGGTGTCCCCCGACGGCCTGGAGGCGGTCGGACAGGTTGCGCAGGCCCAAACCCCCGGAAACGGCGGCCATGTCGAAACCGGGACCAGAGTCGGCGACCGAGAAGCCGAGCCAGCCATCTTGCACGGCCAACATCACCCGGACGTGTGCCCCAGGTGCGTGCTTGGAGGCGTTCTGGATCGCCTCGCGGCAACAGAAGTACACCGCCGCCTCCACCTTGGTGTCGAACCGGGTATCAGCGACGGAGTCGGCGTGAACTTCGGCGTCCAGACCCAACTTCTCGACGTGGGACCGAAGGGCCGCGGCCACGCCTCTGTCGACGAGCAGGGGCGGGAACAGCCCCCGTGCCAGATCACGCAGCGTCTCCAGGGCGTCGCGGGCGTCGGCCTTGAGGCTCTCGAGCAGACGCTCCGCTTCGTCGGGGTCCTCCTTCACCAGCGCCCTGGCCAGGCCGAGGTTGATGGCCAGCGCCACCAGCTGCTGTTGGGCGCCGTCGTGGATGTCACGTTCGACGCGCCGGCGCTCTTGGTCCTGGGCCGTGACGATGCGCTCGCGGGAGGCCCGGAGCTCCTCGAGCCGCTCCTCCAGCTCACCGGCCAGACGAAGGTTGCGCAGTGCGAGGGCGGCCTGTGAGGCGAGGTCGGTGAGCAACCGCTCGTCGTCCTCGGAGATGGCTTGGCCTTCGGCCTTCACCACCGCGATGTCCCCCACCTCTTCGCCTTGGTGGACCACGGTCACTGTCCGGTCGAAGCTCTCGTCCTCGGGAGTGTCGGGAGGCCAGAGGTAGCAGTGCTCCTTGCGGTTGCGAAGGAACAGTCGCACCCTTGCCCGCACGCCGCCCACCCCCTTTGCCGCCGCCTCGGCGAGGATGAGGGCAACGGGGCTGCGGACGTCGGAGGCCAGACTGGAGACCAGATCGGAGCGGAAGCGGTCCGAGCGGCGAAGCTGGTCGAAGGCGTCAGCCAGGCGCATCCGCTGGCGCACCAGGTCCTCGGCCATGATCCCGGCGACGAGGGCGATGAGCAGACCGATGCCCATCTTGAACGAGACGGTGTGCCACAGCAACCTGTAGCCGTAACGATCGGAACCCCATATCTCACGTATCGAGAAGAGAACCGTTGTCATGGCCCACGCTCCCAATGCCCCCCTCACCCGGAAGCGCAGCGCTCCTTCCAGCCCGATCACGTAGAGCACGGCCCATATGGACGACAGCTCGTCGAACGTCACGAGCCACACGAACGCCGAGGCCATCACCGTGTCCAGAGCCAAGGTGGCGATTCCCAGCCGAAGCGCCCCCTTGAGGGTGTGGACCCGCCGGTGAAGGAGCCATACCTCGAGGTTGATCAGAACCAGGACCGCGGTGAGCACCAGGCCGATCTCCTGGAAGCCAGGCGGCCAGGGGAGGCGGTCGTAGGCCAGCACCTGGAAGGCGGCAAACACGGCCGCCACCGCCCGGAGCAGGATCATGAGGCGCTCGGCCCGGCGAAGATCCTCGAGCGAGGTGGTCAACACGGGGGAATTCTACTTCCGAGGCCCGGGATCGGGCCGTGACCGGGCCCATTCCGACAGGAGGACGATGACGTGAGGAACACCATGATGGCGGTTCGCATCCATGCCTACGGCGGCCCCGAGGTGGTGCGCCACGAGGAAGCCCCGCTCCCCGATCCCGGCCACGGTAAGGTGCTCGTGCGGGTGCACGCAGCCAGTGTCAATCCCGTGGACTGGAAGACCCGGGCCGGGGGCGGTCAGGAGGTGTTCGGGCTGGTGCGGTTCCCCCAGCCGGGCCAGACCTATGCCGAGTACGTGGCGGCCCCGGCCCACGAGTTGGTGCCCAAGCCGCAGACCCTCAGCCACTCCGAGGCCGCAGCCATGCCCCTGGCCGCGCTCACGGCCTGGCAGGCCCTGTTGGAGACGGGGGGCCTGGAAGCGGGCCAGACTGCCCTCATCCACGCCGCCGCCGGAGGCGTGGGCCACCTCGCCGTCCAGCTGGCCCGCTGGAAGGGCGCTCGGGTGGTGGGCACGGCGTCAGGCGCCAACGCCGACTTCCTTCGCTCCCTCGGAGCCGAGCCCGTCGACTACCACGAGTCGCGCTTCGAGGACAGCGTGTCCGATGCGGACCTGGCCCTGGTGCCCGTCGACGGCGACGTGATCGAGCGCACCTTGGCCGTGCTCCGCCCCGGAGGCGTGCTGGTGTCCATCCGAGCAGAGCCGTCACCAGAGCAGGCCGAGCGGCTGGGCGTGCGGGCCAAGCGGATCCTGGTCCGTCCCCACGCCGGTCAGCTCGCTCAGATCTCCTCTCTCGTGGACGCCGGCCGGATCCGCCCCGTGGTCGCCGCCGAGTTTCCCTTGGCCGAGGTCAACCAGGCGTTCGAGCTGAGCGAAGGGGGCCACGTGAGGGGAAAGATCGTCCTCTCGGCCGGCAGCCAATGAGGCGGTGAGGGAGGCGGTTCGCCACTCGGCACCGGGCGTGTGCTAGCAATATGGCTCGCAGGTCGTACTTCCCCAGGTGGCGTCAGCCCCGGGTGGGCGCAGTGTGCCCATGACGGCTTGCTCTGACAGCGTCGGGCGGGAGCCCAAAATCGTCTAGCAATCCGGGCGCAGCGGGAACGCGCCCGGACCACCACCCTCAACCTCGAAGGGGAGGTCTCGTGCCCAAACGCGCTCTGGCCATCACCGCTGTGCTCGTCACCACCAGCGCTCTGGTGCCGCCGCCCAAGGTCAAGGCCAGGACCGAGCCCCCGACCCCTCCGGTGCCCGCCCTCGACGAGACGCTCGCCAGCCTGGAGCTGCCGTCACGTCCACCCGTCCCCGATCCCGCCCCGCCGGTGGCGGTGGACCCGCCGGGGGTTATGGTTGGCGAGCCAACGTCGGCCGGTGGCGGCCAGGGGCCTGCCGGCGGGCGCAATGCTGCAAACCGCCCCGGCCGGATGTCTCGATCAGGGGACCCCCTGGCGCGGATCCGGGCATGCGAGTCGGGATCGAACTACCAGGCCCGCTCGCCCTCGGGGCGGTACGGCGGTGCCTACCAGATGGACCGGGCCACCTTTGCCAGCGTC
>JALZKD010000132.1 GCA_030859405.1 Actinomycetota bacterium | reverse complement strand
GGCCCCACGAGTGGTCAGCCCGCATCCCGTTGACCATCAGCTCCCGGAACTGATCCGGGTAGGAATGCCACAGCCCGATGGCCCGAGCCATGGCCGACTCCAGACCTGGCTGGTCGGCTTCATGGAACACATAGCCGTTTCGCTCGTGGAGGGGCCGGGAGGAATGATCACGATCGAACACCGTGTCGACGAGACCCCCGGTGGCGCGCACCACCGGCACCGTCCCGTACTTCAACGCGATCAGCTGGACCAGCCCGCACGGCTCGAAGAGGCTGGGGATCACGAGGATGTCGGCTCCGGCGTAGATGAGATGAGCCAGGGTGTCGTCGTAGACGATCTCCAGGTGACAGTCCGGGCTCTCGTTGAGATGATGCTTCAGATCCCAGAACCGGGAGCGGATGGCGGGATCCGGACTGCTCCCAGTGAGCACGAACTGCGCCCCCTCCTCCATGGCGTAGGAGATGGCGTGGTTGATGAGGTCGACTCCTTTTGGCGATCGAGACGCCCTATGTAGCCGATGATGGGCTGGTGACCATGGCGGAGCATCAGGCGATCACGCAGGGCGCTCTTGTTCTCGTACTTCCGATCCAGCGTCTCGATGGTGAAGTTGGCGGGGATGAACCTGTCCACCTCGGGGTTCCACACGTCGTAGTCGACACCGTTCAGGATCCCCCCGAACTTGCCCTGATGGACGTGGAGCGTGTCCTGCAGGCCCCTGCCCTGGTCGGTGTAGGTCACCTCCCATGCATGCTGCGGTGACACGGTGGTGATGAAGTTCGAGTACACGACCCCTCCCTTCATCAAGTTGATGGCGTTCTGGTCGAGGTTGTCTCGAAGGCGTGCCGAGTCGAAGAAGTGGTCGGGACGGGTCAATCCCGTCGCCCAAAGGATGTCCTCTCCGGCGATCCCTTGGTGGCTGAAGTTGTGGATCGTGTAGCAGACCCGTTGCTGGTCCATTCCGACCTGCTGGTACC
Source organism: Actinomycetota bacterium (assembly GCA_030859405.1). Classification (GTDB taxonomy): domain Bacteria; phylum Actinomycetota; class Acidimicrobiia; order Acidimicrobiales; genus YB1-3. The sequence continues at coordinate 3,371 of JALZKD010000132.1, read as the reverse complement.
TCTCGAACAGGAGGACCGGCACCAGCCCGGTCTGCCAATCGTGGCAGTGAATGACGTCAGGGCGCTTGTTGGTCTTGAGCAGGAACTCGAGGGCCGCCTTGCTGAAGAAGGCGAACCTCGCCACATCGTCCGCCGATCCGTAGAAGCGCTGGCGACGGAAGAAGTTGTCGGATGAGTGGGGATCGAGGAAGAAGCATCTCCTTCCGTGCACGAAACCGAACCAGACGGTGCAGCGCACGGCTCCGCTGTACCACGGCACCCACAGATCGTGGTGGGTGACCTGCAGGTCGTGGATCTCGCCGTACCGTAGGCAGTCGTACTTCGGCAGGACGATCTCCACCGCGTTCCCCCGGATCTCCAGTTCTCTGCTCAGGCCGAACACCACCTCGCCCAGGCCGCCCACCTGGGCAACCGGGGCACACTCGGACGCGATCATCACCACGTACACGGCTCGCCCTAGCGGGTTCGACTCATGAGCATCGGAATTACTCCGTCATCGGGAGCCCGGCCCGTCTTCTCACTGGAGAGGCTCGACCCGGAAGCCCACCTCCTCTTCCACCACGAGCACCCCGCCACCCTTGGCCATGGGTGCCACCACCTCGCCGGTGAGGCCGAGGACCGCGGCCTCGTTGGTAGGGCTGTGGCCGACGACCAAGGCCCGTCCTCCGTCCGAGAGGCGGTCGAACACCCGACGCAGCGCCGAGCCCAGGGTCTTCGAGTCCCCTTCCACCAGCTCGGGATCGGCTGACCGCAGAGCGTCCAGCTCTCCGGAGCCGGCCTCTTGATAGGCAGCCTTCCACCGGTCCTCGGTCTTGGAGCGCAGTCCTTCTTCCACCACCACGCCGCCGGGCACCTTCTGGCCCAAGGCGGCTACGAAGCACGCCAGGGTCTGAGTGGCCCGCTGAGCTCCAGTGGAAACAAGCACCTCGTAGCCACCCTCTAGCCCCGTGCCGATCTCCAACGCCTGACGTACGCCGTCAGCCGAGAGGGCATCGTCGTCATCGTCGGTGTGCCGTCTCAGCTCCAGGTACCTGGTCACGCCTGCCTCGTCGGTACTCTAGGACTCGAAGCCGAGCACGACCTTGACGTCGTTCGGCTCCCGTCCCAGCGCCGCTTCCCAGCGCTCCATCGGCTCCCGCCTCGTTATCAGGGCTTGGAGCCAGGTCCGGTCGGCGCGGCCCAGGGCCTCGCCGGCGGCCTGCCAGTGGCGCCGGTTGGCGTTGACGGCACCAAAGACGACGTCGTTCTCGAGCACCAGGCCGCGGCCCAGCTGGGCGGCGTCGACGGGGATGGCCCGGCCGCCCGAGGAGACTCCGGTGAGGCAGACGATGCCGTCACGGGCCGAGTGGGACAAAACATCGAGCACTACGGAGCTGGCACCGGTGCACTCGATGATGACGTCCGATAGAGCAGCGACCTCCGCCGCGCCGCCGCTGTGGTAGGTAGCGCCGAGGGCGTCGACCAGGACCGGTTTGGGCCCTTCGCTGACCTGGTCCAGCACGTGCACCTCCAGGCCGCGCTGGGCGCCGAGCATGGCTGCCAGGAGGCCGATGGGCCCGGCGCCGGTGACCAGGACCCGCTTCGGCCTCCAGTAGGCCCGGGCGCCGATGCGCTCGATGTGCTCCCACGCCTTGGCCACGACGCTGGCTGGCTCCAGCAACATCCCCGTCGGCTCGAGGGCGGGGTCGATCCTGACGGCGAAGGCGGGCTCCACCCGCCATCGCTCGGAGCCGTACCCGTGCCGCGCCTTGATCCCTCGCTCGGTGTAGCGCCCGTTGCTGCACATGTCCCACTCGCCGGCCCCACAGGCAGGACAGGGGACGGGGTCCGGGCGACGGACGATACCGGCCACGAGGTCTCCCCGTTGGAGGCCGCTGCCGGCCGGGGCCTCGAGGACCCTGCCCAACGACTCATGGCCGAGGATGAGACGCTCGCAGCCCGCCGGCGCCTCTCCAAAGGCGCCGGCCACCAGCTCGGCGTCGGTGCCGCACACGCCGACGGCCAGCCCCTGCACCAGCACCGGCCCGTCGTCGGCGGCCGGCTCGTCGACCTCATCGAGGCGGGCCGAGCCGCGCTGGCCGGGTATGACAGTGAGGGCTCGCATGGTCAGGTGCACCTCGGGTGTGGAACCGAAGCGTCGCTGGAGAGGTTGCGGGCCGTGTTCACCAGGGCAACATGGGAGAAGGCCTGGGGGAAGTTGCCCACGAGCCGCCGGCTCGCAGGGTCGTATTCCTCGGCCAGTAGCCCCACGTCGTTGGCCACCGAGAGCACTCGATCGAACAGGGCCCGAGCCTCGTCCCCCCGGCCGAGCAGAGAAAGGTTGTCGGCCAGCCAGAAGCTGCAGGCCAAGAAGGCGCCCTCCCCGCCGGGCAGGCCGTCGACGTTGGCCGCGCCCCCCGTGGAATACCGCATCACGAAGCCGTCATGGCACAGCTCCGTCTGGATCGCCTCCACCGTGCCCCGGACCCGTTCGTCACCGGGCGGCAGAAAGCCGACCAGGGGAGCCATGAGCAAGCTGGCGTCGAGCTCCCGGGACCCGTAGTACTGGGTGAACGTCTTCCGTTCGGCGTCATAGCCGTGGTGGCAGACCTCGTCGTGGATGTCCTGGCGGAGGCGTCGCCAGCGGTCCACGGGCCCCTCCAGACCGAAGTGCTCCACTGCCTTCACGCCCCGGTCGACGCCCACCCAGGCCATGACCTTGGAGTGGGTGAAGTGCCTCCTCGGTCCTCGCACCTCCCAGATGCCCTCGTCGGGCTGGTGCCAGGCCGACTCCAGGAAGTCGAGCAGGGCTCGCTGGAGGGCCCACGCCGGGGCGCTGGGCTCGATGCCCGCCCGCCGAGCCTGATGCATGGAGTCCATGACCTCGCCGTAGACGTCGAGCTGCAACTGGCGGCTGGCGGCGTTGCCGATGCGGACCGGCTTGGAGCCTTCGTAACCGGGCAGCCATTCCAGCTCCTGCTCCACGAGGCGCCGCTCGCCGGCCGGCCCGTACATGATCTGCATGGCTGAGGGGTCGCCGGCCACGGCCCGCAACAGCCAGTCCCGCCACGCCTGGGCCTCGCTCGTGTAGCCGGCGCTCATGAGGGCCTGGAGGGTGAAGGTGGCGTCACGCAGCCAGCAGTACCGGTAGTCCCAGTTGCGAGGCCCGCCCACCTGCTCGGGTAGGGAGGTGGTGGGGGCGGCCACGATGCCGCCGCTCGGGGCGTAGGTCAACGCCTTCAGAGTCAGCAGTGATCTGCGGACCGGCCCAGCCCAGCCGAGGTCGTAGGAGCAGCGCTCACTCCACTCCCGCCACCAGCGCTCGGTGTCCTTCCTGTTGGCCAAAGCGTCGATGGGATCGGGTGGCGACTCGTGCGAGGGGTGCCAGGTCA
>JALZKD010000052.1 GCA_030859405.1 Actinomycetota bacterium | reverse complement strand
ACGTCGTCACGCACGCCAAGTTGGCGCAGTCGGTCGTCGATGAGCATCGCCGCCTCGTAGGGCGCCGGCGGGCACTTGAACGGGCCGCCGAGGATGGCGACGACGACACGTCCCGACGTGATGTCGGCGAGGGCGGCCCGCATGGCCGGCAGCTCCCGGGCGTCGTAGAGGTTGTGGGCCCCGCCTGCGCCGACAAGGGCCACGTGGACGGGCTGCGGGGCGGTCCCCAGCGCCACCACCAGGGCGTCACCGGTCAGGTCGCCCGAGGTCGTCGACACACCGGCCGATGCAGCGTCGATCGCGGTCACCTCGGCATGTACGAACGTGATCCCGTGGTCCCGGAGGGATGCGAGGGAGCGAGTGCCCTCCTCGAGCGGGCGAGAACCGGCCAGATCCCACAGCTTGGCGAAACCCATGAAGAAGCGGTCCGAGGCAGACACGACGACGACCTCGTCACCGCTGGGGAGGACCGACCGCAGCTCCTTGGCTGCTGCCAGCCCGCCGAAGCCGGCGCCAAGGACGAGGACGCGCGCCATGCCGCCACGCTACCGACGACACTACGGGACAGGCGACGACCCCCAGCGGAGTTGACGATGCCCCGCTTCCTTGGCCATGCTCGCGGCTGAGGGCGAGAGGATTTCGGAGTCGTGCCGGCTGCAGCCGATGGGGCGTGACTCTCGACAAGCTCAGGGCGGCACGTCGGATCTGGAGGTTGGCTATGGGCAGGCACGCTGGCAGGTACCGCCTCGGGGTCTGCGTCTCCCTGGCCCTTCTCATCGCGGTGGCCGCCGTGGTCGTCCCCATGCCGGTGATGGCCGCGGAGCGGACCATGGGCGTAGAGACGGTGGTGCCGTCCGCACTCGGCAGCGTCACCGGCCTGGCCCCGCGCCTCCCGCAGTTCGTCCAGTCGGACCTCACTCCTTTCCAGATGATCGGGGCCAGCTGGACCGGGCAGGCGACGGACCAGGTTCGGGTGCGCATCCGCAAGGGAGCTGCGTGGGGCCCGTGGACGCCGCTCGAGGCCGACGAGGACGACGGCCCGGACCCGGGCTCCCACGAGGCCCGCTCGAGGCGCACGGTCACCCGGCCTCTGTGGATCGGTGGCGGCGACGGCTACGAGCTGCAAGCGCCCTCCAATGCCCTGCAAGTGCACCTCGTGCGCGAGAACGGGCCGCGACTCCGCCCCCGCCGTGGGGCCCAGGCCCATGCCGCCGCCGCCCCGCCCATCGCCGACCGGGGGGCGTGGGGCGCTCGGGCCCCCAGCAGACCGAGCGCGGCGGCGCCGAGCCTGAAGATGGCCTTCGTGCACCACACGACCGGGCCCAACAACTACAGCCCCGGTGACGTCCCGAGGATGCTGCGGGCCATGCAGGCCTACCACATGGACGCCAACGGCTGGGATGACATCGGCTACAACTTCCTGGTGGACCGCTTCGGGCGCATGTGGGAGGGACGCGCCGGGAGCAGGCAGCGGGCCATCGGGGCCCACACCCGGGGGTTCAACACCGCCTCCACAGGGGTGGCCGTGCTCGGCACCTTCACCCGGACCAGCCCTCCCCCGGCGTCCGTCGACGGCGTGGCTCGGGTGGTGGGCTGGATGCTCGGGACCAACGGCGTGGACCCCGCGGGCTCGGCCACCATGACATCAGCCGGCAGCGACAAGTACCGAGCCGGCAGGAGCGTGAGCTTCCCGGCGGTCTCCGGGCACCGCGACGGCACGTCCACGACGTGCCCGGGCCAACGTCTCTATGACCAGCTGCCCGAGATTCGAAACCGCGCTCGGGCCTACGGCCCCACACCCCTTTCCCCGCTCGACACGCTCCTCGGGGACCTTCTGGGCTCGGTGACCGGGGCACTGCCTCCGACCGGCGCCGCCACCGCTGTCCCCGCTCGGCCATAGCGCAGCTCTGACCCAGGAGACTCGGAGGCGGTTGGGCCTCTGTGGCCATCGAGTCTTTACGGATGCAAACATTGACGCAGACCAATGGGGTGCAGCCCGCACCAGGACTCGAGCTGCTGGGCGATCACTCTAGGGGCAGTTGACAGCTGGCTGTTTCTATGGTCACCTTCCTTGGCGCTGCTGCGCTAGGTGCGCTGGGCACGTAGAGCGACGACTTACCAACTTGGGGAGCGACGGGGGGATGGAGACTGTGATGAGGAGATGCAGAAGGGCGGCGGCGGCGGTGTCGGCGACAGTCTTGGCCTTGGCGGGGCTGACGCTGACGGCGGGACCAGCACAGGCCACCCATGTGGCCTGCGGAACGGTCATCACCCAGAACACCACGCTCGACAGCGACATCGGGCCGTGCCCGGGTGACGGTCTCATCGTCACCGCCAGCAACGTCACCGTCGACCTCAACGGTTTCAGGATCTTCGCCGCCAACGGGCCGGGTGACAACGCCGGCATCCGGCTCATGAACCCGTCGACGGGCGGTGTCAGCGGGGTGACCGTGAAGAACGGCACCGTCGAGGGCTTCGACGCCGGCGTGGTGATCCAGGGTGGCTCCGGCAACACGGTTCAGAACATGACCGTGCGGAACAACGTCAACGACTACCTGGGGCGGCCCTGTGACCTGGGTGACGGCATCGCCATCTTGAACTCAGACGACAACCGGATCCTCGACAACCGCATCTTGAACAACGGTCCGTATGGTGGCATCTCGCTCATCGAGGACTCCGACCGGAACTTGATCAGAGGGAACGTGGTGCTCGGCCACAACCTCCGCAGCCTTCCTGGCAGTGGTTGTGGCAACACCAACCAGGACGAGGGCATCCGCGTCGAGGGGCCGGGGGCCAACGACAACATCGTGGAGAACAACCGGGTCGAGGGCAGCGGCCTAGCCGGCATCGGCCTGCACGGCCACGTCTGTAACCCGGGGCCCAATGAAGATGCCACCGACCCCAACACTGGCACCATCGTCCGGCGCAACACGGTCCAGAACAACGAGGGGGACGGCATCAGCTTCCTGCAGCAGGGTCCCGCCAGCATCGTCTGTCCCTCCTTCGGCAACACAATCGAGCGCAACATCTCCTCCAACAACGGAGGTGATGGAATCTTCGTCGCCCACAATTCGCACGACAACAACATCAGCCACAACGTGGTCAGCAACAACGCATTCGCCGGCATCCGCCTCAACGACCCGACCTACAGCAACGAGTTCACAAGGACCGGACCGTCAACGCTCGATCTGGTGATGCCCGACCAGCCGCCCTACGTCGAATGCACGACGGCGCCGTGCCCGCCAGGTACCGACTACGTGGCCTTGTCCGGCTCTGGGAGCGGTGACGTGACTGGGCGGCTAGTGGCCATTGGCCCCATCAGCGTCCCCCCGGGCGGCTTCGACACCTCCACCAGCGGCTGCTCCCTGTCCGACTTCGCCGCAGCCGGGTTCATGCCCGGCGACATTGCGCTCATCCAGCGGGGTTCTTGCTCCCGCACGCAGAAGATCCAAAACGCCGTCTTGTCCGGAGCCAGTGCCGTCGTCTTCTTCAACGAGGGCACGGCAGGCCGCACAGGAGTCCTCACGGCCGGTGTCGACCCGGTGGCCATTCCGGTGGTGGGGACCAGTTACGCAGTCGGCGAGGAGCTGTACAACCTCACGCTGGCCGGCCCCGTGACCATCCGTGTGGCCACGAGCACGACGAACGTGCAAACGGTCGCTGCACCGGCCCCGTACAACAACATCCTTATCGGTAATCGGGGATCAGGCAACGCAGAGGTCGACGGTTACGACGGCAACCTCGAGCCTCCTTGCGACAACAACAAGTGGCGGGCCAGCCGCTTCGTCACCGTGAATCAGCCCTGCGTCGTGGGCCCGGGCGGCTCCGGTAACGCCAAGGGCCGCACGGGTGAGCGCCCGGGCAACCGCGGCCATGGCAAAGACGTGGGCACGGCTCGCGGCAAGTCAGCCGGCAGTCGCCTAGACATCTGATCGAAGGCTTACGAGAACCCCGGCTGGTCACGTGATGGGGCCGGGGTTCTCGCTCGCTTAGCCACTCAGAACCACCGGTAAGCGGCTGAGGTCGTCCCGTCATCGGCGGAAAATGCCTCCAGGGCAAGGAGAGTTTGGGCTGTCGAGGTCCAAGATCCCCAACCCGAGGAGGCACTTCCGACGTGAGTGTAGGCGTGGGGACCACCGATCGGGCGATCACCGTGTTCGGTGGTGACGAGCTGCTGCGGGAGGCGGGCTGGCCGTGCGGTCGGTCTCGTCGGTGAACTGGACGACTGCCTCAAGCTCAAGAAGCGCGCCCGGGGGCCTGTCCGACACCGAGTTCGTGATGGGCATGGCCGAGTCCATCGCCCTCGGAGCCGGCTGCTTGGACGACCTGAGCGTCAACCGCGCCGACGCCGCCCAGGCGCAGCTGCGTGGCTTCGAGATCCCGGCACTGCAGACGGCGGGGGCGTGGCTTCGGCGCTTCACCTTCGGCCACATCCTCCAGCTGGGCAAGGCCCTACTGCGGGCGCAGCGCAACGCCTTCGTGGCCGCCGGCGTGAAGCGGGTGACGCTGGACTTCGACTCCACCTACGTGTTCAGCCGCTCCCGCCGACGCCAGGGCGTGGACCGCACCTACAAGAAGGGCTACGCCCTTCACCCCTTGCTGTGCTTCGACGCCCATACCGGCGCGGCCGTGCACGCCCGGCTGCAACGGGGCAGGGCGGGTGCTTCCACCGGCATCTCGACGTTCGTGGCTGAGGCGCTGCGGGCGGTGCCCGACGGTGTCGAGGTGCGGGCCCGGTTCGACTCGGGCTTTTACTCCGGGCCGCTGTTCGCCCAGCTGGAGGAAGCCGGCGTGACCTACCTGTGCGGTGCGCCGCTGTCGGCGCCGATCGTCGAGGTGGCGTCGCGGATCGCCGATGAATATTGGGTTTCCTGCGGGGACGACGGTGCTCAGGTGTCCGAGTTCGGCTACCGGCTCCGTGATGGTGGGCCCTTCCGCCGCTACGTCGTCAAGCGCATCCAGATCCCTCCGGGCAAGCAGGCCAGCCTGTGGGAGGGCGGCTACCGCTACTGGGTCTTCGACCGCGTGACCGACGCCGCCGTGATCGAGGCCGAGCACCGCAGAAGGCCGTGGTCGAGGCTGGCATGGCCGAGCTCAAGTCCAACTTCGGCCTGCACGCCTTTCGCAAGCACGGGTTCATGGCCAACTGGGCGTGGCTGCTCGTGCTCTGCCTGGGCCACAACCTGTGCTGCTGGACCCAGCACCTCGGCGCCCTCGGCGGCGGCCGCCGAGACGGCGAGCTGCGGGCCAAACGGCTGCGCTACCGCTACCTGTGCGTCCCGGCCATGCTGGTGCGCGGCGGTCGGCGCTTCACGCTGCGGTTCCCCGCAGGCCATCCCGTCCTCAGGCGACTCCTGGCCGCGCTCGACCGGCTCCGACGGCTGGCGCCGACCCTGGCCTGATCCGCCTCACTGCCGCAAGAGGTGCGCCAATCTGGTTCAGCCTGCCCTGTCGCGGCCGCCGGCCGCCGCCGTGGCCCCGACGACGCCACATCGCACGCCACGAGCGGGCGCCGTCCTCGACGACCCCGCTGGGACGCGCGACGCACCTCCACAGCGGCTCACACTGGGCTTATCGGTCGTTCTGAGTAGCTAGCACGGGAGGAACGAGCACCAGCAGCGCTGCGATCGCAATCTTCATAGCGACGGCCCCTCCCAGCACGGCGACTATGGGCTTCCGGTCCCTGGTCCCTGTTCAGGCCCATGCTCCTGTTGAGCCGAGGCGAGATCCTGCTCCTGCCGGTCCCGCTTGAAGGGTCGTCCGAGCAGGCGCAAGAGTCGCGCTACCGGGTCGGGGAAGATCCCGGGCTCACCCTGAACGATGCCGAACCTCACGGCGTCATCCTTCCATGCTCAGGACCGAGCGCGGCAGATCTGCACCATCCGTTCTTGCTTCTGCGGCTTTAAGGTGACCGCGCAACGCCTCTGAGTCAGTCACGTCTAGTGGCGTCCCCGCCTTGTTCCGTGGGCCATCGACGCACTCGGAAAAGAAGGACAAGGCAGACGAGGCCTACGAGAAAGAGCCAGGCGTACCAGGCGGCCTGGTACGCCTGGCGCGCGTGCACGATCCGGAAGACGCGTTCAGTTGCTGAGACGACGAACCACAGCACCAGGAGCCAGAACAGCCACCCATGCCGTCGCAAGAATGCGCCAATCTTTGCGAACCCCCTCCCAGCCTCGAGCGGTGCTCGGTCCGGTTTGACGCACAGCAGCGCGTAGAGAATTGCGCCCGACAAGAGAAGCAATCCAGTGATCAGGATGGCCGCTCCGACCGTCACCACGTGTGTACCTGCGAGATGAGCGCGTAGAACGCAACCCCAGAGCTGATGAGCGACTGCGATCCCGCCCACACGAGGTAGAGAAAGTCGTCGACACGGCTGACTGTCAAGGGCCCTGACGGGTGAGCCGGCTGGTACGAGTTAGGTGATCCACCATCTCGGCAGCGGTGGTGGGGCAACTGGTGCCGCTCACTCGGCTGGTACCCCTCTGGAAGACTTGCGGGCGACACGCCCAGCTCAGCTGCTCGACGCCATGCCCACGCCACCGACCTGCTCGAGCGCCACCTTCCAGGCTCGCGCCGGGAGCGCCCCTCGAGGTGGCTCCCCATGTGGGTCCAGCGCCCCTGGGGCGACACCGCACATTCGCAGGCGCTCCGGTCATGGGGTGGAGATCATTACTGGCGGCGCCATGACGCTCAACCCGGACCACCGGGACCACATGCGGATCGCGTTCGTTCGATGAGGCGCAGAGCAAGGCGCTCGTCGATCGTCTCGCCGCCGCCTCGAGGTCTTACGTTCGAACGACCGGTCAGACCAGGAGCACCTGGGCGTCATCGTTGAGGCAACCGGCGCTTAGGCTCGGCCACTCCGTGGGCGGGGCCGGGCCAGGCGCACCATGGTGAAGCCCACCACCACCAGCACCACACCTGGGAGCAGCGGAGTGTCGGCGCCGGTGCGCGCCAGGCGGTTTAAGGAGGGCGACCCCGAGCCCGGCCGCCCACTACGGGCGCCGGGCGCCGTGGGCGACGAGGAGCGCGAGGCCGACCCCGTGGGAGACGACGGGGAGGACGGTCCAGTGCCCGAAGACGCGCCGACTCCACAGCGGGACTGAGCGATGATGAGCTCGCCTGTGGCTATGGGCCCGAGCAGGTACATGTGGGCGCCGTTTACGGTGATAGACCCGTCGGGGTTCGGGATCTGCTCGTTGAACACGATCCTGTACCTGTCGCTCACGTTCTCGACGGTGCCACTGCGCTCCGTGTTGGGCGCGGGGTCAGCCGGCACCGGCTCGGTCCCGAGGACGCCGCCGCTGATCCTGGTGGAGCCGCTGGCGCCCGTACAGTTGCTGCTCACCTCGTCGTACACGAACGGCTCGGGCCGTTCCTCACGATTGGCCAACCCCTGGACGGTGGCAGAGCTCGTCACCTCGCCGCCCGGCCCGGTCTGGGTGCTGACGTCCAGCGGGCCGGACTTGAACAGCTCGGCCGGGCCGAACACCGCCTCCCCCGCGGGCTGGGTGGCGGTCACCGGGGTGGGGGAGCCCCCCGGCGGCAGCTCCACCGAGGGCTCCGGTCCCTTGGCCTGGGCGGGGCCGCCGCCGAGGGACACGGTGGCGTAGAAGCCGTAGGCCCCGCCCCCGCCCCCGCTCGCCTGTGCGGTGGCGGCAAGGGGACTTGAGCCAGCGTCTGGGAGCGCGGCGGCGCCCACCGTGCTCTCTCCGCCTGCCCCAGTGCCCGCCAACGGCGTGCTGGCCAGGGAGGCGGCGCCCACGCCCTCAGATCCGGTGCCCGCAGCAGAATCGGTGCCCGCAGCGGGGGCGGCAGCGCCTGTCGCCGCGGCCGTGGTCGGGGCAGTCGTGGTGGTGGTGGTGGTAGTCGCCGTAGCGGTGGCGCCGCAGACCGACTGGGCGATGATGAGCTCGCCCGTGGCTATGGGCCCGAGCAGGTACATGTGGGCGCCGTTCACGGTGATAGACCCGTCGGGGTTCGGGATCTGCTCGTTGAACACGATCCTGTACCTGTCGCCCACGTTCTCGACGGTGCCACTGCGCTCCGTGTTGGGCGCCGGGTCGGCCGGCACCGGCTCGGTCCCGAGGACGCCGCCGCTGATCTTGGTGGAGCCGGTGGCGCCCGTGCACGTGCTACGCACCTCGTCGTACAGGAACGGCCCGGGCCGATCGGCGGTGTTAGCGAGGCCCTGGACGGTGGCGGAGCTGATCACCTCGCCACCGGGGCCCGTCTGGGTGCTGACGCTCATTTGGCCGGACTTGAACAGCGCCGCAGGGCCGAACGTCGCCTCCCCCGTGGGCTGGGTGTCGGTCACCGGCGCCTCTGAGCCCCCCGCTGGCAGCTCGACCAAGGGCTCCGGTCCCCTGGTCTCGGCGGGGCCGCCGCCGAGGGACACGGTGGCGTAGAAGCCGTAGGCGCTGCCCCCGCCCGCCTGTGCTCTGGCCGGGGAGGGAGCGGCGAAGGCCAGGCTCCCGGCGGCAAGGGCCACCACCGCCAGCAGCGCCGCCACGCCGCGGCGCCTGTTGGTGCCCCTACCGTCGCTACGAATCATGTGAGCCTCCCACGTCCTCGTCAACCAACCAGGGCGAGCCCCCTGAGAACCCGCGCACTAGCGACTTTGCGCATCTAGTCTTACTCCGCCGTCAGTGGATCGCCGCGCCGTCGGCCTACCGTACCCTTTGTGGCGACCTGCGTGGGTTGTGGGAACTACGTGGGTCGACGTCGTCGGCGCTTGAAGGCGATCAGCGCCGCCAGCCCGGCGGCGGCGGCCACCGCCAGCGCCCCGATGAGAAGGGGTCCTCCGTCGCCGCCGGACTCCGACTCGGCGGCCTCTGCGCTGAGCTCGGGGTCGGGAGGAACCGTCGCCGCGGGCTCGGTGCTTGGGGAGGCGTTGGGGTCAGGGGCGGTGGTGGGGGGTGCGGTGGAGCCGTCATCGGCGGAGAGGCCGCACACCGACTGTCCGACGACCATTTCGCCGACGGCGATGGGCCCGAAAAAGTACATGTGGGCAGCCCGGACGGTGATGGTGTCGCCCTTGACGACCTGCTCGTTGAACACCATCCGGAAGCGGTCGCCCACGTGGTCGAGGGTGCCCTCCATCGCCGTGTTGGGGGCAGGCTTCTCCGGCAGCGCCTCGGTCTTCGTGGGCTCCTGGGTGCCGGGGTCGTACTTCGTCTCCAGGACGCCCTTGTCGATCGTGGCCGAGCCGGTGACGCCGCCCTCGTTGGCGGTGCAGGTGCTGCTCAGCTTGTCAGCGATGAGGGGGCCGGGGCCGACGTTGACCACGGACGCGTCGCTGGTCACGAACCCACCCGGGCCGGTCTCACCCTTGGTGCTCACCTTCAGCTCACCCGACGGGGCTCGGCCGCCCTCTTTGTGCTTGCCACCGAAGATGGTGGCCGGACCGACCTGGGCGATCAGCTCCGGTCGGGCCCGGGCCTCGTTGCCCCCGGTCTTGGGCAGCACAGCAACCGGGGCCGCTCCCACCTGGTTGGGCGGGCCGCCGAACACGCTGACCTTGGCGAAGGCGCCGTAGGCGCTCCCGTTCAGCTGCGACACCTGGGCCAGCGCCGGCCGCCAACCGATCCCGAAAAGCACCATGGTCGAGAGCAACACCCCTATCACCGGCGTCCCATTCATGGTTCCCATGTGTCTCCCCCTCACGATCCGCCCACCCGGCGCACCTCCACGCCCTGCTTGCGCCCGGTTATGTAGGGGTGCTTGTTGTAGACGTCGGAGAACCCCGTCCCGAAGCCACCGGGCGTGTAGTACCACTGGTCGAACACCTTCTTTCGATAGGCGTAGAAGGACGTGGTGTAGTAGAGCATCGCCACGGGCAGATCCTCGGCCACGAGCTTCTGGACCTGGCCGACCAGCCGCTTGCGCTCATCCACGTCGTGGGTCGCCACCTGGGCATCGATGAGCCGGTCGACCTCGGAGTTGGCGTAACCCGTCGCCTCGTGGAGCGGGTTGGGGGGCTGGGAGTGGTACACGCCCCGCAGCATGTCCGGGTCGCCGCCGGGGCCGGTGCTCGACGGCCCCGGGTAGAACGTGATGAGCAAGTCGTAGCCGGACGGAGCCTGCAGCTTGGTGCCGAACAGCCGCACCAGGTCGATGCGCTGCAGGTCGACCTCCACGCCCACCGCCTCGAGGCTGGCCGCGATCAGCTCGGCCAGGGCGATGGGGACCACGTCGGGGATGTGCAGCACGTAGCGGAGGGGACTGCCGTCCGGGTTGGTGCGGGCGCCCCCCTGCCCCGACCGGCGGTACCCGGCCTCGTCCAGCAGGCGCTCTGCCTCGGCCCGGTCGAAGGGATAGGTCCTTACCCCGGGGTTGTAGTAGGGATGTGACGGCGGCAGCCAGCCCTGGCTGCCGACCTGGCCGTTGCCGGTGAGAAGGCGCTTCACCATGTCCTCGCGGTCCATGGCGTGCAGGCAGGCCCGGCGGAAGCGGATGTCGGCCAGTGCGCCGCCCCTGCTCATGTTGAAGAACAGGGGAAAGGCGAAGCCGGCTTCGCGGGTGATGATCCCGTACTGGGGGTCGCCGCGGAACGGCGCCAGCACCTCGTTCCTCGTGCCCTCGGCGGGGGTGGAGGCGCCGTCGAGCTGGCCCACGCGCAGGGCGGTGAGGGGATCCTCGGCGGGAAGCATCTCTATGCGCCGGACGAAGGGCGGGCCGAGGAAGTAGCCGTCCTTGGCCCCGTAGGACTCCGTGCCCTGGGCCTCGTCCCGTGAGAGCAGCGAGTAGGCCCCGGTGCCGATGCGGGCCCTCTGGTCGAACGTCCCCATGGGGTCTGTGATCTTCGACCAGACGTGCTCGGGCACGATGGGCATCGTTCCCAGCACGAACTGGAGGAACGTGGCGTCCGGCCGCTCCAGCCGGAACTCCACCGACCGCTCGCCGGTGGCCACCACGTCGATGCCCTTGCGGGGCACGCCGATCAGCAGCGGAGTGAAGGTCTGAGTGGTGTAGTACTCGTAGGTGAAGACCACGTCGCGCGCCGTCAGCGGCCTGCCGTCGTCCCATTTGACGTCGCGGAGGTCGAGGGCGTAGACGAGCCCGTCCTCGGATCGCCTGTACGACGACGCCAGCCACGGCAGCTGCTCGCCGGTGGAATCCGGCCACGTCAGGGTGTCGAACAACAAGCTCATCCGCCAGTAGCCGGGTGGGCCCACGGAGGCGAAGGGCGAGGGGTACCCCACGTCGGTCCACTCAACCACCCGCACCGTGGGCCGGCCCCCACTGGCCGCGGGCCGGCTCGCGTTGTTGCAACCGCCCAGCAACACGGCTCCGCCCACTCCGGCCATCCCCTTGAGGAAGGTCCGCCGTCTCACCGGGCCTGGCTCCAACGCGGGTTGAACCGCGGCTCGAGGCCCACGCCGACGAGGGTGAAGCCCAGCACGGCGACGGCGAGGGCCAGGCCGGCCGGGAGCAGCCACCAGAGCCATAGCGAGCCGACGAATATCTGCGGGTTCTCCAGGGCCCGGTTGAGCTCGCTGCCCCAGCTCACCGAGCCCGGATCAGCCAGCCCGATGAAGGACAGACCCGCCTCCACGATGACGGCCAGGCCGGCCACGTACACCAGGTTGGCGGCGATGACGGGGCCGAGGGTGGGCACCAGGTGGCGCCGCATGACGTAGAGGGACCCGGCCCCGAAGCTCCGGGCGCTGTCCACGAACCCCCTGCTCCGCAGGCTGAGGGTCTGACTGCGCACGATCCGGGCCGTCTGGGGCCATGTGAACAGGCCGATCATGAGGATGGACAGAGTGAGGCTGGGGCCGGCCAGGGCGGCGATGAAGATGAGCAGGGGCAGCACGGGCAGGGCCAGGAAGACGTCGACCAGACGCATGAGCGCCGTGTCGATGAAGCCCCCCCGGAGCCCGGCGGTTACGCCCACGGCCACGCCGATGGCGAGGATGAGGGCGGTGGCCGCCCCTGCCACCACCAGCGTGGTGCGACTGCCCGTCACCACCCGCGAGAAGATGTCGGCCCCGGCGTCGTTGGTGCCCAGCAGGTGCCGTGACGAGGGGCTCTCGAAGGCGTCGCCGGTGATGGCCTCCGGTTCGTAGGGAGCGATCCACGGGGCCAGCAACCCCACCACGACCAGCGCCATGACGATGGCCAGCCCGGCCAGGAGCACGGGCGTCTGGCGCAGGGACCGCACCCACGCCCTCACGTGACCGTCCGGGGATCGAGCCGTCGGTAGAGCAGGTCGACGAGGAAGTTGCTGGTCACCACGGTGATGGTGAGCAGCAGGAAGGCTCCTTGCATGGCGGGGTAGTCCCGCGTGGCCACCGCTTCGAACATGTAGGCGCCCACCCCGGGGTAGGAGAAGATCCGCTCGATGAAGACGATGCCGGTGACAGCCAGGCTGAACTGCAGACCAATCACGGTGACCACGGGCAGGAGGGCGTTGCGCCCTGCGTAGGCGTACTTGAGGCGGCGCTCCCGGAGTCCTTTGGCCCGCCCACCGAGGAGGTAGTCGGACCCGAGCTCGCTGACCATCGACG
>JALZKD010000131.1 GCA_030859405.1 Actinomycetota bacterium | reverse complement strand
GTTCGAGCCCGAGACTGGGATCGTCTACTACAACGACCGGCACGAGGATTATCTGGTGGTCAGGGACGACGAGGCTGGCTTGCTGGACTATCTCGCCACCCTCGTCGCCAAGGAGTACGTCCTCTACAACAACCCCCGAGCAGCCAGCGGCGACTTTGCCGAGGAGATGGTGCGTATGCTCGTCCGTGTGCGGCGTCACCTTCCCAAGCGACGCTGATGCGCACCAGTGGGGAGCAGTTGAGTGTCCTGTAGTCGCGACCCTAACGTCGTCCGATGAAGCGCCTTGCGGTAACCCTCGTCGGGCTCTACTTCGGCGCTGCACTCCTCGGCCACGCACGGGAGCGAAGAGGCAGCATCACGTGTGGTTGCAGTCAGGGGTGCTGGTGCAAGCGACCCGGGGCGCACCTCTTGCGCTGGGTCCTGCCCATGGGGCACCGCTGATCCCAGGCCGGAGGATATGCGTCGTTTGATCCTCAGGCTTGGTCGGCGGCGCGCTGCAACTCGGCGAGGTCGATCTTGCTCATGCCGAGCATCGCCTTCATGGCCCGTTGGGACCTCTCGGGGTCGGGGTCGCCGAGCAGCTCGCCCAAGCCGGTGGGAACGATTTGCCAAGACAGGCCGTACTTGTCCTTGAGCCAGCCGCAGGGGCCCTCCTCTCCGCCGTCGGAGAGCTTCGTCCAGAGCTCGTTGACCTCGTCCTGCGACTCGCAGTTCACCTGGAACGAGATGGCCTCGTCGAACGTGAACTGCGGGCCGCCGTTCAGGGCGATGAACTCCTGCCCGTCGAGCTCGAAGCTCACGGTCATGACCATGCCCTCGGGACGTGGGCCGGCGGAGCCGTAGCGGGTGACCTGCAAGATCCGCGAGTTGGCGAAGATCCCCGTGTAGAAGGTCGCCGCCTCCTCGCCCTCAGCGTCGAACCACAGGCAGGGGGTGATCTTGGTGAGTGTTGCCATCGCTTCTTCCTCTCGATCGGTGACCAGTGGGGGCCATTGTCCTCGTCCTTTGAGACGAGTCATGTGGTGCATACTCATCGGTGCAAGGCTGGCGCGGGAGCGCTGTTCCGTTCCTTACCCAGACCACCAACAAGGGACTGCTGTGGCAAGGGGGAGCGATGTCACTCAACCTGACGACCGTCATGCTCAATTCGGAGGACTCCAAGACGCTGGCTGACTTCTACACGAAAGTATTGGGCAAGCCGAGCCCGGACTGGAGCGACGAGGCCAACGGCTGGTTCGGTTGGCAGGTCGGCGCCGGCAGCCTGGCCATTGGCCCGCACAGCGAGGTGAAGGGCCGTAGCAAGGAGCCAGCCCGAGTGATGCTCAACTTCGAGACACCCGACGTCAACGGAGAGTTCGCCCGTCTCAGAGGTCTCGGTGCTGAAGTGATCGCCGAGCCATATGAACCGGCCGGCGGCGCTGGGATGCTGATGTGTACCTTCGCTGATCCTGACGGGAACTACTTCCAGCTGGCGACGCCGTGGGAGCCGGAACCGAAGTAGCGGCTCCCACGGGCCGACTCGGGCCGGTCCCGACGAAGTAGAAGTAAAGGAGCAACCCCGCTCGGGGCGCCTTGGAGCAAGGCGGCCCGACCGGCTGTCACAATGCGGCCATGGCGATCATTGGCGCCCACGCTCTGCTCTACACCTCGGAACCAGAAGCAGTGCGCGCCATCTTCCGGGACGTCTTCGGATGGAAGCATGTCGACGACGGCGACGGCTGGCTCATCTTCGCCCTGCCTCCCGCCGAGCTTGGCATCCACCCAGCCGAGGGTCCGACCTTCGAAGGCGGTGCTCGTCACCAGCTGGCTCTGATGTGCGACGACATCGGCGCCACCGTAGGGAGACTGCGCAGTAAGGGCCTAGAGGTTCGGGGCGAGCCCGAGGACGAAGGATGGGGGATCACCACGATGCTGGTCCTGCCTGGAGGCGTCGAGGTGATGCTCTACGAACCGCGGCATCGGACGGCAATCTGATGGCACAGACCTGTCAGCGGTGGTGCAGCCGGTAAGAGTGACCGCCGCGAGTCGCGGACCGCGGCTCCTGGGAGATCTACGGCGCGACACTCCCATCATGGGTATCTACGGCGATCAGGTCTTCCCTCGCATCATGAACCTCGTGATGGACACCAGGGAGACGCGCCAGATCCGCCAGCGGCTCTGTGCGCCGCTGAGGGGCGCGGTGGTGGAGATCGGGTTCGGCACTGGCCACAACCTTCCTTTCATGCCGGGGGCCGTCACCCGGCTTCTGGCGGTCGAACCACTCACCAAAGCCCGTGATCTTGCTGCCCCCCGGGTGGCGGCGGCCAGGTTCCCGGTCGAGTTCGTAGGTCTGGACGGGCAACGGCTTCCCCTTGGCGACGGATCTGCCGATGCTGTCCTGTCAACCTGGACCCTGTGCAGCATCGATGACCCGGTTGCAGCCGTCCGCGAGATCGGCAGGATCCTTCGACCGGGCGGCACGTTGCACTTTGTCGAACACGGCCTCGCCGCCGGCGAGCGTGTGCAGAAGTGGCAGGACCGGTGCAACGGGCTCCAGAGGCGGATGGCGTGCGGATGCAACCTCAACCGCGATGTGCCTGCGCTCATGACCGAGGGGGGATTGTCCATCCAAGGCATCGACGCCTACTACGCAAAGGGCCGTCCCAAGGCGCTCGGTTGGACCTTCGAGGGATGGGCGACCTCTGGTAGCACCGCTGTCGGGCCCGCATGAGAGCAGGCCAGATCTGACTCAGCTGCACACCATGGTGGCGGGGTCCTGGCCGCGGAGCGTCAGCACCCGGCTCAGCGCTTGGTCGAGCCGGCCCTCAGGAAGTCGGCCATCGGCGACGGCGGCCACGATGGCATCGCGCATGGCCTGGGCTTGGTCCCCCTGGTTGACCAGCACCAGGTCGGCGCCGGCGGCCAACGCCATGGCCGCCGCCTGAGGTATCGACCACCGGTCAGTGATGGCCGACATGCCCAGGGCGTCGGTCACGGCCACGCCGTTGAAGCCGAACGACCGCAGCAACCGGTAGGCGGCGGGCTCCAGGCTGGCGGGGAGCGGTCCGAGGGCCGCGTACGTGACGTGAGACATCATCACCGCCGGGACGCGGCCCTCGATCGCAGGCCGGAACCCGGCGGCGGCCGCCGTCCTCAGCTGGTCGAGCGGGGTGTTGGAAACCACCCGCCCGTCGTGGCTGTCGGCCAGGCCTCCCTGACCCGGGAAGTGCTTGGCCGTGGCTCCCAGGCCGGCCCTAGCGAGTCCTGCGGCGAAGGCGCTGGCGCGCATACCGGCCTCGGCCGGCGTCACCGCGAAGGACCGGTCGCCAATGGCGGCTTCGGCCGCTCCGCCATCGGCGTCGACGACCGGAGCGAAGCTCAGGTCGAATCCAAGGTCACGCATGGTGGCGCCCCGTTTGGCGGCGGCGTCGGCGATCTCGGGCAGGGGCCTCTGGCCGAGCGTGCGCGCCGACGGCGTGGCGCCGAGGACGGGACGAAGCCGGGAAACCCGCCCGCCCTCCTCGTCGACGGTGATGAGCAGGCCCCGAGGCGACCGCTGGCGCAGGCCGCTGGTCAGGGCGCGCACCTGAGCGGCGTCGACGACGTTGGGCCGGAGCACGATCACCCCGCCCACCTCCAGAGCGGACACCGAGGACGGAAGAGGGGCCTCGGCGGTGGTGGCGTTACCAATGCCAACGACGAGCACGGCAGCGGCGCGCGCCTCCAGCGGCGCCCGTTGACAAGGCCGCGGCGGGGCCTCGGAAACAGGGTCGGACTTTGCGGCTCCTCGTTCCGATGGCGGGACGGCGCCTCGATCGGCGCCACTCTGGCACGCGCCACTCAGGCTCACGACCACTGCGAGGAACCCCATCACGGCGCGCCGGGAGTGCAGGGCCATCGGCGGGACAGGCATCGGCGGTGACAGTACCTGGGCGTCGTCACCCGGTCACTCCGGTCGCAGTCGAAGTGGCCAGAATCCACCCACGCCGCAGTCGGCTCGACTCGACGCCGATGCGTGCGCCCTAGGGTGTCGAGGGCTGATTGGGTGTCGTCGGGCGAGCATGGTGGAGGTCACTGATGACCGAGGGAGCGGGACCTGAAGGATCGGAGGAGTTCGCCGAGCGCCTGGTGGGGGTCCTCAATTCCGGGATGCTGGCCTTGATGACCAGCATTGGGCACCGTGCTGGCCTCTTCGACGCCATGGCGTCGCTTCCGCCGGCCACGAGCGCCCAGATCGCGGACGCCGCCGGGTTGGACGAGCGCTACGTGCGCGAGTGGCTGGGGGCGATGACCACCGGCGGGATCGTCGACCATGACCCGGGGGCCATGACCTTCGTCCTGCCGCCGGAGCGGGCCGCCTGGTTGACCCGGGCAGCCGGTCCCGAGAACCTCGCCCTGCAGGCGCAGTACGTCGGCCTGCTGGGCCAGGTGGAA
>JALZKD010000130.1 GCA_030859405.1 Actinomycetota bacterium | reverse complement strand
TCCGCCGTTCGTCGCCGTCCGTGAGGGCCGTTGACGTAGGTCGGCCCCCGCCACGACTCCCAGCCCAGTCGGGTGTAGAACTCCGGGCTGCCGGTGGACAGCGCCCCGAGGTCATAGTCCCTGGCGATGATGGTTCCGATGGCCTCCATCGTCTTGGTTGCATGGCCGCGACGACGATCGTCTCCTCGAGTTGCCACGCCCTCGACATAGCCGACCGAAAGCGAACGCTGGCCGACGACGAGGGTTCGCTGCACCAGAGCGGCATGGGAGACGATCACGCCGTCGCCTAGGGCGAGAACGTGCAGGCCCCCGATGGTGTGATTCCAATCGTCGTCAGAGAAGGATCCGTCAAAGGCCGCGTCAAGGAGACGGCGCAGAACCCGCAGCTCTTCGGTGGACAAGTCGCCGGTCCGGCGCACAACCAGGTTGACCACCGAACCAGCATGCAACCACTTCGCCGACCCGCCAAAGCGTCACAGCCGGCGCTGGCCATCGCTGTGGTCGATCAGCTACCGAAGGGCGCTGGTACCCTCCGTCGGGGAGGCGTCATGCTCTACCGGATCCTCGCTGACTCCGTTGTGGTCCTGCACTTCGCCTTCATCCTCTTCGTCGGGGCCGGCGCCCTGCTGGCATGGCGGTGGCCCCGCCTGGCTTGGGCGCACCTACCGTCCCTGCTGTGGGGAGTCGGAAGCCTCACCATCGGCCTTCCCTGCCCTCTGACAACGCTCGAGCAGACCATGCTGCGCTGGGGCGGCGCCATGGAATACGAGGGCGGCTTCGTCGATCGCTACGTGGAGGACGTCATCTACCCGCAGCAGTACAGCTCTGCCCTTCACGCTCTGGCAGTGGTGATGATCGTCGCTGGTTACGTCGGGCTTCGCCGCCGGTCGGCACCGCCCCACACGACGCCTGTCCGTGACCGCCACCGACACCGCACCCGTCTCCTCGGACTCGTCGTAGTAGGCGAGGCTGGGCGTGGGTCCTGGCTCCCTCAAGGGCAGCGGCGCGGGCGCACGCCTGAGTATCATTCGCCCCAGTGGAAGCTCTGGCGGGCCCCTTCGCCGTGGCGTCGATCGTCCTTGCCGTAGGTGGTGGGCAAAAGATGTGGAGGCCGGCGCCGACCATCGAAGCCCTCTCCTCGATGGGCCTTCCCAGGACTGCGCGGTTCGTGCGCCAGCTCAGCCCGTCATCTCTTCAGCGAACGCTGCCGGGCCAAGCCGGAAGTCAGGTCTTCTTCTCTGCCAGCGGTCGGGCGTTCTGCCTCTACGTCGTGCTGGGTGGTTACGACAACGCTCAGCGCTTGATCTCACTGGTGAACACCGTGCTCGGCACCATCCGGATCCTGCCCAGCAGGGTGCCCAGGAGATGAGGAGGTCGGCCAATGCCAGCGCGGTCGTCTCGTCCCCGGTGTGAGAGAAACGCTGCGACGCCTGCGCCGCATCTGCTCGCCGCTCACCCATGAGCCCGAGACCCCGGTCCCCCCGCCGGACCTACCCGTGGGCCGTGTGGTGCACGTCCCGGGCCGGGGAGAGATGTTCCTCCGGGAGCAGGAGGGCCCCCAAGGTGCCCTTCCGGTCCTCCTGTTGCACGGTTGGACCGCGTCCGCCGACACCACCTGGTTCTCGGTGTACCCGGTTCTGGCCCCCGACCATGGCGTCCTCGCCCTGGATCACCGGGGCCACGGGCGCGGCCTGCGGGCCGAGTCCCCCTTCTCTCTCGAGGAGTGCGCTGACGACGCCGCCGCCCTGCTGGACCTGCTCGGGATTCGGCGAGCCATCGTGGGCGGCTATTCCATGGGCGGGGCCGTGGCCATGCTGATCTGGAAGCGCCGTCCAGATCTGGTGGCCGGTCTAGTGCTGTCGGGTACTGCGCTTGAGTGGCGTTCCAGCCCTCGGGAGCGAATCCTCTGGGGCTCGGTGACGCTGCTGGACATGATCCTGAGGGTTGGCGGAGGCGACGGTTTCGTGCAGCGTTACCTGCGCGAGGCGATGGCGGACGTACCCGAGGTCGGTGACCTGCGGGCCTGGGTTGGCGGAGAGCTCAAGCGGGGTTATCCCCGCGACGTGGTGGCTGCCGGGTGGGCGCTGTCCAGATTCGACGCCCGCCCCTTCATCGGTTCCATCGACGTCCCGTGCGCCACGGTGGTGACCACCTACGACCGCCTGGTGGGCCCGGACAAGCAACGGCAGCTGTCCATGTTGCTGGGTGCCCGGCAGTTCGAGATCGGCGGGGACCACGACGCCCCGCTTGTGAAGGCCAAGGAGTTCGCCGCCGCCGTGGCCGAAGCTGTCACCGCCGTTGCCCGTGCTGCCGCTACGACGCCAGCTTCTCGCCCGCGTTCTCGATGAGGTGTCTCAGCTCCCAGAGATAGCGATCGGCGAAGAGGCGAGCGGCGTCGGCGCCGAACAGCCGGTGGCGGTAGCGAAAGGCCAGATGCAGGCGTCCGGCGGCGGTGACGGCGCCGATCGTCAGCCCGAGCGGCATGCGAGCCGGCGGCGAGAACCAGACTTCGGCGGTGTCGCCCGCATCGGGGCCGAACGAGGGCGGATCCATGAGCTGACCGAGGTTGGAGAGCATCGCCGTGTCGACGAGTCGGTTCCCGGTGATCGTCATCAGCGTGACCAAGGCCTGCTTGGCCCAGAGGGGGAACCGGTGCGACCGATCGAGCACCTCCAGGAGGGCTGTGCCCATACCTGCCCTCTTCTTCCGCCTGGTTTGGGCCGTTAGGGCCCGGAGCGCCGCCTGTGGACTACGTCGGTTGGACCTGCTGGTCGACACCCGCTCCGGCAGTGAGAAGTTGCCGACCACGTCCTGTCGCCACCGCTCCGGCCGAAGGTTGGCAGGCACCAGCACGCCGATGCGACGACACGGCTCTCCGTGCTCCGCGTTCCAGCGGTCAATGGCCAGATGGAGGGCGCCGAGCAGGACATCGTTCACCGTGCCGGTGTGCTCCACCTCCATGAGTGTCCGGGTCTCGGACCTGGAGAGCGACACTTGGTGGAAGCCATAGCCTGGTTCCCCACTACCCCCTTCAGGCGCCAGGCGGGCCGGCGGGACGACAAGATCCCGAAGCTTCTCGGCCACGGCGAGGCGTCGACGGGCGCGGGTGCGGTGATCGACGGCCGCGAGCTGAGCGAGGAACTCCCTCGCCTGGAGATGGTCCACCTCCGGAGTGGGATCACGCTGGCCCGTGTAGGCGCGCCCCACGGAGTAGAGCAGTCGTAGTGCGCCAAAGGCATCCATGGCGGCGTGGTTGGCGTTGAGCATCAGGACGTCGCCGCTGGGATGGCGACCCAGGCGGACCCGGATCGGAGGCGACTCCGCCAGAGGCACGGCCAGGCTCTGCAGGTCGGCTCGGGCGGCTGCCAGCGCGCCGTCGTCCGGGCAGTCGACCACCCGGACCGGGTCGATGTCGGGGCTGCGAGGGATCTCCCAATGGTCCTGGTGCCGGCCGGGGCGGGACGCCACCTTCCGAGCTCGGGCCATGGGATGGGCGCTCAGTGCCTCCCAGAGCGCGCCTCGCAGACGAGCTTCGTCGAAGCGTCCGGTCACCCGGACTTCCATCTGGATGCTCCACGGCGCGGCTTCGGTGTCGAGCAGGTGGACGGCCTCGTCCACGGCGCTGAACGGGATCCTCGTCGGCTCGGCCGCGGGCGAGGCACGCCCCAGCCCTCTTGTGATATCTTTCACAAGAACGACTTTACAGCCTCCGGGACTCGAGCCTTGACGCTCGACCGGCCTTTACCGGGTGTTCATTGGGGCGCGCATCGCCGTACACGTCTCGCATCACCATCGAACCGTAGAGTCCAAGCCATGACCAGTTCGGAAGCACAGGGCCTCGATGAGGTGAAGCCGTCGCCGAGCGACGCAGAGGCTTCTTTCTCGACGCCGACGCGGGATTGTCCACCGCGGCCGTCGTCCGCGACCTTCGAGCAGGTGGGCTTCGTCCGCAAACCCATGGTGCGTTGGCTCGATCCACGTCAGCTCCTGGACACCGCGGCACGAGTCGTGCTGTCGGGCATCTTCGGCACCTACTCCGACAAGCGGGAGCTCCAGGCTCTGATGTCGAGCGAGGTCTACGACCGGTCGAACCACGAGGAGCTGTGGCTGGACTACGTGGCCGACCTCGGCGACGGGTGGGACCCCACCTATACCGTGGCCACCCTTCTGGCCAACGAGGGGCTCGAGCCCGCCTGGGAGGGAGAGACGTACCCAACCGAGCGGGGACGGGTCCTGGTGATGGGAGGAGATCAGGTCTATCCGGTCCCGAAGCGGGCCGACTACGAGAACCGGACGCTAGGTCCGTACCGGGCCGCTCTGCCCTGTACTCACGACACCCACCCCGAGTTGTTCGCCATCCCCGGGAGCCATGACTGGTTCGACGGTCTGGTCAACTTCACCAGCGTCTTCTGCCG
>JALZKD010000129.1 GCA_030859405.1 Actinomycetota bacterium | reverse complement strand
CCGAGGCCTCCCTCGGGCCAGTGGTCCTCGACGGTGATGAGGCGTCCACCCGTGTCCTGAGCCGCCTGGCGCAGGGTGTCGGCGTCGATGGGCTTGACGGAGTAGGCGTCGATGACCCGCGCTGCGACGCCCTCGCCGGCGAGCGTCTCCGCCGCCTCCAGGGCTTCGTGGACGGTGACGCCGGCGGCCACGATGGCCACCTGGTCCTCGTCGGAGCGGCGGGCGACATGAGCCCCGCCGATGTGGAACTCCTCATCGGGCTCGTAGATCACCGGCGTGGACGGCCGGGCCGTGCGTATGTAGCGGATGCCCTCGAGGTCGGCCATCTGCCACACGAGCTGGGCCGTCTGGTTGGCGTCGGAGGGATGCAGGACGGTGCTGCCGTGCACGGCCCGGAACATGGCCAGGTCCTCGAGGCCCATCTGCGAGGCCCCGTCCTCGCCGATGGACACACCGGCGTGGGATCCGCACAGGTTGAGGTTGGCCCCGCTGATGGAGGCCATGCGGATGAAGTCGTAGGCCCGGCTCATGAAGGCCGCGAAGGTGGAGGCGAAGGGCACCCAGCCCCGGACCTGTACACCCGTGGCGGCAGCCACCATCAGCTGCTCGGCGATGTACATCTCGAAGTACCGGCTCGGATGGGCCTTGGTGAACATGTCGGCATGGGTGGAGTTGCTGATCTCCCCGTCCATGCACACCACGTCGCCCCGCTGGCTCCCGAGGGCGGTGAGGGCCTGGCCATAGGCCTTGCGGGTGGCCACCTCCTCGCCCACCTTGAACTGGGGCAGCTCGGCCCCGGCCACCTCGAAGGTGTGCGGGTCCTGGTCGGTCATGGGCTTGTTCACCTGCACCCTGATGTCGGTCTCGCCGCCCAGCTCCTTGATGGCCGTCTCGTCGTCCTTGACCGGCTTGCCGTGGACCTCGTTGCGGTCCTCCACCTCGGTCACGCCCTTGCCCTTGATGGTCTTGGCGATGATGACGGTGGGGCGGCCGGGCGTCCCGACGGCCTCGGAGTAGGCGTCGTCGATGGCTTGGAGGTCGTGACCGTCGACGACGATGGCCTTCCAGCCGAAGGCCTCGGTCGGTCGGACGAAGGCGTCGACGTCCCACTGGTGCATGGTGTAGCCCCGCTGGCCAAGGCGGTTGACGTCGATGATGGCGGTGAGGTTGTCGAGACCGAAGTGGCCGGCGTGCTCGAAGGCCTCCCACATGGAGCCCTCGGTCATCTCGCTGTCGCCGCAGAGCACCCAGATCCGGTAGGGCAGGTAGTCGAGCTGCTTGCCCGCCAGGGCCATGCCAACCCCGACCGGCAGGCCCTGGCCCAGGGAGCCGGTGGCCACGTCCACGTACGGCAGGGCGCTGGGCATGGGGTGCCCGGGGAGACGGCTGCCGAGCTGGCGGTAGCTCATGAGCTCTTCGGCGTCGATGGCGCCCGCGGCCCGGAACATGGCGTAGAGGAGAGGGGAGGCGTGGCCCTTGGAGAAGACGAGGTGGTCGTTGTTGGGGTTCTTGGGCTCGTCGAAGTCGTAGTGGAGGTGCTTGCTCATGAGCACGGCCATTAGGTCGGCGGCCGAGAGCGAGGAGGTGGGATGACCGGACGCAGCGGCCGAGCTGGTACGGATCGAGTCCACGCGGAGCTGCTGTGCCAGTTCTGCCCACTGCTCGAAGTCACTCATCGACAACGCCTCTTTCTTGGGGCCGCTCTCTTGGGCCTCTCTCGAGTTCGCCAACCGGGTCTGATCGGCCCATCTTAGGAGCCCGGCGACGAGGCGCCACTGGGCCCTCCGCCATGGGGCCTCCAGCCGGCCCGGACCCTCGTTACCCGCCATCCCCCGCGGGGGCGCCGGCAGGGACGAACACCAGGTTGTCGGGCTCGTAGCCGCCCTCCAGCCGGCGCCCCACCACGCCGGCCAGGCGCTGGTCCCTCGCCGCTTGGAGCAGGGCGGCACCGGCCCCGGCATGGGCCGGCGTCGTCTGCCAACTCGGGCCGGCCAGCTCCAGCCGGTCCAGGAGCTGGCGGCGCTCACGGTGCGGGAGGGTGGCGGTGCTGTGGCCCTCCATCCACACCACGTCGGCGGCGAAGAAGGTGACCGGCGCACGCTCGGAGATGCGGCGCAGGGCGGCAGCGCTGCGGGCCTCGTCCCGCCGGGCCAGGGTGGCGGCGTCAGGCCGCCCGTCGGCTCCCACGGCCACGACCTCGCCCTCCATGATCACGCCCACGGCGCCGAGGGCCCGTCCCAGGTGGCGCAGCTCGGGGTAGCGGCTGGTCACCTCCCCTCCCTCGCCGTCCACCCGGACCCGGCCCCCTTCCGATGACACCAGCGCCCGCTGCCCGCCCCAGGCCACCTCGAACGACCACGCCTCCTCGTCGGTGGGGACCTGGCCCACCGGCAGCGGCACCGGGCGCACACCCGTGGGCATCACCTCCCTGCCCGGGTCCTCGGGCGGGTCCATGCGGTGCATCATCCAGTTCTTGCCCCCGGTCCTGAACAGGACATAGCGCCCTCGGGCCCGCTTCCCCCTGATGGTGACCATCACCTCCCGGTCGTCCCACTTGTGGCAGTCATAGGTGCCGTGGTCCCAGATCACCACCTTGCCCCCGCCGTACTCGCCTTCGGGGATGTGGCCCTCGAAGTCGATGTAGGAGATGGGGTGATCCTCGGTGTGCACCGCCAGGTGGTTCACCCGCGGGTCGGGGGGCACGCCCTTGGGCACGGCCCAGGAGACCAGCACGCCGTCGCGCTCGAGGCGGAAGTCCCAGTGAAGGGCGGTGGCGTGGTGCTCCTGCACCACGAAGCGGTTCCCGGCCTCCGGTTGGTCCTCACCCGCCGGCTCGGGAGTGCGCTCGAAGTCCCGCATGGAGCGGTACTGGCCCAGGGGGTGGCCTCGGGACTCGGGGTCGGGCTCGCCCATCGACGGGGTTTACCATGGCCACGACCATGGAAGTGCTCGCCGGCACCGAGAGAGGCTTGGTGGACGCCGGCTCCGGTCGCACGGTCGCCTTCGGGGGCCACGACGTGTCAGCCGTGGCCGGCGGGTGGGTGGTGGTCGACGGTGAGCGGCTCGCCGCCGCCCAGGGCCCGGCGGGTCTCGAGATGAACGGGCGGGCGCTCGGCGGCCTGCGGATCACCTGCCTCGACGCCCACCCAGGGGTCGAGCCGTTGGTGGGCACGGCCGAGGCCCACCTCTACCGCCTGGGGGACGAGCCCCGCCGGGTCGTCGCCTTCGACGAGGCCGAGGGCAGGGACCAGTGGTACACGCCGTGGGGCGGCCCGCCCGACGTCCGGTCGCTGTGCACCGCCCCTACCGGGGCCATCCTCGTCAACGTCCACGTCGGGGGCATTCTCCGCTCCGACGACGAGGGTGCCGAGTGGCGGGCCACCATCGACCTTCACCACGACGTGCACCAGGTGCTGGCTCTGGACGGGAGGACGGCGGTGGCCGCCTGTGCCCACGGATTGGCCGTCAGCGAGGACGACGGCGTGAGCTGGGCCGTGGACTCGGAGGGTCTGCACGCCACCTACAGCCGGGCCGTGGCGCTGGCGGGAGAGACGGTGCTGCTGAGCGTCTCCAGCGGCCCCCAGGGGCGCCTGGCCGCGGTCTACCGGCGGCCGCTCGGCGCCAGCGGTGACTTCGCCCGGTGCCGGGCTGGGCTGCCGGAGTGGTTCGAGGCCAATGTGGACACGTTCTGCCTGGTCGGCGGCCCCGAAGGGAGCGCTGCTCTGGCCACCCGGTCCGGCGAGGTCTATGTCTCCGGCGACGAGGGCGCCACCTGGGAGCAAGCGGCTTCGGGCCTGCCATCGCCGCGCTGTCTGGCTCTGGCCTGAGCGGGTTCGGTGGGCGAGGAGCGGTGGCGGCGGCCCCTCCGTGCAGTTCGAGGGGCCACCATTGCCGCCTGTCTGGCCCCCTTCTTCCTTCTGTGGGCCATCGGGTCCTTTCCTTTGCCGCTCCGCGTTCTTGCCGGCTTGATGTGCCTCCTTTGCCTGGCGTCGGGCGTGGACGCCTGGGGCGCCGGAATCGTCGTGGGCTCCGAGGGGGTCAAGGTCCGACGGACGCTGCTGCGCCGTCGACTGGCCTGGGATGACATCGACGGCTTCGCCGTAGAGCGCCGCGGTGTCTCGGGTAGGCAGATGGTGATCCGCGCCGTCCTGCGCAACGGGCGCCCGCTCCAGGTCAGCGATCAGCCCCTTCCCGAGCCGGAGGCGATGTCGTTGGTCGAGGACCTGTCCACGGAGCTCGAGGCGCACCGCCCGCCCCCCTCGTAGGGGCTACCTCGCACAGGAGCCCGGCGGATGGTGGGCTCAGGTGAACTTGAGGAGGATGAAGACCACGAAGCCGATGAGGGCCAGCGCCTCGGTGAAGGCGATCCCGAGGAACATGGTCGTGCGCACCTGGCCCGCCTGCTCGGGGTGCATCGCCAT
>JALZKD010000128.1 GCA_030859405.1 Actinomycetota bacterium | reverse complement strand
TCAGAGCAGCCGTCCACTCGTGGGCCCGACGCAGGTCGAAGGCCTTCTGACACACGAGGACCATCGCGCAGTAGGCCCGGCCGGCCACGATGGGCGAGACCTCCTCGGTCGTCACGGCAACCATGGCTTCGTCGAGCAGCGGAAGCCCCTCGGCAGGGTGACCCATCTCAACGAGAGCGCGGCCCTGGACGAGCCGACCCAGCGTCAGCAGATCTATCTCACCGAAGCGCTGGCCGATGGCGATCGCTTCGTGCGACAGGCGGTGCGCCTCGCTCGGATCGCCTTGTGCGAGGTTGGCCAACGACCTGGGAATGAGCATAAAGCCCCGTTCGACGCAGTCGAGGTCGTGATCCTCCAGCAGTCGCTGGGCGCGGCCAACCCATCCGCCCCCGCGGGCCGTCTCGCCGCGACTGAGCAGGCCCGATGCCAGCCAGAACGCGCAACGCACCGCGCGGGCGACCTCACCGCATTCGAGAAGCTGGAGGTGAGCTCGCTCCCAGGAGCTGGCCGAAATCTCGTCTTCGCCGACGAGCTGCGCCGCAACCGCGAGGCGCTCTAGGTCCTCTGGCCCCAGTGGCTCGTCACGGTCGGCGGCCGACAAGCGCTGGTACGCCCCGCTCCAGACTCCGCTGTCAAAGTCGGCCCGAGCTGAATCGAGGAGGGTCCTCATGGTTGTGTGATCCCCCGCAACAACTCGTCCTTCCCATCGATGGCGCAATCGTAGAACGGCCGCGATTCGGCGGAGTTCTTGCGAGCCGGGCGATCGTCGATCTCACCGATCCGGTTCCGCCGGCGAGCGAAGGCCCGCCAGGGCGAACGATCACGATCCTGACCGTGGCGGTCACCACGGCTTGTCGCTTCATGTCACTCGCCCGGAGGCCGTCGCCGCGCCTGCCCCCTGATCGCCGGCGAGGCCACGGGGGAGGCCGCAGCGGGCCTCCCGGTCGCTCGAAAAATGTTCCCACTCGGGAGAACCGCCAGGCAATCCCCTAGGGACGACCGCGAGGTCGTGGGGGACTCGCTCACCTCACCCCAGATGACGCTCATCGCATCGGACGTCCGCGCCGGCGAGAGCCGGCCGCCGAAAGTTAGTGGGGCGGGGGCGACGCCTTCGTCACAGCCCACCGCCTCTGGGTCGCCGCCCGGACCACGGCCTCGTTCCGGGCGGCCATGTCGGCCAGCGTCTGCCAGTCGGGCGGGGCATCATGCACGTCGTCGGGCCACTCCCCAACGACGGCCTCGGCCCACTCAACCCACCGCATGACGGCCTCCTCGAACTCGTAGAGAAACCTGCCGGCGAGAATCAGCCACGGAAGGCGCTCCGGGAAGGGGCCCTTGCCCTCGAGGTATTCCCGGCAAACGGCGACGCCCGTGGCGGCGCGGGCCTCGGCCCACTCCCGAACGCCCTGAATTGTCCCCAGCAGGTCGGCTCTGGAGCCGTGCTCGGCGAAGAACACCTTGACCAGGGCCTCGAACTCGAGCACGGGGCCCTCGCTCGCCGCGGGCAGCCAGGCTCGTAGCGCCCGCCGCCCCGCCGGCGTGATGGTGTACATGGTCCGCCGCCGCTTCCCCACTACCTCCGACGTCGCTCGGGCCAGGCCGTGAGCTACCAGCTTCTTGGGCTCCTCGTAGAGCCCGCTCTCAGCGCGGGGCCAGAAGAGTCCCAGGGCTCGTCCCATCTGGCGCGCGAGCTCGTAGGTCGTCCACGACCTGATGGCGAGCAGCCCGAGGATGGCGTACGAGGTGGTTGTCAGTTCCGAGGCCATTGACCTCCTCCACTTAGGAGTATATCCTCCTCCTCAGCGGAGGAAGAGGATGGGCGTGATAACGGTCACCAATGTGGACATGGCCCGGGCGTGGGACGGCGAGGAGGGCGCCCGGTGGGCCGAGCACGCTGAGCGCTACGAGGCGACCGGCCTTCGGCAGTGGGAACGCTTCGTCGCAACCGGGCTCATCGTGGCCGCCGACGCCGTCCTGGACATCGGCTGCGGCACCGGCAGGTCGACCAGAGACGCCGCCCGCCTGGCGTCGTCGGGCTCTGCCCTCGGCGTCGACCTGTCGGTCCGGATGCTCGAGCGGGCCCGGGAGCTCGCTGCCGCCGAGGGGGTGACCAACGTCCACTTTCTCCATGCCGACGCCCAAGTCCACCCCTTCGAGGCCGCCGCCTTCGACGTCGCCATCAGCAACTTCGGCGCCATGTTCTTCGCCGACCCCGTCGCCGCCTTCGCCAACGTGGCCGGGGCACTTCGAGCTGGCGGCGGCCTCGGCATGCTCGTCTGGCGGGAGCTCGGGAGGAACGAGTGGGTGACCGCCGTCCGTGCCGCGCTCGCCATGGGCCGCCAGCTGCCGGAGCCACCGCCCGGCGCGCCCGGCCCCTTCCAGCTTGCCAATGGCGACGACGTAAGGCGGATCGTCGCCGATGCCGGCTTCGTCGCTGTTGAGCTGGAATCGGTCGACGCGCCCGTCTACCTCGGCGCCAATGTCAACGACGCCTTCGCGTTCGTCCGGACCATGGGCATGGTGCTTGGCCTCACCCAGGACCTCGACGAGCGCGCCCGGCGCCAGGCCCTCGAGCGCCTGCACGACACTCTCGCCGTCTACGAGACCGAGGGGGGAGTCCTGCTCGGGGCTTCGGCGTGGCTGGTCACCGCCCGCCGGGGATGACCGGAACTCCCGGGACCGTCACCACCGAAAGGAATAGCTCATGGACGATCCTTATCAGGCCTCTCCCGACGTCCACGTCCTGCCCAGCAACTTCTCGTTGCCGGGCGTGGGGGTGGTGCCCACCAACGCCTACGTGCTCCTCGCCGAGGAGCCCGTGCTGGTGGACACCGGCATGGCCGTCGACCGGGCCGAGTTCCTCGACGCCCTGTCCTCCGTCGTCGACCCTCGGGCGCTGCGGTGGCTGTGGCTCACCCACGACGACGCCGACCATACCGGCAACGTCGAAGCTGTCCTGGAGCTGGCCCCCAACGCCCGACTGGCCACGCCCGCTTTCGCCGCCCTGCGCATGGGGAGCTGGTGGCCGGTCCCCCTCAACCGCGTGTACGCCATCCGCGCCGGTGACCGGCTCGACGTCGGGGACCGCACGCTGACCGCCCTGCGGCCACCGCTCTACGACAATCCCATGTCCACGGGCTTCGTCGACGGCAGCACCGGCGCCTTCTTCTCGGTTGACGCTTTCGGGGCGATCCTCCCCGAGCCGGTCCAGGACGCGACTGAGGTGCCCGCCGAAGCGCTGTCCGCGGGGATGGCCGGATGGGCGACGTCGGACTCGCCATGGAGCCACCTGGTCGACCGCGAGCGCTACCGCCGCGTTCTCGAGGGGGTGCGCAGCCTCGAACCGAGCCAGATTTTCTCGTCGCACCTGCCGGCGGCCAGCGGCGCCTCCCTTGATCAGTTCCTCCAGGTCCTGGAAAAGGTTCCCGACGCTGAGCCCTTCGTGGGTCCCAACTACGAAGAGTTCGACCATCTGGTGGCCGCCCTCACCGGCGTCCCGGGCGACGGCTCCCCCACGGTGGTGGGGTGAACCGCTAGCAGTACCTCGTCCGCCCAGGCGCTGCGGGCTCGATATGAGCGGCCATGATCTCGGCTGGCCGCTTGGGAGTTGTAAAATGGGACCAAGTCACACCGGCATCACGTCCAACGCCGCCGCCCGGCTTTCTCACGCTCGCTCGCCGCTCTGCTGCAACCGGGCTGCGCATCAACCGGACGGGACGGGCAGCGGCACGTGAAAATTGACCCTCTATCGGCGGGCGGGCTCTACGCCAGGGGGGTCAGTTTTCGGCCGCCGTTGACACGGGCTCGCCGGGGCCCTGCGGCGTGTCCCCTAACAAACGACGATCCGAAGGGCCAGCACCGCCACATAACGCCGGAGTGGAGATGAACCTGAGGGGCGCGGCACCAGGAAACGATCGAGGGACGGCATCGGCCTCCATGCGACGATGAACCTCTAGAGCAATCAGCCGCTGGAAAACACGATCGAGCCGTCCCTGCGGCCTGCGTCCGCGAGTCGGCGGAAAGTTGTGAGCGCCAGCGCCAGCCACCCTGTAACCACGAGGAGCTCGAGCACTGCTTTTCCCCACATGACTCCCGGGCGGGCGGCGCCGTAGAGCTCCCGGATGGCGTCGAGTCCGTGCGTCAGCAGGAGGCACGCTGACAACCACTGGATCGGCTTTGGGAAGAACGCCCGGGGGAAGCTCACCCCGCAGAGCGCCATCAGGATCAATCGGCCAACGTTGGCCACGGTCCGCTGGAGACTTGGGGTTTCAGGACGAGCCCCGCAAGAAACGTCGTCGCCATATACGGCTCTACGCGTTCAAGTGGGGAGAGCGGGTTCGAATGCGCGGCGGTGACGGCCGGTTCGGCCACGTGACACCACCGGCATGAAGGAGTACGCGAAGGCGGTAGTTGTCGAAGTTGCGGAAGCCGT
>JALZKD010000051.1 GCA_030859405.1 Actinomycetota bacterium | reverse complement strand
CCACGTGCTGGGTCCCCACGCGCTCATTGGGCTTCAGCGTAGGGTTCCGCCGCCAGGGCGGGGAAACCGCCGTCGCCCGAGGGCGGATCCAGCCGTAGAGTCCCGGCATCGGCAACTCGGGTGGTGACGCTATAGGTGAACGTATCGGGGTCTTCGGGGGCACGTTCGACCCGGTGCACGTCGGACATCTGGCGGCGGCGGTCAACGTCCGCCACAACCTCCGGCTCGAGCGAGTGCTCCTGGTGGTGGCCAACGTCCCGTGGCAGAAGGCCGGCGACCGCTCGGTGACCGACGCCGAGGACCGCTACGCCCTGGTGCAGGCCGCGGCCGAGGGCTTGGAGGGCATCGAGGCCAGCCGGCTCGAGATCGATCGGGGAGGAGCGTCCTACACCGCTGACACCGTGACCGAGCTGGCCGCTCGCCACCCCGGCGCCGAGCTGTTCCTCGTGGTGGGCTCCGACGTGGTGGGTCAGCTAAGCACTTGGGAGCGTGTCGACGAAGTGGCTCGTGCGGCCACGCTCGTCGCCGTGGCCCGACCTGGCGTGACCGTGCCGCCGCCACCGTCGTCGTGGAGGATGGAGGTGGTCGAGGTGCCCGCCCTCGACGTGTCGAGCACCGACCTGCGGGCGCGCGTCGCCGCCGGGCGCCCCATCGACGTCCTGGTGCCCGCCGGCGCCGTCCGCGAGATCCACCGGCGGCGTCTGTACGCTGACTGAGACTTGAGCGCGTCGCCGGGCTTCGCCCCCGCCCCCCCCACCCGGACCACCGGCAGCCGGACGAGCCCCTTCCCGACCTCCGCCGCAGCGGCCGGGCGCGCCGGTGACGGGAGGAACTGCTGAGACGCTGGCGCAGGCAGCTCCGCCGGGTGGGCCGCGTCTTCACCATCGGGGCCCTGGCCGCAGGGGTGGGCCTGGCCTTCGTCCTTCCCGACGTCCGCTCCAGCGGGCGGGGGCGCCGGCGACAGGAGGAACTGCCGAGACGACGGCCCAGGCAGCTCCGCCGGGTGGGCCTCACCCTCGCCATTGGGGCCCTAGCCGCGGGGGTGGGCCTGGCCCTCGTCAACCTCGTCGGCCCCATGGGTCGCCTGGCGGGAGGGGGCCCGGTGCGCCGGGAAGCGGCTGTCCCCCGCCAGGCTCAGCCACCGGCCCCGCCACCGGCACCCGTCGCCTCCCCTGTGCTCCTGGCCCACCGGGACGCCTCGGGTCGGGCCTCATCGCTCACGGTGCTGGTCCCCTCGGCGAGCGGGAAGGGGGGAACCTTGGTGATGATCCCGTCCGGCACCATGACCGAGGTGGTGTCCCTCGGCCTCGAGCCTGTGCGCCAGTCCCTCGACCTCGGTGGGCCCACCGGCCTCCAGTCGACGGTCGAGAACCTTCTGGGCGCCACGCTGGGCGGGGTGGTGGTGGTCGACGACGCCGGCGTGGCCGATCTGCTGGCTGGCGCCGGGCCTCTGGCCGTGACGGTTCCCCAAAGGGTGGAGCAGGTGGGCCCGGGCGGCCGGGTCGACGTCCTCTACGAGGCCGGCGACACCACGCTCGACCCTGGTGGGGCTGGCTCCTTCCTGGCGGCCAAAGGCCGAGAGAACGACCTGGCCCGTCTCACTCGCCACCAGGCCTTCTGGGATGCCTGGCTGTCTCGCCTTCGCCAGCGGCCCCCCGCCCTCCCGTCCCGCCCGCCCGAGCTGAGCACGGCCATGCATGCGTTGGCCGGCGGCCCGGTGGACACCCGATTGGCGCCGGTGGAGGCCTTCGGCTCGGACGGCGACGGGAGCGAGCTGTACAAGGTGCGAGAGGACGAGCTGGCGCGCCTGGTGGCCGCCGTGTTCCCCGTCACCGCCCGCCCCGCCGGGGCCGAGCGGCCACGAATTCAGGTGCTCAACGGCGCCGGGCCCCCCGGTCTGGCCGACGCCGTGCGGTCCAAGCTCGGCGCTGGCTTCGATGTGCATCTCACCGGCAACGCCGCCAGGTTCGACTACGAGCGCTCGCAGATCGTGTTCTACGACCGTGACCAGCAGGTCGTGGCCGATCGTGTCCGGCAGACTCTGGGCGTGGGAACATTGGTGATGAGCCGCCGTCCGCTCGACGTGGTGGACGTGACGGTGATCGTGGGGAAGGACTTCAGGCCGTAACCGAGCGAGGCGTGACCCAAGAGGGCAAAGAGGTGGGCCTGGAGGAGATCCGGCGCCTTGCCGTGGTCGCGGCTCGGGCCGCGGCGGCCAAGGTAGGGGCGGACACGGTGGTCCTCGAGGTCGGCGCCGTGCTGGCCATCGCCGATCACTTCGTGATCACGAGCGCCGCCAATGCCCGCCAGGTCCGCACCATCACCGAGGAGGTGGAGGCCAAGGTGTCCGAGTCCGGAGGGCTCAAGCCTCTGCGCATCGAGGGCCTCGACGACGCCCGATGGGTGTTGATGGACTACGGCGATTTCGTGGTGCACGTCTTCGTGGAGGAGGTGCGCCGGTACTACGACATCGAGCGCCTGTGGTCCGACGCCCCCCGGGTCGAGTGGGAGGACGACGCCCAGACCCGTACCGCCCTTTCCACCTGACCGAGCCTGGAGCTGGGGTATTGCCTTGACTGGGACCCGTACTTAGGCTTACCTAAGGAGGAGTGCTAGGCCGTCCTGACCGTAGCCAGCCCCCGCCGCTGCCGCTCGCGTTCCGGCGGGTGTGCTGGGTGCGGGTCACAGTAGGGGAGCGAGGTCCGGCTCGAGCCGAGGTGGCCGGGATCGGCCACCGCTGCCCGGTGGCCCGCC
Organism: Actinomycetota bacterium; assembly: GCA_030859405.1. Taxonomy (GTDB): domain Bacteria; phylum Actinomycetota; class Acidimicrobiia; order Acidimicrobiales; genus YB1-3. The sequence continues at coordinate 10,054 of JALZKD010000051.1, read as the reverse complement.
CCGTCTCCATGGCCACGGCCGCGGCCCTCTCCGCCCGCGGGGTGCCCACCGTGGTCCACACCCGATCATCGCCTCCGAGCCCTTCCCTACATGGTCGTCTGTCACTGTCGCGTCGTCACTGACCTCGCCGTCTGCGCCGCCATTCGGGACGGGGCCCGGGACGTGGGCGCCTTGGCCGAGTGCAGTGGCGCCGGCTCGGAGTGTGGTGGATGCTGGCCGGCGCTGGAGAGACTGCTGGCCAACGGTCCACGGAGCGACATGAGGGGGAAGGTCGACGCATGAAGGGCGACGCCCAGGTAATCGAGGTGCTCAACGGGTGCCTCACGGCCGAGCTGACGGCCATCAATCAGTACTTCGTCGACGCCAAGATGTGTGAGAACTGGGGCTACGAGCGCCTGGCCCAGCGGTTCCGGGAGGACTCCATCGACGAGATGCGCGACGCCGAGGCCCTGGTCGATCGCATCCTGTACCTGGATGGGATGGCGAACCTGCAGCGACTCGGCACCGTGGCCGTGGGCGAGACGGTGGCCGAGAAGCTCACGGCGGCGCTGAGCCTGGAGGTGGCGGCCGTGGAGCGGCTGAACGGGGGCATCGCCACCTGCATCGAGCGCGGCGACCACGGCAGCCGCGAGGTGCTTCAGGCAATACTCCGGGGGGAAGAGGAACACGCCGATTGGCTGGAGGCTCAGCTCGGCCTCATGGCCCAGATCGGCGAAGCCAACTATCTGGCGCAGCAGCTGCGGGACTGAGACGGGCCATCGGCCCGGTTCCTCACCGCCGTACCGCCGCGCTCCCCGTCTCAGCCTGCGATCACACCGTCGAACATAAGTTCGAGGAGCCACCAAGAGAGCGAACCGGCTCCTGCTAATCTCGACGCGGCTGGGGGCGTAGCTCAGTTGGTAGAGCGCTTGCATGGCATGCAAGAGGTCCGTGGGTTCGAGTCCCATCGCCTCCACTCCCTGGTCGAGAGGCCACTAAGCGCTGGCGGCGACGCTGGTGGCGCACAGCCCTCAGACCACCAGATGACTGTTGTTGGCCCACTGGCTCATCAAGAACCCCTGAAGAAGCGCCGAGGCAACCATGGCGGTCTGGTCGAGATGAGGTCTCGAGTCGGTAATGCGGGCGGCCACCACGTAGAGCGGGAAGATCACCGCCGTGTAGCGAACCATCGAGTACCACACGCCATAGGACATGGGCGGGAGCACGGAGACGAGCACGAACAACAGGTAGGCGGCCCCGAACCTCCGCCAGAGAGCCAGCGTCAAGGCCAGGACGACGATCAGGTACCAGCCGTTGAAGCGCCAAAAGGGGTTGTCGCCCGAGACATTGCGCCACAGGGCCGCGACCGGGTCCTCGAGCCGGTGACCCCAGGCCGTGACCTGGATGCGGCTGAAGGCCAAGGCGTCGCCAGTCAGCACCTCGTTGGCCCACATGAACACGCCGATGCCGGCCGGGAGCAGAGCGAGCCAGAGGAGGTCGGGCCGCACCCGGCGCAGCGAGAAGCGGCGTTGCTCCAGGTACATCCACAACAGGGGGATGACAACCAGGACGCCGGGGGCGCGGCTCAGGGCCAGCAGGAAGCCGAGCACGCCGACGGCCCACCACCGCTTGGTGCGAGCGAAGTAGAAGCACATGACGGCCAGGGCCAGGTAGACGGACTCGCTGAGCATGGCCGAGAAGAGGAAGGCGGCCGGCGCCGCCAACAGGTATGTCACCGCTCTCCTGGCCGTATCGACGTCGTCGTCGATGGCGACCAGGCGATAGAGGAAGACGCTGGCCACGAGGAAGGCCGCGTTGGAGACGACGAGGCCCCCGACGTAGGGGCCGCCCACAACCCATCCCACCCAGCGGGCCAGGAGCGGGTAGAGCGGAAAGAAGGCGTAGTTGGCGAACGAGCGCAGCAACGGCACGGCCCTGTAACCGTCCTCGGCGATGCTCAGGTACCAGGCGCTGTCCCACTGGCCCCAGAGGTCGAGGAAGGGGAAGCTCGAGTACCGGGTTCCGATGCCCAGCGGTTGGGGGCGCACGACCGGTTCTGGGGCGAGCTCTCTGGCAAAGAGGCCGATCACGATGAGCACCACCCTCGTGACCACGAACAGCACCAGGAGGCCAACCACGTCCCGCCGCCACGGCCGCTCTTCACGGTCGAGCACTGGGCCAGCCTCTTCGGCCCGCTCTGGGTCCGCGTCCGGCTGCGGCTGGCGGATCCGGCGGCGGGGCTCGACAGCGGCGATCCAGGCCCACAGGCGAGCAAGCGCTGCCTCATCCGTGCCGGAGCGCCGCCCCTGGTCCATCCTGATCATCAGCCTGTATGTATCAACCTGATGTAGCAAGGTGTGGCCCGTCCGCCGGCGCCATTCCACGTTCGACATCGAGGCCGTCCCGGGAGGGCATGATCTCGGGCATGACGGTCCTCTATCGGCGGGTGGTGCTGGGCCTCCTGGTCCTCGCCGTGGTGATGGCGGCCGGGACCGCGGGTTACGTGATGCTGGGCTTCGGTGTCCTCGATGCCGTCTACCAGACTGTTACCACCATCACCACCGTGGGCTTCCGAGAGGTGCATCCCCTGTCGACCAACGGGAAGGTGTTCACCATCTTCCTGATCCTCACCGGCGTGGGGACTGCCCTGTACACCTTCACCGTGGCCCTAGAGACGCTCATCGACGGCCATCTTCGAGACCTGTTCGGGAGGCGACGCATGGAACGCCAAATGGCCAAGATGACCAACCACGTGATCGTGTGCGGCTGGGGGAGGGTGGGCCAGTCCATCGCCAGCTACCTGGCCAACGCCGGCCAGGACCTGGTGGTGGTCGATCGTGACCCCGAGCGCATTCCCGAGATCCCCCACCCCTACGTGATCGGTGACATCACCGACGACGACGTGATGAAGGCCGCCGGCATCGAGCGGGCGCGCGTGCTGGTGGCGGCGCTCGACACCGACGCCGCCAACCTCTATGCCACCTTGAGCGGCCGCTCCCTGCGGCCCGACCTGTTCATCATCGCCCGGGCCCACACCGACTCCTCCGAGCCCAAGCTGGAGCGGGCTGGGGCCAACCGGGTGGTGAACCCGCAGCGCATCGGCGGCGCCCGGATGGGGGCTCTGGCCATGCAGCCCCACGTGGCCGAGTTCCTAGATGTGGTGATGCACGACGGTGACCTGGAGTTCCGCCTGGAGGAGCTCGCGGTGCCGGAGCAGTCACCTCTGGCCGGACGAACACTGCGGGAGAGCCACATTCGTGACCGTACGGGGGCCCTGGTGCTGGCGCTGCGGGGCGAGGACGGGTCCTTCACCACCAACCCCCCGCCCGAGACCGAGATCGGCCCCGGCCAAATCCTCATCGCCATCGGCACCGCCGAACAGCTGTGCGCCTTGGAGAAGGTGGCCCACCCCTAGGCGAGCGCGGATCGCCAAGCGTCAAGGGATAGTCACCGATCCTCCGCTGCGAGTTCTACGGGACCACCTCGAGCGCCTCGGCGAAGTGGCACGCCGATGGGTGGCCCTGGCCCCGGTCGACGAGGGCAGGCTCCTGGAAGCAGCCCGCGCCGCCGGAGCCACCGTCACTCGACTGATGCTCCGCCACGTCGGACGGCGCCGATCGACCAGGGCAGAGGTCCTCCACCTAGAGCGCGCACCCGCACCCTCGGTGACTCGAGTCGGGCCCTAGAGCGACGGTGGGGCGGGGACAGCCGAGCCCCTCCGGACTGCGGGCATAGCATCCATCGCGTGACAGAGCCGTACGAAGTGCAGGCCCTGGAAGCCAAGTGGCAGCGGCGCTGGGCCGACGAGGGCGCCTACCAGATCTCCAACGACGACAACCGACCGCCGTTCTACGTGCTGTGTATGTACCCCTACCCGAGCGGTCCCGCCCACCAGGGTCACGTGCGCAACTACACCTTCGGAGACGTCGTGGTTCGCCACCGCACCATGCGGGGTCACGCCGTCCTGTCGCCCATGGGCTTCGACAGCTTCGGGCTGCCCGCCGAGAACGCGGCCATCAAGGACAACGTCCACCCCCGCGCCTTCACCGACGATCGCATCGAGGAGCTGAAGGCGTCCATCGAGCGCCTGGGAGCGATGTACGACTGGCGCCGGGAGGTCCGCAGCCACGACCCCGCCTACATGCGCTGGAACCAGGTCATCTTCCAGCGCTTCCTGGAGGCGGGCCTGGCCTACCGGGCCACGGCGCCGGTGAACTGGTGCCTTGGCTGCCGGACCGTGCTGGCCAACGAGCAGGTGCTGCCCGACGGCACATGTGAGCGCTCCGGCGACCTGGTCACCAAGCGGGACCTCGAGCAGTGGTTCTTCCGCATCACCCGCTACGCCGACGAGCTGCTCCACGAGCTGGACGACCTGGAGTGGCCCGAGCGGGTCAAGACCATGCAGCGCAACTGGATCGGCCGTTCAGAGGGCGCCGAGTTCGATCTCGAGGTCTACCGCCGGCCCGGCCTCAGCGTGCGGGTCTACACCACCCGGCCCGACACCAGCTTCGGGATGACCTACGCCGTCCTGGCCCCCGAGCACCCCCTGGTGGCCGAGCTCACCACCGCCGGGCAGCGGCCGGTGGTGGAGGCCTTCGTGGAGCGGGTGCAGGCCGAGGCCGAGGTCGACCGCATGGCCGAGGGATCGCTCGGGCGCCGCGGCGTGTTCACCGGCTCCTACGTGGTCAATCCCTTCAACGACAAGCCGGTGCCGGTGTACCTGGCCGACTACGTGCTCATGGGATACGGCACGGGCGCCATCATGGCCGTGCCCGGCGAGGACCAGCGGGACTGGGAGTTCGCCAAGGCCTACGGGCTCCGAGTGGTCCGCACGGTGCAGCCGCCCGAGGGCTGGGAGGGCGAGGCCTACACCGGCGACGGCCCCAAGATCAACAGCGACTGGCTGGACGGCATGGACACGGCCACGGCCAAGTCCGCGGCCATCGAGTGGCTGGAGGAGCAGGGGCGGGGCGAGCGCAAGGTCAACTACCGCCTGCGCGACTGGCTGGTCTCTCGCCAGCGCTACTGGGGCTGTCCCATCCCCGTCGTGCACTGCCCGCACGACGGCATCGTCCCCGTTCCCGAGGACCAACTGCCCGTGCTCGCTCCCGACGACGTGGAGCTGGCCCCCACCGGCGAGTCGCCGCTCAAGTCCCACGAGGGCTTCCGCTGGACCACGTGCCCGCTCTGTGGCGCCCGGGCCGAGCGCGAGACCGACACCATGGACACCTTCGTCGACTCGTCCTGGTACTTCCTGCGCTTTTGTGACCCGTGGTCCGACGGCGTGGCCTTCAGTCACGAGGCCGCCGAGCGCTGGATGCCGGTCGACCAGTACATCGGCGGCATCGAGCACGCCATCCTCCACCTCATGTACGCCCGCTTCTTCACCAAGGCCCTGGCCGACCTGGGCGTGGCCCCGAAGGAGCTGCGGGAGCCGTTTCGGCGGCTGTTCACCCAGGGCATGATCCGCATGGGCGGCACCAAGATGTCCAAGTCCAAGGGCAACCTGGTGGCCCCCTTGCGCTACTTCGACACCGTGGGTGCCGACGCCCTGCGTCTCTACCACCTGTTCGTGGGGCCGCCCGCCGAGGACGTGGACTGGACCGACCAGACCGACGACGTCATCGAGGGCTGCTCGCGTTTTCTCCAGCGCGTGTGGCGACTGGCCCTGGGCGACGCTCCGGCCCCCGCCGGCGACGCGGCCAGGGTCGACCGGGCAGCGCACCGCCTCATCGCCAAGGTGAGCGAGGACTACGAACGCTGGTCGTACAACACCGCAGTGGCTGCCTTCATGGAGTTCACCAACCTCATGTACAAGGAAGGGGCGACCGACTTCGCCATCGACACCTTGGTGGCCCTCATGGCGCCCATGGCGCCCCACCTGAGCGCCGAGCTGTGGGAGCGACGCCGGGGTGGCCACGTGCACTCGCAGCCCTGGCCCCAGGCCGATCCGGAGCTGGTGGCGGCCGAGTCCGTCACCATGGTGGTGCAGGTGAACGGCAAGAAGCGGGACCTCATAGAGGTCGACCCCGCCGTCGACGCCGCCGAGGCGGAGCGACTGGCCCTCGGCTCTCCCCGGGTGCAGGAGCACCTGGCCGGCGCCCAGCCCCGGCGGGTGGTGGCCCGGCCGCCCAACCTGGTCAACGTGGTGGTCACATGACGCGTCGCGCCGGCAGCTGGTGAGCCTGGGAAACGTCGAGTTGGTGGCCGCCATCGAGGCGGTGGCCTCCCGTGACAACCAGGTCACCCGCCGGGCCCTGTTCGAGACCCTGCGCCGTGCGGAGCTGGTGCTGGCAGTGGAAGGCGATGAGCTGGTGCTGGCCATCAGCGAGGACGACGAGGCCTACGTACCCGCCTTCACCGACGTGGTCGCCATGCGGGCCGCCTTCCCCAATGCCTACGACCCACGGACGGAGCGGGCCACGGTGGTGTTCGAGCTTGTCATGGCGGGGGAGTGTGCCGGGCTGGCGCTCAACCCCGCGGGGCCGATCGGGGGCATCCTCCCCCGGGAGGACGTGGCCTCCCTCGTGGACAACCCCTAGCCGGCGGTGCGGTACGGCGACTCGCTGGTTGCCGCCTGGGCAAGGATTCTCCGGGCATCGAGTCGCCACATGTCAGCTCTGCCCGTCCACCCACGCCGAAGCCACGCTCACGTATTCCTCGAGCTCCCCCACCCGGTCGAGGAACGCCACCACGCGCCGGTCGTCCACGTCGACATAGCCGTGCACTAGGACGTTTCGGAAGCCCACCCCTGCGGCCATGACCTCGCCCAGCTCTGGGGGCACCACGCCGTGACGCGCCAGCAGTCGAAAGGCTTCGGCGTTGGAAGCAGGCGGTCCCCAACCCTCGGATGCGCACAAGTGCTGCGCTGTGTCCAAGCATCCCTCGATGGCGGTGACGAAGACGTATTTGAGTGCTGCCATCCGCTCGACGTCACCGAGCTGGGTGGCGGGGTCCTCCTGTGCTCGGCGAGCGAGGTAAGCGAGGTCCTCGCTCACCCGCTGTAGTAGGCGCCGGACCCGGCGCTCATCGACCACGGGCCCGGGACGACAGATAGAGACGGTCGAGCTGGCGCTGGCGCGGCTCCTCGTCGAGGTAGACGAGCCGGGTCTGGGCCTGCCAGCGGACGCGGGCGGGGGGATCGTCCTCGAAGAGCAAATGTCCGGTGAGCGCCACCCGCCCGGCCAGCTCGAGAGGTGCGTCGTCGAGGACGAGGAGGTCGACGCCCTCGGGGAGGACCAGCTCCCATGAGGCCGGCGGTTGATCGGTTCCCCACCACGCCCCCACGTCGAGGTCCGCTCCGGGATGGCCCCCCCCGGCGTTGGCCCGGCTCCCGTGCAGGAAGGCAAACCGGGCACCTGCCCGGCGCAGGAGGGCGGTCACCTGCTCTTCGAGCGAGCTCACATCTCGCCTCTGAGGAAGCGCTCGAGCTCATCGGCCAACTCGTCGCCCGTGGGTAGCTGGGAGAGGTTGATGGGCGCCACGTTTACCTCGGCGTCGGCGCTGGCCTCGAGCTGTCGCACCATCTCGGCGTGCTCCTCGCTGGCGGCGATGATGTCGTCGATCCGGCTCCTCGCCAGCGCCGCCGCGTCGTGCAGGTCCTTGGCGTCGAGGTCCAGGCCGGCGACGGCGGCCAGGCTCTCGACCAGGGCGGCGCTGGCGGCCGGATAGGGCATGGCCGCCACGTAGTGGGGGACCCGGGCCCAGACGCCCACGGCAGGGATCCCGGCCGCACCCAGGCCCTCCTGCAGAGCGGCGTGAACCCCGGCCGGGACCTCCAGGCTGCCGGGCATGAAGCCCACCTGCTCGGCCAGCTCCTGGTCGGTGGCCACCGCCGCCAGCCGCACGGGCCGGGTATGGGGGACCGGGGCGGGGAAGGCGCCGAGGCCCACCACCAGGCGGGCGTTCAGGCCGGTGGCGAGGGTCACCACGGCCGACACGAAGGCCTGCCAGCGCATGTCGGGCTCCGGCCCGGTGAGGATAACCACGTCCTTGCCGGCCGGATCACGGCCCGAGCGGAGCTGGATCTCGGGCCAGGTGAGGCCGCTCAGGACGCCGTCGGTGATGCGCACCGCGGGACGGCGGGACCGCAGGTCGAGGAGCTGGTCGCCGTCGAAGGTGGCCAGCACCTCGGTGGGGATGGCGTCGAGGAGGTGTCCCATGGCGCCGCCTCCCCCGAGCCCGGCGTCGATCCAACCCTCCATCCCGAGGACGAGCACGGGCGAGTCGAGCTCCGGTTGGCGGTGCAGCTCGTAGAGGCCGTCCATGGACCAAACCTAGACTGAGGGTCATGGCCGATGTCACGGACGCCACCTTCGAACAGGACGTCATCGAGCGCTCCGCCCAGGTGCCCGTGGTGGTCGACCTCTGGGCTTCATGGTGCGGGCCCTGTCGCACCCTCGGCCCCATCCTGGAGCGGGTCGTAGCCGCCACCGACGGAGCGGTGGAGCTGGCCAAGGTCGACGTGGACGCCAACCCCGGTGTGGCCGCCGCCTTCCAGGTGCAGTCCATCCCTGCCGTGTACGCCCTCCGGGATCGCCAGGTGGTCGACCAGTTCATCGGCGCCCTGCCCGAGCCGCAGGTGCAGGAGTTCGTGGCCAAGCTGGCGCCGGTCAAGAGCGAGATCGACCTGCTGGTCGAGAAGGGGGACGAGGCGTCGCTGCACCGGGCCCTCGAGATCGATCCCGGCCATCCCCCGGCGGTCGTGGCCATGGCCGAGATGCTGGTGCAGCAGGGGCAGAGCGATGAGGCGCTGACCCTTCTGGCCCGGGTGCCGGAGACGGCCGAGGTCCGCCGGGTGGCGGCCATGGCCCGGGTCGGCGACAGCCAGGCCCAAGGTCAGCCCGACACCACCACCGAGCTCGACGCTCTGCTCGACAGGGTGAAGACGGACGAGGCTGCCCGGCAGCGCTACCTCGACCTGCTGGAGGTCATGGGCCCCGACGACCCCCGCACCGCGCACTACCGCAAGAGCCTCACCGCCCGCCTGTTCTAGGAGTAAGCCTCCCGGCGCGGCGCCGGGCTGGGGCAGTTGAGCGATAGGGTTAGGCCGCCTTCCCTGGGGTGCACTCCCTCCCCGGCACTTCCTCCCCGTACTTCCTCGTGGTGCTCGCTGATCTTGGGGGAGGCTCTCTTGTCGGAGACGTCTTCATGGTGGACGTCGTCGTGGTGGCGCGCCCGATTCTCGTTGCCGGCGTTCGACCGGTCCCGGCTGGTCATGGCTGCGGTGGTGGCCGTGGGGCTGCTCGTGGTCGCCGTCGTCACGGTCGTGAGCCTGAGGGGCTCGCCAATGCCTGTGGAGGTGAGGCTGCCCCGTGCAGGACCGGCGACCAGTCCTTCCCCGGGCCCCCCGGGGTCCTCCCCAGCGACCGCCGGCGCCGATGGGCCGGAGGGTAGAGCCCTCGTCCACGCCGCAGGGGCGGTGCTGCGCCCCGGCGTCCACGAGGTGCCCTCCGGCGGGCGCGTGGTCGACGTGGTGGAGGCCGCCGGTGGGCCGGCGCCGGACGCCGACCTCCAGCAGCTGAACCTGGCGGCCAAGGTTGGCGACGGTGAGCGGGTCTACGTGCCCCGGCGGGGCGAGGTGGCCCCCGCCGCAGGGCCGGTCACCGGGACCGTCGGCGGGGCCGGGGCCGGCGGGGCCGGGCCCGTCAACCTGAACACGGCGACCGCCGAGCAGCTCGATGCCCTGCCCGGGGTGGGGCCGGCCACGGCCCAGGCCATCCTCGAGTACCGCAAGGAGCACGGCCGCTTCCGCACCGTGGACGAGCTGCTCGACGTGCGAGGCATCGGCGAGGCCAAGTTGGCTGCCCTGCGCCCCAAGGTCCGGGTGTGACCCCGAGCGAGGGCGCTCGCCGTTCTGGATCCGATTCACCGACGGGAACGGTCCCCGATCCGGCGCCCGAAGACGGGGCGGGCCGGGCGCCGATGAGCGATCGGTGGGCGGTGGCTTTGGCGCTGTGCGCGGCCGCGGGGGCGGCCGCGGCCCGAGGTGTCCCGCTGTGGCTGGGGGCTGGTGCCGTGGTGGCAGCCCTGGCCCTGCGCCGGCCGGCGCTGCTGTGCCTCGGCGCCGCGGTGC
>JALZKD010000050.1 GCA_030859405.1 Actinomycetota bacterium | reverse complement strand
CGTCAAGAAGTCGGGGGCCTGGTACACCTACGAAGGCGAGCAGCTGGGCCAGGGCCGGGAGAACGCCAAGCAGTTCCTGCTCGACAATCCCGAGGTCATGGTGGCCATCAACGATCGGGTCCGCCAGCAGCTCGGCCTTGATGGCGTCACTGACGAGGTCCCCTTGGGCCAGGGACCGGGAGATGACGAGCCCATCTCGCTGCGCCCCGCTGGCGCCGATGGTCCCACAAACGGCACGGGAGGCAGCCGGAACGCTCGCTGAGGGAGCGCCGGTCGTTCAGCGCGCAGAGGAGGTGAACTTGCGCGACGCGAGGAAGGCGAAGACAAGCGTGATGCCCGCGGCCCACGCCAGGGCCAGCCACAGGTCGGAGCCGGCGGCGCGGCCGTTGTAGAGGGCTCGCACGGCATTGGTGGCAACGGTGAACGGGTTGTTCCGGGCGATCGGCTCCAGCCACGAGGGCATGCTCCTCGGGTCGACGAAGGCCGAGGATACGAATGTCAGGGGGAAGATCCAGGTGAAGCTGGCCGAGTTGGCCGCCTCGACCGATCCCACCGACACGCCCACCAGAGCATTGATCCAAGCGAAGGCGTAGGCGAAGGTCAGCAACACGAGGGTGGCCGCCAGCGCCTCGGCCAGCGTGCCCTCGAAGCGGAAGCCGATGGCAAAGGCCACGGCCAGCATGACCACGAAGGTGATGAAGTTGCGGATGAGGTCGGCGAACGTCCGGCCGATCAGAACCGCCGGCTCGAACATCGGCAGGGAGCGCAACCGGTCGGCGATGCCCTTGCTCTGGTCCTCGGCCAAGCCCACGGCTGCGAAGGTGGAGCCGAACAGGACGGTCTGGGCGAAGATCCCCGGTATCAGGAACTGCTTGTAGTCGTCGTAGCCGGGGACGTTGATCGAACCACCGAACACGTAGGCGAACAGCAGCACGAACATCACCGGCTGGATGGTGGAGAAGGCCAGGACCTCGGGGTTGCGAGGCAGGGCCCGCAGGTGGCGGCTGGCCTCGGTCCAGCAGTCGCGCAGGGCCCAGATCAACCCTGAAGGGGTGTCGTCGCTGACAGGGGAACGGTCGAGGGATTCGGCGACGGCCATCAGCCGACCACCTCTACCTCGTGGGTGGCGGCCAGAGCGGCTGCCTGGTCGCTGGTGCCGTCGTCGGCCGGGCGGCCGGTAAGGGCGAAGAAGACGTCGTCGAGGGTCGAACGCCGGGTGCCGACGTCGAGGACCTCCACACCTGCCCCGTCGAGATCCCGGACGACGGCGGGAACGATCCCGGTGAGGTCGTCGACGGGAATGGCGACCACGCTGGTGCCGGTCACCACCTGTCCCTTGCCGCACGCCCGGTGGGCCAGGAGGTCGATCACACGCTCACCGTCGCCGGGATGGGCAAGGACGACTTCGACCAGCACGCCGCCCACCCGTCGCTTCAACTCGTCCGCCGTGCCCCGGGCAATCACCGTGCCGCGGTCGACGACCACGATCTCGTCGGTCAGGCGGTCGGCCTCGTCGAGGTACTGGGTCGTCAGCAGAGTGGTGGTGCCGACCCGCCCGAGCTCGTCGATGATGTCCCACATGCCCAGACGGCTGCGGGGATCGAGACCTGTGGTGGGCTCGTCGAGGAACAGCACCGACGGGCGGCCGATGAGGCTCATGGCGATGTCGAGCCGCCGCCTCATCCCTCCCGAGTAGGTCTTGGCCAACCGATCACCGGACTCGACGAGGTCGAACCGCTCGATCAGCTCCCGAGCCCGCCGCCGGGCCTCCACGGTGCGGAGGTGGAAGAGGCGACCGACGTGCTGGAGGTTCTCGAACCCCGTGAGGCGCTCGTCTATGGCTGCGAACTGGCCGGTGAGCCCGATGCGGGCCCGAGCCCGCCCGGGGTCGGCAAGCACGTCGATGCCGTCGATGAGTGCGCGCCCCGCGTCGGGCCTGAGCAGGGTGCAGAGGATGCGGACGGCCGTGGTCTTGCCTGCGCCGTTGGGCCCAGGAGACCCAGCACCTTCCCTCGCTCGATCTCGAAGTCGACACCTCGAAGGGCCTCCGTCTCCCCGAACCGCTTTGACAGACCCTCCGCCACCACCGCTGTCATGGCGGGCGAGGCTATCGGCGGGCTACTCACTGTGTTCTCCTCTCGGCTCCCGTTCATGGTGAGACCTCGCCGGAGCCCCGATCTCATCGGTGCCAGCTCGATGCGGGGTCGGCCTATTCTGGCCGGGTGGCGCAGAGGTACCTGATCCGCACCTTCGGGTGCCAGATGAACGAGCACGACTCCGAGCGCATCGCGGGCCTCCTCGAGTCCGAGGGCATGAAGCCCACCGAAGAGCTGGAGTCCGCTGACGTAGTGGTTCTCAACACCTGCTGCATTCGCGAGAACGCCGACAACAAGCTCTACGGTCACCTCGGCCAGCTCAAGGCCCTGAAGGAGCGAAAGCCCGGTCTCCGGATCGCCGTGGGTGGCTGCCTGGCGCAGAAGGACCGCGGCCTCATCCAGGACCGGGCCCCACACACCGACGTGGTGTTCGGCACCCACAACACGGCTCACGTGGCCGGTCTGTTGCGGCGATCCGACCACGACGGCCCCCTCATGGAGATACTCGAGGAGTCCGACGCCTTTCCGTCGGCCCTCCCTGCTCGCAGAGACGTGCCATACGCGGCCTGGGTGACGATCCAGATCGGCTGTGACAACCGCTGCGCCTTCTGCATCGTCCCCGCGGTCCGGGGCAAGGAGATCAGCCGGCCGTTGGCCGAGATCGTGACCGAGGTGGAGTCGCTCGCCGCCGGTGGCGTGGTGGAGGTCACCCTCCTCGGCCAGAACGTGAACTCCTATGGCCGGGACCTCACCCGGCGCCGGCCCCTCTTCGCCGAGCTGCTCCGAGCCGTGGGCGCCGTGGACGGCATCGAGCGGGTCCGCTTCACCAGTCCCCATCCGAAGGACCTCCGCCCCGAGACGGTGGCGGCCATGGCTGACACGCCGGCCGTGTGCGAGCACCTCCACCTTCCTGTCCAGTCCGGTAGCGACCGCGTGCTGGCCGCCATGCACCGGGGCTACACCGCCGAGCGCTACCTCGAGAGGCTGGGAGCGGCACGGGCCGCCGTCCCCGACCTGGCCGTCACCACCGACATCATCGTGGGCTTCCCGGGCGAGACCGAAGAGGACTTCGAGCGCACCCTCGAGGTGGTTGCCGCGGCCGAGTACGACAGCGCCTACACCTTCCTCTTCTCACCCCGGCCCGGCACCGAGGCTGCCGATCTGGTCGATCGCTTCGTCCCGCCGGCCGTGGCCGCGGACCGCTTCGCCCGCCTGACGGTGGTGGTGGAGCGCTCTGCTCTGCTCAAGCACCAGGCCCGAGTGGGTCGCGCCGAGAAGGTGCTGGTAGAGGGACCGAGCAGGAAGGACGACTCCGTGCTCACCGGGCGAACTGGGCAGAACAAGCTCGTGCACTTCGCGTCCCAGCCGCTGGCGCCCGGCACGATGGCCACCGTACGGGTGGTCAGCGCCGCGCCCCACCACCTCACCGGCGAGCTGGTGGAGGTCACGGCCCCGCCCCGCCACAAGACTCGGATCCCGGTGACCGCCCTCTGAGCTCGGGGCCCGCCTCTGGAGCTCCACACATGGCCCTGGTGGGCCCCACCGCCTCCGGCAAGTCGGCACTGGCGATGGCTCTGGCCCGCCGCCTGCCGGGCCCGCCGGTGGAGATCGTGTCGGCCGATGCCATGCAGGTCTACAGGGGCATGGACGTGGGCACGGCCAAGCCGTCGTCCGCCGATCGGGCGGAGGTGCCCCATCACCTCCTCGACCTGGTGGAGCCGCACGAGGAGTTCTCGGTCGCCCGCTTCCAGGCCGAGGCGCGCCGGGCCCTGGCAGCCATCGAGGATCGCGGTCACCGGGCCCTGGTGGTGGGCGGGACGGGCCTGTACGTGCGAGCGGTGGTGGACGGCCTGGACCTGCCCGGGCAATGGTCCGAGGTACGGGCCGACCTCGAGACCGAGAAGGACACGCACACCCTGCATGGTCGCCTGCGCCAACTGGACCCCGTGGCCGCGGGCCGGATGGAACCGTCCAACCGGCGCCGGGTGCTCCGGGCCCTGGAGGTCACCCTGGGCAGTGGCCGGCCCTTCTCCTCCTTCGGACCCGGCCTGGCCGCCCACCCCGAGACCAGGTACCGGATGGCCGGTGTGTGGTTGCCGCGCGCCATGGTGGGCCGGCGCATCGAGCAGCGGTTCGAGTACATGCTCGGCGCCGGCCTCACCGGCGAGGTGCAGAGCCTCTGGATCCGTCCGGGTGGGCTCTCCCGCACGGCCAGTCAGGCTGTCGGCTACCGCGAGGTGCTGGACCACCTGGCCGGCCGGTGCAGCCTGGACGAGGCCGTCGCCGAGGCCGTGGGGCGAACCCGCGTCCTGGCGCGCCGGCAGCGCGTGTGGTTCCGCCGGGACCCGCGCATCACCTGGTACGGCTCGCACGAGGATCCCGGCACGGTGTTGGCCGCCCTCTTGGGAGACTGGTCCTGACATGAAGCCCCTGCACCTCACCAAGCACCACGCCCTGGGCAACGACTTCCTCGTCCTGGTGGACGTGGAGGGCCGCCATGGAATCGACGCCGGTCTGGCTCGGCGCCTCTGCGACCGCCACCGGGGCGTGGGTGCCGACGGGCTGCTCCGGGCCGGTCCGGGCACGGACGGCGCCGACGTCACCATGGAGGTGCGCAACGCCGACGGCGGGCGGGCCGAGACCAGCGGCAACGGCATCCGCTGCCTGGCCCAGGCCGTGGTGCATGCAGGTGTGGTGGAGGGCCCCGTCCTCAGTGTGGCCACCGCCGTCGGTGTGCGCCGCCTCACCCTGGGCCCCGGCGACGGGCCGGGCGGGGTAGTGGTGGAGGTGGACATGGGAACAGCCACCCTGGGCCCCCAACGGACGGTCGAGGCGCCCGGGGGGCGGGCCCGGCCCGTGAACATGGGCAACCCGCACCTGGTGGTGCTCGGCCCCGACCCCCACCACGCCGACCTGGAGGCCGTCGGCGCCCGGCTGGACGCCGACCACCCTGAGGGCGTCAACGTGGAGCTGGTGATGGTGGGCCCGGCGCCCGACGAGCTCACCATGCGGGTGTGGGAGCGGGGGGTGGGCGAGACCATGGCCTGCGGCAGTGGGGCGTGCGCGGCCGCCGCCGCCGCTCACGACTGGGGCCTGGTCGGCCCCCGGGTCGTCGTGCACCAACCAGGGGGGGCGGTGCAGGTGAGCGTCGAGCCCGACACGGTGGTCCTCACCGGCCCGGCCCAGCACGTGGCCTGCATCGAGGTCGACCTGCCATGACCCTCATCGAGCGCACCTTCCGGGAGAAGATCATCCTCGTGGGCGTGGCCATGCCCCCGACCACGCTCGACCAGGCCGAGGCCCACCTGGACGAGCTGGCGCTCCTGGTGGACACCGCCGGCGCCGACGTCATGGAGCGGGTCATTCAGCGACGGGACCGCCCCGACCCGGCCACCTATGTGGGGCGGGGGAAGGCCGAAGAGCTTCGCCAGCTGTCGCTGGAGGTGGACTCCGACACCGTGGTCTTCGACGACGAGCTGAGCCCGGCCCAGCAGCGCAACCTCGAGAAGATCCTGGGCCGCACCGCCATCGACCGCACGGCGGTGATCCTCGACATCTTCGCCCAGAACGCCCACACCCTCGAGGGCAAGGCCCAGGTCGAGCTGGCCCTTCTCCGCTATCGCCTGCCCCGGCTGCGGGGGCGGGGCACGTCGCTGTCGCAGCAGGCCGGGGGAATCGGTACCAGGGGCCCGGGCGAGACCCAGCTCGAGGTCGACCGTCGACGCCTGGTGCGGCGCATGACCAGGCTCGAGGGCGAGCTGGGCGAGCTGACCAGGAACCGCCGGGTTCAGCGCAAGGCACGCCAGCGGGGCCGGCTCCGCTCGGTGTCGCTGGTGGGCTACACCAACGCCGGCAAGTCCACCCTCCTCAACCGCCTCACGGACGCCGAGGTGCTGGTCGAGGACCGCCTGTTCGCAACCCTGGACCCTCGCACCCGCCGCCTGCAGCTACCGGGAGGTGAGGCCGTCCTGGCGTCCGACACCGTGGGCTTCGTGCGCAAGCTGCCTCACCAGCTGGTGGAGGCCTTTCGCTCGACCCTGGAGGTGGTGAAGGAGTCCGACCTCCTCGTGCACGTGGTGGACTCCGCCGCGCCCGACCCCGAGGAGCAGGTCGACGCCGTGCGCAGCGTGCTGGCCGAGATCGGGGCCGGTGACGTCCCGGAGCTGCTGGCGTTCAACAAGGCTGACGTCACCGATGAGGCCAAGCGCCTAGCGGGGGACCACGAGGGGTCGGTGACCGTCTCCGCGGCCACGGGCATGGGGGTCGACAACCTGGTGGCCGTGGCGGGGGATCGGCTTCGCGTCACCGACCGCGTGGTGGAGCTGGTGGTGCCCTTCACCCGGGGCGACGTGGTGGCCGCCCTGCACCGGGAGGGCGACGTGCTGTTGGAGGAGCACGAGGAGGAGTGCACCCGCCTGCGGGCCCGGCTCGACGGCGCCGGCGCGGCCCGCTTCTCCGAGTTCCTCACGCGCTGACGTCGCGGCGGGCGAGGACGGCGCCGGCGACCACGGCCCAGGCCTCCTGGACGAGGTGCTCGAACGGGCCGGCCCAGGCGATGCCAACAGCCAGGGCGACCGGCACCGACCGCACGAGCACGCCCACGGCCGTGGCCAGCGCCGCGTAGCCGGTCACCCAGAACATCACCCTCCCGTAGTCCATAGCCCCTGGCCGAGCCCTTGCCAGCTCGTCCACTCGCTGGTGGGGACGTCCTGGCTGGGGGCCGGCAACCTGCCCGGGAGCGCGTTCCTGGCATCGCCCAAGGGGCGCACGGGGGACGTACGCTTCTGGTCGTAGTTGTGTCAAGGGCGACGATGCTTCCCTGGTGGCCAGGGAAGCGGAAGGGGGGACGTTGACGCCGACCGGCGGCTTCGAGCCTCCCGTGTACCCCTACGAGCGCCTGGCCGGGCTCAAGGAGAAGGCAGAGGCAGCCCAAGGAGGCCTCGTCGACCTGGCCATCGGCAACCCCTGCGACCCGCCGGCATCGGCGGTGGTGGAGGCCCTGGCCGCCAGCGGGACCGAGCGGGGCTATCCGCAGTCGATCGGCAGCCCCCGCTATCGGGCCGCGGCGTCGGCGTGGATGGCCCGGCGCTTCGGGTTGCGGGTGGACCCCTTGCAGGTGTTCGCCTGCGTGGGCGCCAAGGAGTTCGTGGCCTCGCTGCCCCGGTGGCTGCGGCTGCGGTCGCCCGAGCGGGACTCGGTCCTGTACCCGGCCGTGTCCTATCCGACCTACGAGATGGGAGCCATCCTGGCCGGCTGCCGGGCCGTTCCGGTGCCGGTGGACGAGGCATGGCGTCTCGACCTGGGTGCGATCAGCGAGGCCGACGCCGACCGGGCTCTGGCCCTCTGGGTCAACGCGCCCGGTAACCCCGCCGGCCAACTCGAGGATCTGGGCCAGGCGGCGGCGTGGGGCCGGGCCCACGGCGTTCCCGTGTTCAGCGACGAGTGCTACGTGGAGTTCAGTTGGGACGACCGGCCCCGCACCATCCTCGAGCACGGGCTCGACGGCGTGGTGGCGCTCCATTCCCTCTCCAAGCGCTCCAACCTGGCCGGCCTTCGGGCCGGCTTCTACGCCGGTGATCCCGAGTTGGTGCGCTACCTGGGTGAGGTGCGCAAGCACGCCGGGTGCCTCGTTCCGGGCCCGGTGCAGTTCGCGGCGGCGGCGGCGCTCGACGACGACGTCCACGTGGATCTCCAGCGGGCCCTGTACGCAGCCCGACTGGAGCGCTTCGTCGCCATTCTGTCCGAGCTGGACGCGGGCCTGCAGCGTCCCGCCGGCGGCTTCTACCTGTGGGCAGCGGCACCCGACGGCGACGCCTGGGGCTTCACCGAGCATCTGGCGGTGGCTGGCGGCTGCCTGGTCAGCCCCGGCGACCTCTACGGCCCATCGGGCGCCGGTCACGTGCGGGTGGCGATGGTGCAACCCCTCGAGCGCCTCCAGCTCGTGGCCCAGCGCCTCGGCGTAGCGCCGTGACGCCCAGTGGTTGTCTCCCGCCTCCCGAGTTGTCAGCGCCTTCAATCGGGCCTCAGCCCCCTGCGCCCAGGCCGAGACCGATGCCACCCACGCGGCGCTTCTCGAAGCTGGCGCAGTCGCGGGGGCAGCCGCCGGCGACGGCGGCGCCCACGGCGCAGCGGGTGAGGACCAGGCCGTCGGTAGTGGTTCTGGTGGAGGCGTGCTCGCAGTCGGCTCGCACCGTGATGTCCGCCAGCAACCGGTCCAGGTCGGCTTCGGTGATGTCAGGAACGGGCTGGTCGGCTTCGGCGCGGGCCTGGCGGTTCGCTCGCTTTCGCTTGCGCTTGGCGCTGCTCACGCAGCTCCTCCATCGGCGTCGCCACGGCGAGGATCTCGATTCACCCGAACAGGATGGCCGGTACTGGCTCGAGCCGCCATGGAGGCAGGGCTGCGACGTTGCATGGGCTCAGTTGAGGCGGGAGCGCTGCAGCTTGGCCTCCGCCCGAGCTCGGTCTGCCGGCTCCTCGGGAAGTTGGTCAGCCAGGTCCTCGAGCATGGCTGCGGCCTCCTCGAACCGGCCGAGGGCAGCCTCGGTCGCGGCCACGTCGGCCATCTCCGGAGCGCTGCTGGCAGGGATGAGGGTACGGAGAACCAGGACCCACCCTGTCGACCAGACGTCGCCCCTCGCCAGGTAGAGGTGGCGGAGGTTGGCCAGCATCCTCGCCAGGATGGCCCGCTTCCCGACCGGGACCACCATGGAGGGGTCGAAGGGGGCGGATTCTCCGTACACCGATCGGAACAACGTCTCGCATTCGGCGTCTTCGAGGATGCGGCCCCCTGCGAAGGGGTCGACGAGGACCCTGGGTGTCATGGCGTGGCGTACCAGGAAGTGCCCGGGCATGCCGATGCCCTCGAAGGGCACGCCCACTCGCCGTCCCACCTCCATGGTCACGACAGCCAGCGAGATGGGGATGCCGAGCCGTCGCTGCAGCACCTCGTTGAGGAATGAGTTGCGAGGGTCGTCGTAGTGGCCGGTGTTACCGGAGAAGCCCAGCACCTCGAAGAGGTGGTGACGCAGCCCGTCCAGTTGGCCAGGGGGGCAGCCTTCAGCGATCTTGTCCAGGCGGGCGAGCTCGGCGGCGACGTCGAGGTCGGGGTAGGCATGGGCGGCGATCAAGAGCGCAGCCTCGTCGAGCGGGATCTCGGTGTCGTCTCCAGTGATGAGCTCGGCGAAGCGAGCCGTGGGGTCGCTCAAGGCAGGAGCGGGAGATTCGGCGCCGGTGCCTGCCCGTACCCGCTAAACAACGGCAGGAGCATCACCGCGACCCTAGCTGCAGGGGAGCGGGTGCCGAGGGGGAGAGGCGCTGTGTCATCTTTGCATGCGTGCGACTCGGCTTCCGACCTCTCGAGCGCAGAGACTTCCCGCTGTTGGCACGATGGCTCGGCGCACCCCATGTGCAGGTGTGGTGGCGTGAGGAGCACGATCTGGCGGCCGTGGAAGCCAGTTACGGACCAGCGGTCGATGGTGTCGAGCCCATCGAGGTCTTCGTGATCGAAGGAGACGGTCAGCCCATCGGGATGATCCAGCGGTACCGGCTCAGCGACCACCCTCAATGGGAGCGGGCCCTGGCCGTGGCCGCCACACCCGCCGACGCCGCCTGCATCGACTACCTCATCGGTGTGGAGACGCTCACCGGGAAAGGCCTCGGGGGCGAGATCATCGGCCGTTTGGTCGAGGACACCTGGGAGCTGTACCCGGACCTGTCGGCAATCGTGGTTCCCGTCCAACAGGCAAACCAGAGGTCCTGGCGAGCGCTGGAGAAGTCCGGCTTCCGGCGAACGTGGTCGGGGATGCTCGACTCCGACGACCCGAGCGACGAGGGACCGAGCTACGTCTACGTGCGTTACCGGTGAGCTCGGCCGCACCACCAGGGGCCCTGCTGCTCACACCTGGTGCGGGCAGCGACCGCCACCATCCTTCGCTGGTGGCCATCGAGGCCGCCGTGGCCCCGCTGCCGGTGGCACGAGTCGACTTTCCCTACCGCCGAGCCGGTCGCAGAGGGCCCGACCGGGCCCCCGTGATGGTGGCCTGTGTCATGGAGGAAGCTGGCGCCCTGGCCGCCCGGACCGGGGTGTCGCCGGAGCGGGTCGTCCTCGGAGGCCGTTCCATGGGTGGGCGGATGTGCTCGATGGCCGTGGCCGAGGGTCTGCCCGCGGGCGGCCTGGTGCTCATCGCCTATCCGCTGCACCCGCCGGGGCGCCCCGAGCGACTGCGCACTGAGCACTTCTCGGCCCTGGAGGTCCCGTGTCTGTTCGTATCCGGTACCCGCGACCCCTTCGCCGCCCCCGGCGAGCTCGAAGCTGCCTCAGCTCACATCGCCGGCCCGGTGACGCACGTGTGGATCGAGGGGGCGGGCCACGGGCTCAAGGGCGCCGACGTCGCTGTGGCCGAGTCGGTGGCGGCTTGGCTGACCGGGGGCCCGCCTGGCCCGACATGAGACCAGCGTCTCAGCCGATGTGGAGCAGGTCGTGCTCCTCCTCGTCGGCGAAGGTGTTGCCCTCGGCGGGAATGGGATGGGCCTTCAGGATGCGGGCCATGTGCACCAGGTTGTGGGCCATCCACCTCGTCGTCCGCTGCGTATAGGCATGGTTCTCTCCGCCCGCCTCGATGTACGAGGGGCCAGGGCCGGCGTCGCCCACCCAGTAGGTGTCGGCGTTGGGCGGCACGGTGCAGCCCAGGTGGGTGAGGTTGAACAAGGTGGTCTCCGCTGCGGCGTGGGCGCCGTCCTCGTTGCCCGTCACCACCACGCCCGCCACCTTGTTGTACAGGGGGTACTGCCCGACCTCGTTGGTCTCGGAGTAGGTCCCGTCGAGGCGTTCCATCACAAGCTGGGCCACGCTGCCCCGAACGCCGAACCAGATGGGCGTTCCCACCACGATGATGTCGGCAGCCTTGATCTTCTCCAGGATGGCGGGCCACTCGTCGCCCTCACCCTCGTAGGAGCTCACTCCGAAGGCCACGGCGTGGTCCACGACGCGGACCACCTCGCTCGCCACGTCCATGGCCTCGAACCACTCGACCACCCTGGCCATCAGGGCCTCGGTGTTGGAGACCGCGGGCGACTTCTTCAATGTGCAGTTGAGGAGCACAGCGCGCAATGAGACGGGTTCAGCCATCATCGAACCCTACGTCTCGAAGGTGGGCGGCGCTCTAGGCGGTGGAGAGCAGGAGGCCGTCGTGCCGTCTTGGCGCCTGAAGCGAACGCCGGCGACGACTCGGTGGCTCAGGGAACCACTCGGACCAGGGCATCGATCGCAATGCGCTCTGCACCCTCGGTGGACAGACGGGCGCTGTAGGCACTCCGTGCGCTCGAACCTCAGGCCGGTCACGGATTCGCTCGGCGCGGGTGCCATGGGCACCCATGCCGCTGCACCGATCGCCGAATGGTTCGGCCCTCCGTCCGGCTGCCACCCCCCGTTGTGCCGCCCTGCGGCGTCGACGCTGCGTCATTCCCGAGTGCTCGGGAAGTGCCGCTATGCGTGACTGAGATCCGGCGCCGGATCGGTAGCAAGTCGGCTCCACATGACAACGTCGGGTTGGTCGTCCTTGACCGGCTCCCATGCCCTCAGCACACCTTCGCGTCTGAAGCCGCAGCGTCTTGCGACTCGCTGCGAGGGTTCGTTCTCGAGGTGGGTGACGAGCTGAACCCGCACAACGTCATGATCTCGAAAGGCCCACTCGGTCACGAGATTTAGCGCCTCGCTCGCGATGCCCCGACCTCGGGCTCGGCTGTCGAGCCAGTAGAAGGCCTCGGCACGACGGGCGGGAAAGTCGTATTGAATCCCTATCTGACCGGCGCATTCGGCTGACGGCGGAAGAGTCACGGCGAATCGAGCCAAGCCTCGGGGCCACCATTCCAGGCCACGTTCGATCCACTCGCGTGCCCGCTCCTCCGTCAACCCTTCCGGCATCATGGTAAATCGAGGAACATCCGTATCTTTGCAGGACTCAGCGATAGCGGCGGCGTCACCGACTTGGAAGGGCCGGAGCACAACCCGGGGTCCGGCCAACGGTGGGTCGGGCGGTACAAGATCAGGCACGCGGACAGTCTGGCGACGAAGCAGGACGACTGCTCGGGATTCCATTGCACGAGAGGTCTGGCGTACTGCCTCGGGTGTGGTGCTCGGAAAATCCTCGACGCCGCTTCGACCGACGACGCCATAGCCGCCATGCAGAACAGACGTACGCTAGCCAGACGACGTCCCATGACGCTCGGCGGGGGTCCCGGCCGACTCATCCCCCTATCGCCGGCACCGCGCGGCACCTCGGGGAACGCGTCCCGGCCGACTGCACGGGCGCGTATGGGACCTCGTCTCCTTCGTCGAAACGCGACCCGAGTTGACGTCGTTCGGCGCGGCTCTCGGTGATGCCCGCGCACGCCGAGGGGTGAGAGCCGCTCAACGGTCAGCGGCGGCGCGGCGGCGGCGCAGCAACTCGACCTCGGCCGCGTTGGCCGTAAGGGCCACGGCTCGCTCGAAGGCGGCGGCGGCCTCGTCGTGGCGACCGAGCCGGTGGAGGGCGTCGCCTCGGGCTGCGTGCAGCAGATGGTAGGTGTCGAGCTTGTCGGCCAAGGCGTCGAGGGCAGCGAGGGCGGCGGCTGGCCCGTCAAGCTCGCCCACGGCGATGGCCCGGTTGAGGGCGACGACCGGCGTCGGTAGGTAGGTGAGCAGCTGATCGTAGAGATGGACGATCTGGTCCCAGTCGGTCTCGCCCGCCGTGGGCGCGTAGCTGTGCACGACCGCGATGGCGGCCTGGATCTGGTACGGCCCCGGCACATTACGGCGCCAGCACGCCGCAACGATGGCCCGGCCTTCGGCGATCAGGTCCTGGTCCCAGAGGGCGCGGTCCTGGTCGGCGAGGAGCAC
>JALZKD010000049.1 GCA_030859405.1 Actinomycetota bacterium | reverse complement strand
CCACGTGGAGTCCTGCTTGCGTTGTCAGGCCGAGCTGGTGCAGTACCGCAAGCTGCTCCGGGCCCTGCATCACCTCCGAACCGAGGTCCTCGAGCCAGCCCCCGGCACCGTGCCCGGCATCCTGGCCTACCTGGAGGCCGCGGGCGAGCGAGGCGCCATGCGCTCGTTGCTCGCTGGGCATCGAGCTGCCTACCTGGGTGGCATCGCCGTGGCCACGGCGGCGGCAGGCGCGGCTGGCGCCATCGTGGTGGTAAGCCGGGGGCGCAAGAAGATGCCCCTCGCCGGATAGGTTCCGCCGTCGCAAGGGAGGCTTGTTCGGCGGGCCTCGCCAGCTCTGCTCGGGAAGCGTTATCCTTCCTTCCGGAGGGCAGTAGCTCAACTGGCAGAGCACCGGTCTCCAAAACCGGCGGTTGGGGGTTCGAGTCCCTCCTGCCCTGCTTGACCCAGCCCAGCGGCCCGAGGTGGCGATGAACCGACAGACGAAGCGCTTGATGCAGCGCCAGGGACAGCTGGGCGAGGACGGCTCACCCGCAGCTGCGCGGCGCCAGGCCACCCGGCCTGCCCCCAAGCCGGCTTCAGAGCGAACCTCCCCTGCCACCTTCCTGCGGGAGGTCCGCGGCGAGTTGCGCAAGGTGGCCTGGCCCAGCCGGGGCGAGGTCGTCAACTACTCCACGGTCGTCCTGGTCACCCTCGTGGTGCTCATCGGCCTCATCTTCGTGCTCGACTACGTCTTCGCCAAGAGCGTCCTGTTCCTCTTCGAGTCATGACCGAAGCCGCCGTTCCCGATTCCGATCAACCAGATCAAGAGGGCGTCCAGGACCCCCTCGTCGAGGTGCCGGGCGACGCCGCCATTCCCGCCGAGGCCCTCCTCGACGCCGAGGCCGAGATCGAGGCCGACAGTCCCTACGACCGGCCCGGTCGCTGGTTCGTCGTCCACACCTACGCCGGCTACGAGAACAAGGTGAGGTCCAACCTTCAGAGCCGCATCTCATCGATGAACATGGAGGAACGCATCTACGAGGTCGTCATCCCGCTGGAGGATGTCATCGAGTTCAAGAACGGGAAGAAGGTGGTGGTCCAGAAGAAGGTCTTTCCCGGCTACCTCCTGGTTCGTTGCGAGCTCGACGAGGACTCCTGGTATGTGGTCCGCAACACGCCGGGCGTCACCGGTTTCGTGGGCCACGGCGCCAAGCCGGTTCCCCTCTCCCGCAAGGACGTGGAGACGTTCCTCGGGGTCAAGGAGCAGGGCGTCGAGGTGGCGAAGAAGACCCGGCCGGCCCAGGCCTTCGAGATCAGCGAGACGGTTCGGGTGAAGGAAGGCCCCTTCGCCGACTTCACGGGCCAGATAGCCGAGGTCAAAGAAGACCAGCTCAAGCTCAAGGTCCTGGTCAACATCTTCGGCCGTGAGACTCCCGTCGAGCTCGAGTTCAGCCAAGTGGCCAAGCTCTGATGATGCAACCATGCTCCGAGGATCTGCATTAATGGCCAAGAAGCGCGTCAGCGCCATCGTTAAGATCCAGCTACCGGCCGGGGCGGCCACGCCCGCGCCACCCGTGGGCACGGCGCTCGGCCCGCACGGCGTGCAGACCATGGAGTTCTGCAAGCAGTACAACGCCGCCACTGAGAACCAACGGGGCACCGTCATTCCCGTGGAGATCACCATCTTCGAGGATCGCTCCTTCACCTTCGTGCTGAAGACGCCGCCGACGCCGGTGCTGTTGCGCCAGGCGGCTGGCCTCGAGAAGGGGGCCGCGTCGCCGGGCAATGAGTCAGCGGGCGCCATCTCCGACGCCCAGCTTGCCGAGATCGCCCAGGTCAAGATGCCCGACCTCAACGCCAACGACCTCGAGTCGGCCAAGCAGCAGGTGGCCGGTACGGCCCGCTCCATGGGCATCACCGTCAAGTAGCAGGAGATGACGATGGCCGCCAAGGGAAAGCGTTACGTCGATGCCACACATCGCTTCGGGGCCGACCAGCTCCACAGCCCGCGCGAGGCAGTCGACCTCGTGAAGAGTCTTGCCCCTACCCGCTTCGACGAGACCGTGGAGTTGGCGGTACGCCTGGGCGTGGACCCTCGCCGAGCCGACCAGATCGTGCGCGGCACCGTCGGCTTGCCATCGGGAACCGGTAAGGCGGTCCGGGTGGTCGTGTTCGCCGCCGGTGAGGACGCCGAGGCGGCGCGGGCCGCTGGCGCCGACCTGGTGGGCGCCGACGACCTGGTCCAGCAGGTCCAAGGCGGTTTCCTCGACTTCGACATCGCTATCGCCACACCAGCGCTCATGGGCCAGGTGGGCCGGTTGGGCCGCGTTCTCGGGCCCCGGGGCCTCATGCCCAACCCCAAGACGGGCACGGTCACCACCAACGTGGGGCGCGCCGTCACCGAGTTCAAGGGCGGGCGCGTCGAGTACCGCACCGACCGGTACGGCAACGTCCACGTCCCCGTCGGCAAGGTCTCCTTCGATCGGGCCGATCTGCTGCGGAACCTGCGGGCCCTCATGGACGAGCTGCAGCGCGCCAAGCCGGCCGCGTCCAAGGGTCGCTACGTCAGGTCGGTGACGCTGTCGTCCACCATGGGCCCTGGAGTGAAGGTGGACCCCAACCGCGTGCGCATCACCGACGAGGACCTGGCCGCCGCCGCCTCGTAGTAGTCTCCTCTCTTCGGCCCAGCGGGTCGACCAAGAAATCGAATCGCTCGCCGAAGAACTCCGGTGCGTTGTTGCGCTCAAAGGGCCCAAGGGCCCGCCTGACGAGGCGACCTTCTCGGGGTGGTCATGCCTGTCATGGTCGCTGAGCGGCGGGCGCCCGAGGAGATGGATCGATTGGACAACCCCAGACCAGAGAAAGTGGCTGTCGTGGCCGAGGTGCGCGAGCGGCTGGGGTCAGCCAGCGCCGCCATCCTCACCGGCTATCGAGGTCTCGGCGTGCAGGAGATGGCATCCCTGCGGCGCTCTCTCTCCGAGGTGGGAGGCGAGTACAAGGTCTACAAGAACACCCTGGTGCGCTTCGCGGTCGGGGAGCTGGGCCTGAGCGAGCTCGAGGCCATGCTCGAGGGTCCCACGGCGATTGCCTTCGTGAACGAGGATGCCGTCACCGTGGCCAGGGCCCTCCGTGACTTCTCACGGATCCACCCCGAGCTGGTGATCAAGGGCGGCGTGCTCGGCCAGAGCGTCCTGTCGGCCTCCGACGCCGGCGCCCTGGCGGAGATCCCGCCCCGACCGGTGCTGCTGGCTCGACTGGCGGGGGGGCTGGCTGCGCCGCTCACCCAGCTCGCCGGCCTTCTCCAGGCCCTACCTCGCAGCTTCGCCTACGGGCTCCAGGCCCTGATCGACCAGCGCGGCGAGAACGAGACTTCCGACAACCCCTAGGGCACGAAGCCCAAAAGAAAGGAGCACCACCATGGCCGCCAACGAGGAGATCCTCGACGCCATCTCCAACATGACCGTCCTCGAGCTGTCCGAGCTGCTGAAGGAGTTCGAGGAGCGTTTCGGCGTCACCGCCGCCGCCCCCGTGGCGGCCGCGGCACCGGCTGCCGGGGGCGAGGCCGCAGCCCCGGCCGAGGAGGAGAAGGACGAGTTCGACGTGGTGCTGATCGCCGCCGGCGACAAGAAAATCCAGGTCATCAAGGAGGTCCGCACCCTCACCAGCCTCGGCCTCAAGGAGGCCAAGGACCTCGTCGACGGTGCCCCCAAGCCCGTCCTGGAGAGGGCCGCCAAGGAGGATGCCGAGAAGGCGCGAGCCCAACTGGAGGGCGCGGGCGCGACGGTGGAGGTCAAGTAGCGGCGGCGTCGGCCCCCCCCTGCATCTGCCATCCTTGACCGATCGGGGCTCGTCGCTTAACCTACTACGCCTCCGGTGTGGGGTTGCCCGGGGCTGGCTGGATACGTATACTGGTGGGTTGCCGTGCCCGCCCGCTGTGCCTTGTCTCTGAAAGTGCCCTCCTCGACGCGCGCCTGTTGACCCGCGTCGAGGAATCCCCGCCAGACCCCCCCAAGGAGTAGGCCTTGCCGTCTCGTTCCGTCGCTCGGGACCGCTTTTCGTTCGCCAACCTCGAAGAGGTTCTGCCCCTGCCCGACTTGATTGCCATCCAGCGCGAGTCGTTCCGGTGGTTCCTCGAGGTGGGGCTGGCCGAGACCTTCCACGACATAAGCCCCATCGAGGACTTCACGGGCCAGCTCCGCCTGGAGTTGGAGTTCGACCCCACCGACCCCGACCTCCGACCGCCCCCCAAGTTCGCCGTCGAGGAGTGCAAGGAGAAGGACATGACCTTCTCCGCTCCCATCTTCGTGCGGGCTCGATTCATGAACGCCACGACGGGAGAGATCAAGGAACAGACCGTCTTCATGGGCGACTTCCCGATGATGACGGATCGGGGCACGTTCATCATCAATGGCACCGAGCGCGTCGTGGTCTCCCAACTGGTCCGCAGCCCCGGCGTCATCTTCCAGCCCGGTCGGGACGCCAAGACCATCGTGACCGGCACCATTCATCCCTACCGCGGTGAGTGGATCGAGTTCGACGTGGAGGCCAAGCCGGGCAAGGACATCACAGCCGGCACCAGGGTGGCGCGCAAGCGCCGTCTCTCCCTCTTCGTCCTGCTTCGGGCGTTGGGCTACGACGAGGAGAACCAGCCCGGCGTGCTCGACCGCTTCGTCCGCCACTTCGACTTCCTCCAGGGGCAATGGGACAAGGAGCGCGACCTGGCGCCCACCCGCGACGAGGCCCTGCTGGAGATCTACAAGCGGGCCCGACCCGGCGAGCCGCCGGCGGTGGAGTCGGCCCGTGCCTACTTCGAGAACGCCTTCTTCAACCCCAAGCGGTACGACCTCACCCGGGTGGGGCGCTACAAGCTGAACCGCAAGCTCGGCCCCGAGGTCGAGAAGGCCGGCGAGATCCTGGGCGTGGACCTGGAGCGCCCGGCGGCGGGCCAGGGAGTGCTGTCACCGAGCGAGTTGCTGGCGGCCGCCACCTACATGCTCCACCTGGCCAACGGCGAGCCCGGCTACCGGCTCGACGATCAGGACCACTTCGCCAACCGACGCATCCGCTCGGTGGGTGAGCTCATCCAGAACCAGGTCCGGGTGGGCCTGTCACGGATGGAGCGGGTGGTGCGGGAGCGCATGACGACCCAGGACGTGGAGGCCATCACCCCTCAAACCCTCATCAACATCCGTCCCGTGGTGGCCGCCATCAAGGAGTTCTTCGGCACCAGCCAGCTCTCCCAGTTCATGGACCAGGTAAACCCCCTCTCGGGGCTCACTCACAAGCGTCGTCTCAACGCCATGGGCCCGGGTGGGCTCTCCCGGGAGCGGGCGGGGTTCGAGGTCCGCGACGTGCACAGCTCCCACTACGGGCGCATGTGTCCCATCGAGACTCCGGAAGGCCCCAACATCGGCCTCATCGGCCACCTGGCCACCTACGGACGGATCAACGAGTACGGCTTCATCGAGACGCCCTACCGCCGGGTCACCGAGGGCCGGGTCACCGATGAGGTGCTGTACCTGGCCGCCGACGAGGAGGAGGAGCACGTCATCGCCCAGGCCAACGCCGCCCTCGACGGCGATGGCCACTTCACCGAGGACAGGGTGCTCGTACGGCGCGGCCCGCAGGGAGCCGGCGTCCGGGTGGGCGCCACCGCCACGTCCTACGGGTCCAGCACCGAGGTGGACTTCGTGCCGCCGTCCGAAGTGGACCTCATGGACGTGTCTCCCAAACAGATCGTCTCGGTGTCGACCGCTCTCATCCCCTTCATCGAGCACGACGACGCCAACCGGGCCCTCATGGGCGCCAACATGCAGAAGCAGGCTGTGCCCCTCTTGCGCCCCGAGGCGCCCTTCATCGGCACCGGGGTCGAGGCCCGCGCCGCCCGCGATGCCGGCGAGGTGGTCCTTGCCGAGGACTCCGGCCTGGTGAGTGAGGTCACCGGTGACCACGTCACCGTGGAGTACAAGAACCGGGGACGGAAGGTCTACCGGCTGTCGAAGTTCCGCCGGTCGAACCAGAACACGTGCATCAACCAGCAGTCCCGCGTGGACGAGGGCGCCCGGGTGGAAGCCGGTGACGTACTGGCTGACGGTCCTTCCACCCACCACGGCGAGCTGGCGTTGGGCAAGAACCTGCTCGTGGCCTTCATGCCATGGGAGGGCTACAACTTCGAGGACGCCATCATCCTCTCCGAGCGCCTGGTGCGCGACGACGTCCTCACGTCGATCCACATCGAGGAGCACGAGGTGGACGCCCGTGATACCAAGCTCGGTGCCGAGGAGATCACCCGGGACATCCCGAACCTGCCCGAGGAGATCCTGAACGACCTCGACGAGCGGGGCATCATCCGCATCGGGGCCGAAGTGGGGCCTGGGGACGTCCTGGTGGGCAAGGTAACGCCCAAGGGAGAGACCGAGCTGACTCCCGAGGAGCGCCTGCTGCGGGCCATCTTCGGCGAGAAGGCTCGAGAGGTTCGCGACACCAGCCTCAAGGTCCCGCACGGGGAATCGGGCAAGGTCATCGACGTCCGGGTGTTCTCGCGCGACGACGCCCACGAGCTGCCGCCGGGGGTCAACCAGCTGGTGCGGGTGTACGTGGCTCAGAAGCGCAAGATCAGCGAGGGCGACAAGCTCGCCGGGCGCCACGGCAACAAGGGCGTGATCTCCAAGATCCTGCCGGTCGAGGACATGCCCTATCTGGCCGACGGTTCAACGGTCGACATCATCCTCAGCCCCTTCGGCGTCCCGAGCCGCATGAACGTGGGTCAGGTGCTCGAGGCTCACCTCGGGTGGGCCGCCCGCTGGGGCTGGGAAGGCAGCGACGCGGGTGGCGGAGCCGGCAACGGCTCCACCAACGGAGCTACGGGAGCCCACCGGGATACCAAGACCAAGCCGGTCACCGAGCCGTCGGTCTGGGTGGCCACTCCGGCGTTCGACGGCGCCCACTGGGACGAGGAGGACAAGGCCGGTCAGCGGCCCACCATCAAGGCCATCTTCGAGGACCTGAAGCCCGAGGGCGTGGACGGCCGGCGCCTGATCGGCCCCGACGGCAAGGCCACGCTCTACAACGGCCGGACCGGCGAGCCCTATGACAATCCCATCACCGTGGGCCACGTCTACATCCTGAAGCTGGCCCACCTGGTGGACGACAAGATCCACGCCCGCTCGACGGGTCCCTACAGCATGATCACCCAGCAGCCCCTCGGCGGTAAGGCCCAGTTCGGCGGCCAGCGCTTCGGGGAGATGGAGGTCTGGGCCCTCGAGGCCTACGGCTCCGCCTATGCCCTCCAGGAGTTGCTCACCATCAAGTCGGACGACGTCCTCGGACGGGTGAAGGTCTACGAGGCCATCGTCAAGGGTGAGAACATTCCCGAACCGGGGATCCCCGAGTCGTTCAAGGTGCTCATCAAGGAGATGCAGTCACTGTGCTTGAACGTCGAGGTGCTGTCCACGACCGGCCACCAGATCGAGATGCGCGATCTCGACGAGGACGTGTTCAGGACGACGGAGGAGTTGGGGATCGACATCAGCCGGCCGGAGCGAGGGTCGGACGAAGAGGACGAGCGGCGCGCTGCCGAGCGCAGTATGCGGTTCTAGTGCCGGCTCGCAAGCGGAGCTTGCTCGCCGGGTTCAATCGTGCCTTCGCCGACCGGCAAAGCCGGATCGGCTCCGGCGCTCAAAGGAGTGGCAAGTGCTGGATGTGAACGATTTCGAGCAGCTCAGGATCGGGTTGGCCACCGCGGACTCGATCCGCATGTGGTCCAACGGTGAGGTCAAGAAGCCCGAGACCATCAACTACCGCACCCTGCGGCCGGAGAAGGACGGGCTCTTCTGCGAGAAGATCTTCGGTCCCACCAAGGACTGGGAGTGCTACTGCGGCAAGTACAAGCGGGTGCGCTTCAAGGGCATCATCTGTGAGCGCTGCGGCGTGGAGGTCACTCGCTCCAAGGTCCGCCGTGACCGCATGGGCCATATCGAGCTTGCCGCTCCGGTGGTGCACATCTGGTACCTGCGCGGGACCCGGTCGTGGCTGGCCTACCTCCTCATGGGCATGGATCCGCGTGAGGAGCTCAAGGCCAAGCAGCTCGAGAAGGTCATCTACTTCGCAGCCAACCTCGTCACCTGGGTCGACGACGAGCGCCGCCACGAGGAGCTTCCCAATCTCGAGGCCGAGATGCTCGAGGAGCTGGCCGACATCGAGCGCCAGCGGGACCTCGAGATCGACGCCAGGTTCAAGGAGCTCGAGGCCGAGGTCGAGCGCTTGGAGTCGGAGGGCGCCAAGGACTCTGAGATCAAGTCGAGGCAGAGGGCGGCGGAGAAGGAGGTCGGCTTCACCCGGGAGCGGGCCCAGGCCGAGCTGGAGCTGGTGCAGCGCTCTGTGGACGAGTTCCGCGACCTTCACCCCCGCAAGATCATCGAGGACGAGCTGCTGTGGCGGGAGCTGAAGGACCGCTTCGGCGAGTTCTTCGAAGGGGGCATGGGTGCCGAGGCCATCGCCCGCCTGATCGACCGCACCGAGTTCGACGAGGAGGAGACCAAGCTCCGTGAGGCCATCGACGCCACGGATGGCCGCCGGCCCTTGTCGGTCCAGCGCAAGCAGAAGGCCATCAAGAGGCTGAAGATCGTCACCGCCTTCAATCGCCGGGACGAGAACGGCCGGCGGGCCAACGACCCCCGAGCCATGATCCTCGATGCCGTGCCGGTGATCCCGCCCGAGCTGCGCCCCATGGTCCAGCTCGACGGCGGCCGCTTCGCTACCTCTGACCTGAACGACCTGTACCGCCGGGTCATCAACCGCAACAACCGCCTGAAGCGCCTCTTGGACCTCGGCGCCCCCGAGATCATCGTCAACAACGAAAAGCGCATGCTCCAGGAAGCCGTGGACGCGCTGTTCGACAACGGCCGTCGTGGCCGTCCCGTCACCGGTCCCGGCAACCGACCCCTCAAGTCCCTGTCCGACATGCTCAAGGGCAAGCAGGGGCGTTTCCGCCAGAACCTTCTTGGCAAGCGGGTGGACTACTCGGGCCGCTCGGTGATCGTGGTGGGGCCCACGCTGAAGCTGCAGCAGTGCGGTCTGCCCAAGCAGATGGCGCTCGAGCTGTTCAAGCCCTTCGTGATGAAGCGGCTGGTGGACGAGGAGCAGGCCCAGAACATCAAGTCAGCCAAGCGCATGGTCGAGCGTCGCCGGGCTCAGGTCTGGGACGTGCTCGAAGACGTGATCAAGGAGCACCCGGTGTTCTTGAATCGCGCCCCCACCCTGCACCGCCTGGGCATCCAAGCCTTCGAGCCGGTGCTGGTCGAGGGCAAGGCCATCCAGGTTCACCCGCTGGTGTGCGCCGCCTTCAACGCCGACTTCGACGGCGACCAGATGGCTGTCCACCTGCCCCTTTCGTCCGAGGCCCAGGCCGAGGCCCGCATCCTCATGCTGTCGGCCAACAACATCCTCTCGCCGGCCACGGGCCGGCCCATCACCGTGCCGTCGCACGACATGGTGTTCGGCGCCCACTACCTGACGGTGGTGATGGAAGGGGTCAAGGGCGAGGGCCGAGTGTTCCGCCACCTGCACGAGGTGGAGAAGGCCGCCGAGGCCGGCGACATCGACCTGCACGCCTTGGTGACGGTGCGCACCCCGGTCGCCGGCAACGGCGACACGCACTACGGCTCCATGCAGACCACGGCCGGGCGCCTGTTGTTCAATACCGCCCTCCCGAGTGACTTCCCGTTCGTGAACGACCTGGTGTCGAAGAAGTCGCGCACCATCGGCTCCATCGTGGAGGAGATCGCCGACAACTACCCCAAGGCCGCGGTGGGCGAGTGCCTGGACAAGATCAAGGACCTGGGCTTTCGCTACGCCACCCAGTCGGGGCTCACGATCTCCATGGAGGACGTGCGGACACCGCCGGAGAAGGCCGCCATCCTCGATCGCCACGAGAAGGAGGCCGAGAAGGCCGAGACCCAGTTCAAGCGGGGGATCATCACCGACGACGAGCGGCGCCAGAAGGAGATCGAGATCTGGACCTCGGCCAACTCGGAGGTGGGCCGGGCCATGGACGCCACCCTCTCGACCCTGGCCTTCAACCCGCTGGACATGATGGTGAGCTCCGGCGCCCGGGGTAACGCTCAGCAGGTGCGCCAGATCGCGGGCATGAAGGGCCTGGTGTCCAACCCGCGTGGCGAGATGATCCCCCGGCCCATCAAGTCCTCCTTCCGTGAGGGCCTGTCCGTGCTGGAGTACTTCATCTCCACCCACGGTGCCCGCAAGGGCCTGGCTGACACCGCCCTGCGCACCGCTGACTCCGGTTATCTCACCCGCCGGCTGGTGGACGTGGCCCAGGAGCTCATCGTGCGGGAGGAGGACTGCGGTACTACGCGCGGCATCTGGCTGGAGGACATCGTCCCCGACGAGCCCGGCCGTCGCTCCTATGTCGAGACCCGCCTCTTCGGCCGGGCCCTCGCCGAACAGACCGGCGACTTTGCCGCCGGCACCGATGTCGATGACGAGGTCATGGTGGCTCTGCGGGACGATGCCGGCATCAGCCGCGTCCGCGTGCGCTCGGTCCTCACCTGCGAGGCCGTCCACGGTATCTGCGCCACGTGCTACGGCCGCTCCCTCGCCACCATGAGGCCCAGCGAGATGGGAGAAGCGGTGGGCGTGATCGCGGCCCAGTCCATCGGTGAACCGGGTACTCAGCTCACCATGCGGACCTTCCACACCGGTGGCATCGCCGGGGAGGACATCACTCACGGTCTGCCCCGAGTGGTCGAGCTGTTCGAGGCTCGTACGCCCAAGGGTGCGGCCGTGCTGGCCCGCACGTCGGGCGTGGCGCGCATCTCCGACGAGGAGATCGGGCGGCGCATCACGGTGATCGGCGACGACGGTGCCGAGGACAACTACACCATTCCCCAGCGCGCCCACCTGGAGCTCAGCGACGGCAAGGAGGTCACGGCGGGTGACGCACTGGTCGAGGGCCCCAAGGACCCCAAGGAGCTACTGGACATCAAGGGGATCCGGGAGACGCAGCAGTACCTCGTGGAAGAGGTTCAGAAGGTCTACCGCGACCAGGGCGTGTCCATCCACGACAAGCACATCGAGCTCATCGTCCGCCAGATGCTGCGCCGGGTGTCGGTGGCCGAGCCGGGTGACTCTCCCTTCCTGCCCGGGGAGCGGGTCGACACCCGCTCCTATGCAGAGGTCAACCGCCAGCTCGTGCAGTCCGGCAGCCGTCCCGCCGAGGGGAGGCCCGAGCTCATGGGTATCACCAAGGCCTCCTTGGCAACTGATTCGTGGTTGTCGGCGGCCTCGTTCCAGGAGACCACTCGAGTGCTCACCGAGGCGGCCATCGAAGGCAAGTCGGACCAGCTGTTCGGCCTGAAGGAGAACATCATCATCGGCAAGCTCATCCCGGCCGGAACCGGCATGACCCGCTACCGCGACCTCGAGTTCGAGACACCCGAGTACGAGCCCATGATGGGCTGGTCGTCGGATGCCGAGACCGAGGATCTGGCGGCATGGCTGGCCAACATCGGCGCTGGCGAGGGCGAGGGCGATGGCGACCAGGATGCGCAATCCGGCGGCGGAGAGGCAGCCTGGCTCCAACCCACGCCCGACGCCGAGCCAGTGGTCCAGGTCCTGGAAGAGGACGAAGCCGGCTGAGGGACTGGCGCCAGTCCCTGACAGGCCTCGCGGGGGGAGCGGCCGCCGTACCGCCGCTGCTGGGTACGGTGCCTCGCATGGTTCCCGTCAAGCTCTACGCCGAGACCTCTGTACTCCGCACCCGTCAGATCCTGTCCGACGTGGGCATGCTCATCTGGGTGTTCGTCTGGGTCCGGGTCGGGCTGTGGCTGAACGAGCTGATCGAGCGCCTGGAGGGGCCGGGCCGGAGCATCGAGGATGCCGGCGCCCAGATCGCCAGCTGGCGGGTACCGATCCTGGACCGACGTATCGGTCCCGTCACCTCCGGCGGGGAGGCGCTCCAGCGGGCCGGCGACACCCAACAGGACGTGGTCCACGCACTGGCGTTCTGGCTGGCCGTGCTGCTGGCGTCCATCCCCATCGTCTGGTTGGCGACCCGCTACGTGCCCAGCCGCCTGAGGTGGTCCCGTGAGGCCACGGCCGCCAGTCACATCCGCGCCCAGCCGGGGGCCTCCCAGCTCTTCGCCCTGCGTGCCATCGCCAACCGGCCCCTGTCCAAGCTCCGGCGAGCCGCGCCCGACCCCGCCGGCGCCTACGCCGGCGGCGACTTCGCGGCTCTCGCCGCCTTCGAGCTGGCCGAGCTCGGGCTGCGATCTCCTCGTCCCGGTCCCGAGGCCAGCCGCCGCCCAGGGGCCTAGGCGGCCGGTTGCCGAGGCCCACCCCAGGGCGTAGCATGTAAGACTGGCCACAGCCGCCTGCGAGCGCTGCGGTCAGTCCCCTGTTCGCTCCCACGAGATTCCCGCTCCGAGAGGCGACGCGTGCCCACCATCGCGCAGCTGGTCCGCAAGGGCCGCCAGACCAAGCAGTCGAAGACCAAGACCCCGGCCCTACGGGGAGCTCCCCAACGGCGGGGGGTGTGCACTCGCGTGTTCACCCACACCCCCAAGAAGCCCAACTCCGCCTTGCGCAAGGTGGCGCGGGTTCGTCTCACCGGCGGCTACGAGGTCACGGCTTACATACCGGGCGAGGGTCACAACCTCCAGGAGCACTCCATCGTGTTGGTCCGAGGCGGACGGGTGAAGGACCTGCCCGGGGTCCGTTACAAGGTGATCCGCGGCACACTCGACACTTCGGGCGTGCGCGACCGCAAGCAGGCTCGCAGCAGGTACGGGGCAAAACGAGATGGCTGAGGTTCTCTGATGCCCAGGAAGGGCCCCGCGCCGCGCCGGGAGATGTTCCCCGACCCGATCTACCGGTCGGTCCAGGTCACCCAACTGGTGAACAAGGTGCTGAGCGAGGGCAAGCGCACGCTCGCCGAGCGCATCGTGTACGACTCGCTCGAGATCGTGAAGGACAAGACCGGCA
>JALZKD010000127.1 GCA_030859405.1 Actinomycetota bacterium | reverse complement strand
CGTAGAACGCCGAGTAGGTGTCGTGGACGTAGCCGGGCAACGTGAGATCCTCGCTGCGCACCGCCCCGCCGGCCACGTCGGCCCGCTCGAGCACCGTGACGCTCCAGCCCGCTCGAGCCAGCACGGCCGCGGCCACCAGCCCGTTGGGACCGGAGCCGATCACCACGGCGTCAACCGTCAAGGGAGCTCGACCGTGGTCTCCTCGACGGCGGCCTCCACGGGCACGGGCCCATCCTGATGACTAGCCACGATGGCGTCGAGAGCATCGTCGGTGCGAGGAGGGTCGTGATGGAACAGCAGCAGCCGGCGGGCGCCGGCCTCCCGGGCCAGACCGACGGCGTACTCCACCGCCGAATGACCGAAGGAGCGCTTGGCCTCGAACTCCTCGGCTGTGTGCTGCGCATCGTGCACGAGCAGGTCGACCCCTTGGGCCAGGGCCATGGCCGCCTGGTGATACTCCCCCAGTCCCTCGGCGCCGGGGCCGAGGGTCACGGGGCTGTGGTCCGACAGGTAGGCCACGCTGGCGGCCCCGTCGCTCACCCGGAAGCCGAACGTGCGCCCACCCTTGTGGGGGATGTCCAGAGCAAGCACGGTGAAGCCTTCCAGCTCGTGCTGGCCCGGGCAAAGGCCGTCGAAGGACCAGTCGCCTCTGAGCTCCTGGGGCGAGATGGGGAAGTGCGGCGGCGACATGGCCCGGCTGAGGATCTCGACGGCGTCGCCCTGCTCGGGCAGGTACAGATGGACGCGGGCGTCGGGGTGGTCGCCGGCGGCGAAGAACGGGAGGCCACGGGTGTGGTCCCAATGGAGGTGACCGAGGAGGATCGTTCCCCGGAACGGCAAGCCGCCGAGCACGCCCGTCAGTCGCCGTATCCCCGTGCCGGCGTCGAGCACCAGCGAAGGTGCCATGCCGTCATGAGCCAGAGCCACACACGACGTGTGCCCGCCGTAGCGCACGAACTCGGGGCCGGGCGCCGGGGTCGAGCCCCGCACGCCGAAGACGTGGAGCCTCAAGCGGGACGCGTCTCTTCGCGCCGGTGACCCTGGCTCACCCGCTCATACCCCTGGGCATGGCTGGATCGTACGGGCCGAAGTGGCCGACGGCCATGCGCCTCAACCCGGCCGTTCCTCCTCGCGCCGATGACCCTCGCTCAGCTCGGCCAGCGCCGCCTTGTCGATGACGTCGGCGCCGGCCACGGCCACCCGGCAGTCGGTGACCGCCCGCAAGGTGGAGGTCCGGACCCCGCCCTCGAGGATGGCCCGCTCGCCCAGCACCACTCCGGGGCCCACCTCGGCCAGCGGCTGGCCGTCGACCTCCACCGCCAGCACGCCGTCCAGGAGGAGGTACAGCTCGTCGCCGGGTTGGCCCTGCTCCACCAGCGTTCTGCCTTCCTTCACCCGGCGGGTCTTGGGCTTGGCCCCCCCTCGCATGATGGTGACCGACAGCTCCCGCTCCAGTACGGACTCCACCTGGGTGACGACGGCCGGCGAGTCCTCGGCTCCCCACGGCGTCTCCTTCCCGGCGGCATGGCGGCTCCAGTCCCTGTAGGCCAGCAGCCCTGACTTGTGCGAGAGCTTGCCAGTGGCGTCGTAGATCCAGTGGCGGGGGAAGGGGCTGGCACCCTCAACGGCGTGCTCGGAGGAGCCGTCGGCGTGGATGGTGAGGCTGAGGGTCGTCCACACCAGCGGGGCGGAGATCCGGAAGAAGGGGGGGCGCGGAACCGGTCGGGGGACGGGGACTCCGGTGCGGCCACCTGCAGTCTGGGTGAAACGCACCCATCCGCTGCCCACCTCCGGCTCCGGCCGCAGCTCGGGCATGGGCACGGCGGCGACGCTCAGGGTTCGGCCCAACTTGAGCTTGGTGACGCCGATGTGGCATCCACCGGTCTGGCCGTGGTCGACTATGCGGCCGTCCTCCACCTCTACCCAGCCCCGCAGCTCGTTGCCGAAACGGAAGCGGTCGCCAGCCCGAAGGGCCTCGATCTCCTCGGGGGTGGCCACCTCTTCGGGGGGCGGGTCGTCGTAGTGGAGGGGGCCGAACTCGAAGGCCTGCTTGGACGCTCCCCTGATGGCCTCGGAGGGGATCCAGGAGAGGGAGAGAACGGATGACTCGTAAAGCATGCCTCCGATGGTACGGAGGCAGGGTCGATGCGGCCAGGATGCGAGCACGCCTGGAGAACGGGCGCTAACACCACTGTTCATCCGCCTGCCTCCCCCCTGTGCTGGACCTCCGCCATCTGGTCAAATGCTCACGAGGGGTGACAAGGAGGATTTCACCCATGAGGCACAAGAACCAGCTCGAGGCTCGACGGTGACGGACACGGCAGCCGGCGACGGTTCCATCAGCATCTTCCTCGCCGACGACAACCTCATCGTGCGAGAGGGGGTGCGGGCCATGCTGGCCCGGGAGTCGGACCTCGAGGTGGTGGGGGTGGCTGCCGACTATGACGAGCTCATCGCCGGCGCCGTCGACGCCGCCCCCCAGGTCGTCGTGTCCGACATCCGCATGCCGCCCACCTTCCAGCGCGAGGGCATCGACGCGGCCAAGGAGGTGCGCAAGCGTCACCCCGGCACCGGCGTGGTGATCCTGTCCCAGTACGACGACCCCGAGTACGCCATCAGCCTCCTGGCCGACGGAGCCGCCGGCTATGCCTACCTGCTCAAGGACCGAGTGGCCGAGGGTGACCAGCTGGCGCAGGCGGTGAGGGCCGTGGCCACCGGGGGATCGATGCTCGACCCCACCATCGTCGAGTCGATGGTGCGGCCCGTCACGGAGGAAGGCGAGATCAGCCCGGCCGACGAGGACCTGCTCCACCAGCTGGCCGAGGGGCGTCCCATGAAAGCCATCGCCGTCACCAGGGAGACCACGGCGGCGGCGGTGTCCGAAGAGGTCGAGAGGCTGTTCCTGAGGCTTGCTCAGCAGGCCAGCGCGGGGGTGGCCGGCTCGCTGCGGCACCTCCGCCTGCTGCACCAGGCCATCGTCGAGCGTGAGGAGCAGGGGGACGCGTTGAGCCGCCTCCTTCCCGGCGGCCTGGCCGAGAAGCTGCGCCAGGAGGGGCGGCGCATCGGGGAGAGCGAGACCGTCGAGGTCACCGTGATCATGTCCGACATCCGGGGGTACTCGGCCATCGCCGAGGACGCCGAGCCCACGCAGCTGGCGTCCCAGCTCAACACCCACCGGGCCGAGATGAACCGGGCCATCCTCTCCGAAGGCGGCACGGTGATGCAGTTCGTGGGCGACGCGGTGATGGCCGTGTGCGGGGCGCCGTTCCCCCAAGCCGACCACGCCGATCGGGCCCTGGCCGCGGCTCGGGCCATGCACGCTCGTCAAGATGCCGTCAACGAGCGTTGGATGGCCGACGGGTTGCCGCCGTTCGGCATCGGCATCGGGCTCTCCACCGGGACGGCGGCGGCGGCTCTGCTGGGATCGGAGGAGCGCCTCGAGTACACCCTGGTCGGCGACACCGTGAACCTCACCCAACGCCTCCAGCAGTGGGCCGAGGCCGGAGAGATCATCTTGAGCCAGCCCACGTACGAGGCCCTCACCAGCCCGGTCGAGTGCGACTCCCTCGACCCGGCGACGGTGAAGGGCCGCCACGCGCCGGTCACCGCCTACCGCATTCCCCGCCCTCCCCAGGAGCCAGGAGAAGGAGCATGAGCCAAACCTGTGCCGGAGACTGGCGACCGTCCCTCAGGCGCCCACGTCGGCCAGAGCCGGTCGGTCCGCCGTCGAGTAGGGAATGCGTCCGACCACCGTCGTCCCCGCGCCCGGCCGGGAGCGAACCTCCAACGTGCCGTCCAGAGCCTCGACGCGGTCGGCCATGTTGTGGGAGCCCGAGCCCCGTGGTGTGAGGTCGGGGTCGAAGCCGCACCCGTCGTCGCCCACGGAGAAGACGAGCGAGCCGTCGGCGGCGCCCAGGCTCACCTTCACCCGTGAGGCACGGGCGTACTTGCTCACGTTCTGCAGCGCCTCCAGGCAGCAGAAGTAGACGGCCGCCTCCAGCTCCTTCGGGTAACGGCCCACCCCGTCGGCGTCGATCTCCACGGGAACGGAGAGCTTGCGGGCGTGGCCGGCCAGAGCAGCTGGAAGGCCCTCCGACGCCAGCAGCGGCGGGTAGATGCCCCGGGCCAGATCGCGCAGCGTCTCGAGGGCGTCGGTGGTGTCCTGCTTGAGCTGGGCCAGCATGGCGGCCACCGGCTGGCCGTCGTCGGCCATCTGCTCCACCAGGCTCAGCTGGATCTTCAGGGCGACCAGCTGCTGCTGGGCCCCGTCGTGCAGATCCCGCTCCATCCGCCGCCGCTCCTCGTCCTGGGCCGCCACCAGGCGCTGGCGGGAGGCCTTCAACTCCTCGAGGCGGGCCATCAGCTCCGCCGTGAGCCGGCCGTTGCGAAGGACCAGACCGGCCTGGGCGCCCACGTCGGACACGAGCTTCTCCTCGGTGGGGGACAGTGACTCCCGGCCCGGTTTGGTGACGGCGAGGGCGCCCAGCAGCTCGCCGTGGTGGCGAACCGGCACCACCGCGCTGGTGCCGCTCATCGGCGGC
>JALZKD010000048.1 GCA_030859405.1 Actinomycetota bacterium | reverse complement strand
CGGGCGATAGAGAGCCACCAGGGCGGCCACGTCGTCGAAGGTGGTGGGGGCCAGGGAACGCATGAGAGATCGCATGGGCCCGCCCTCCAGCTGGAAGACACCGACGGACAGCCCGGCGCAGAGCATCTGGTAGGTGCGCTCGTCGTCCAGAGGGATGGTGTCGATATCAGGACGGGTCCCAGTGGACTCCTGCACCAGGTCCAGAGCCCGCTCGATGACGCTCAGGTTGCGCAGGCCGAGGAAGTCCATCTTGAGCAGGCCCAGCTCCTCGACCCCGTGCATCTCGTACTGGGTGACGATTGGCGCCTCGGCGGGATCACCGCCGGGCTCGGGCTTGCGCTGGATGGGAAGGTGCTCGGTGAGGGGCTGTTTGGTGATGACCACGGCCGCAGCGTGGATGCCGTCCTGGCGGCGCAGGCCTTCGAGTCCCCTGGCCACGTCCATGACCTTGCGGGCATCGGGGTCGGTGGCGTACATGTCGCGCAGGCCACCCGCCATCTTGTAGCCGTCGGGGTGGGAGGGGTGGGCGTCGAGGCAGGCGTACAGCGGAGTGTCCCGGCCCATGATGAGGGCGGGCATGGCCTTGGCGACCTTGTCTCCCACCGCGTAGGGGTATCCCAAGACGCGCGCCGCGTCACGCACGGCCGCCCGGGCCTTGATGGTGGAGAAGGTGACGATCTGAGCCACGTGGTCCCACCCGTAGCGCTCGGCGGCGTAGCGGATCATCTCGCCCCGGTGGCGCTCGTCGAAGTCCATGTCGATGTCGGGCATCTGCTTTCGCCCCGCGTTCAGGAAGCGCTCGAACAGCAGGTCGTGGGCGAGGGGGTCGAGGTCCACGATGCGAAGGCAGTAGGCAACGCAGCACCCGGCCGCCGACCCGCGCCCGGGCCCCACGCGGATCCCTGACTCACGGGCGTGGCGGATGAGGTCCCAGACGACGAGGAAGTAAGCCGAGAATCCCATGTCGGCGATCACCTTGAGCTCGGCCTCGAGGCGCCGGGCCACGGGGTCGGGGAGGGGGTCGCCGTAGCGCTGGCGTGCGCCCTCCAAGGTGAGGTGTTCGAGATAGTCGGCCTCGGACGAGAAGCCTGCCGGCACCCCGAACTCAGGCAGCTGGGGCGTGCCGAACTCGATCTCGACCTGGCAGCGCTCCGCGATCTGAAGGGTGCTGTCACACGCCTCGGGCCAGTGGGCGAACAGCGAGCGCATCTCCTCGGCCGTCTTCAGATAGTGCTGATCGCCTTCGAAGCGGAACCGCTTCTCGTCGGCCAGGGTGGCGCCGGTCTGCACGCACAGAAGGGCGTCGTGGGCGACGGCGTCCTCTCGGCGGGGGTAGTGACTGTCATTGGTGGCCAGCAGGGGCGCCCCCAGGCGCCGGGCGATGTCGATGAGCTGGGGGTTGGTCTTGCGCTGCCCGTCCAGACCATGATCCTGCAGCTCCACGAAGAGCCGCTCCGTGCCGAAGATGTCCTGGAGCCGGCCTGCCAGCGCCGTGGCCTGCTCGAAGTCGCCTCGGAGGAGGGCCTGGAGGACCACACTTCCGAGGCACCCGGTGGTGGCGATGACCCCCTCCTGGTGGCGCTCGAGCAGCTCCCAGTCGACCCGCGGCTTGTGGTAGTAGCCCTCCAGGTAGGCCGCGCTCGAGAGCTTCATGAGATTGCGGTAGCCCCTGTCGCTCTCGGCCAGCAGCGTGAGGTGGTAATAGAGCTTCTCGTCGCCTTCGCCATGGCCGCCGGTGTCGTCGACGCGGCCCCGCCTCACCGGGCGCTCGTGGCGGCTGTTGGCGGCCATGTAGGCCTCAGTGCCGATGATGGGGTTGATCCCCTGCGCTCGGCACTCCCTGTAGAAGTCGAGGACGCCGTACA
This sequence comes from Actinomycetota bacterium, assembly GCA_030859405.1. GTDB lineage: Bacteria > Actinomycetota > Acidimicrobiia > Acidimicrobiales > YB1-3. Next base: position 11,271 of record JALZKD010000048.1, on the reverse strand, counting down.
TGTTGCCGTGGTCGGTGATGCCGATGGCCGGTTGCCCATCGGCGGCGGCCGCGCCGACCACGTCCTTCACCCGGGCCGCACCGTCGAGCATCGAGAACTCGGTGTGCACGTGCAGATGGGCGAACGACGCGCTCACGACTGTCCCTTCACTGCCACCCCCGCCATCGCTGCCCTGCTGCTCGGTCCTCTGCTGCCTGGCGTCCGGTTGGGGATTACACGGTTGTTATTCGACTCAGGTTAGTTGGCTCGGGCGGGCGGGGAAAGCCCTCGTTGTCGCCGGTCGTCAGAGGTACCCGGGGCGGCTCTGATCGGGTTCGGGAGCGGGCGGTAGGCCGCGGTGCATCTCCTCGAGCTGAGCCCGCGCCGCCACCTGCTGGGCGAACAGAGCGGCCTGGATGCCGTGGAACAGCCCTTCCAACCACCCCACCAGCTGGGCCTGGGCGATGCGGAGCTCCCCCTCCGTCGGCGTTGACGCCTCCTGGAAGGGAAGCACCACCCGATCCAGCTCGTCGCGCAGCTCCGGGGACAAGACGCCTGCGAGCTCCTCGATGGAGCTCTCGTAGATGTCCCGGAGACGTTTGCGGCTCTCCTCGTCGAGCGGAGCTTGGCGCACCTCCTCCAGGAGCTGCTTGGTCATGGATCCGATCCGCATGACGCGGGCTGGTCGCTCGATGCTCTCGCCCGCCTCGGGGTGAGCTGAGTGCGGGGGGCTCGGGCCGGTGATCAGGTCGGGTTGGGCGTGAGGGACGTCAGACATCATCCGGCCGTCATGGCCGCACCTCCCCCACCCGCGGCATCGAGGGCCAGCAGCGGGACCCACGCCTCGGCAGGAGTGAGAGAGCCGTGGCGGCACACCATGCGTGCCTCGCCCGGATCCGATGGGTCGTGGAAGGCGACGGGCTCGAAGGGCACCAGGGCCACGTCACCCAGCCGGCGCTCGATCTCGGGAGGGGGTCGGCCCCCGAGCCAGCCCTCGTCCACGAGCTCCTCGCGGCTGCGCACCCACGCCAGGTGCCCGTAGCAGTCCCGCGCTTCCTCGACAAGGCGCTGGGCGGCGCCCGGGCGGGCATGCAGCCACCGAAAGCGGCCCTCGCCGGAGAGGAGCTCGACGCCCGACATCAGCTGCTGGTCGAGCTCCATGGAGGCGTTGCCCACGCTGACCTGGCCGTGGTCGGAGGTCACCACCAACACCGCTCCGGGCGGGAGGGCGCCGGCCATGTCCGCCACCAGGCGGTCGACGGCCACCAGCTCGGCGTCATAGTGCTCGCCGAAGCCCCGCTCGTGGGCGACCTTGTCCATGCCGTCGTAGTAGGCGTAGACGAACGGCTCCTGCTGACCGAGCAGGCGCCGGACCTCGACCACGAGCGCCGAGGGGACCCGCCAGCCGTACAGGCGGGCCCCGGCCAGGTGGGCGGCGGTGAAGCCGGTGGTGGCGAACTCCGCTCGGGTCACCACGGGGGCGCCGGAGTTGGCGAAGGCCACGTGGGTCTGGAACTTCTCCGGGGGCACGGCCTCCCTGGCGTCACCCCGGCTTGTGGTCCACCGAAGCACGTTCATCACCTCACCCCGGGACACCTGGACCCGGTAGCCGACGACGCCGTGGAGGGCGGGGGCCAGCCCGGTGGTGAGCGAGGTGAGGGCGGTGGCCGTCGTGGTGGGGGCCACCGAGGTGATGGCCCCGCCCACCATGGCGTGAAGCGTGGGCGCCAGATGGGGGCGCTCGCGCAGCTGATCCCAGCCCAGCCCGTCGAGCACCAGCAGCACGACCTGGCGAGCCGCCCCGACCGGTTCCGGGAGCCAAGCCGGCGGCGCAGAATCCCTGTCGAACAGCGCCGATACGACCGACGTCAGGCATGCCCCCCCGTAGTCGGGAAGGACGGGCTGTGGGTTCGGCGCCATCTGCTGCCGACCTTAGGGCACGGCTGTGGCCGGCACATCTCGGGGACCGGCGCACGAGGGTGCCCGCAGCAGCGCCCACGGTCGTAGCATTGGACCGTGAAGGTCTCGACGCGGGGCGACTACGCCAGCCGGGCCCTGCTCTCGCTGGCCCTGCACGACGAGGGTGGCACGCCGACGTCGGTTCGCGACATCGCCGAGCGCACCGGCCTGCCACAGCCCTACCTCGAGCAGATCCTCCTGGCCCTGAAGGGCGCTGGTTTGGTCCGTTCCAAGCGGGGGGTGGGCGGTGGGTACGTGCTGGCCCAAGGCCCGGCCGAGATCACCCTGGGCCAGATCGTCAGCGCCGTGGACGGGCCCATAGTGGCCGGTGACTTCGGCGAGCCGCACCAGGACGGCGCCTGCGATCACGAGGGCCAGTGCGTGCTGCTGGCCGTGTGGTCCGACGTGGGGCGCCAGATGCGCTCCCACCTGGACTCCTACACGCTGGCTGACATGGTGTCCCGGGCGCGGGGCACCGCCGGCGAAGCCCCTGAGGAGGCCGTTCCCCTCCAGACGGCTCTCCCACCGGGGACGGCCCCCTGACGGGGGAAGGGCTGTGACCTAGGAACACTGCGCCAGGGCGGCCTCCAGGTCGGCCGGAAGCGGGGACGAGCAGGCCACCATGTCACCGCTCGCAGGATGCTCGAAGGCGAGTCGGTGGGCGTGCAGGAAGGGCCGCTCCACCATGAGGGACGCCCGGGCACCCCCGTAGCGGTCGTCTCCCACCACGGGATGCCCGATGGAAGCCAGGTGGACCCTGACCTGGTGGGTGCGTCCCGTCTCCAGCCGGCACTCGAGGAGGGTGACGGCGGGATGGGTGACCCGTCGGCGCACATGGAAGCGGGTCCGGGCGGGGCGTCCCCGGGCCGATACCGCCATGCGGGTGGGGTCGGAGCCGGACCGACCCACTGGTGCGTCCACCAGGCCGTCCGCCGAGGAGAGGTGGCCCCAGACCAGGCACAGGTAGCGCCGGTCGACGACCCGGCGCTTCAGCTGGTCGACCAGCGACTGGTAGGCAGCCGCGGTACGGGCCACCACCACCAGCCCCGACGTGCCCTTGTCCAGTCGGTGGACGATCCCGGGCCGGTCGGGTTCCCCCGCGCCGATGTGGGCCAGGTCGGGGAACCGGGCCAGCAGGCCCTGCACCAGGGTGCCGTCCGTCCGGCCAGAGCCAGGGTGCATCACGACACCTGCGGCCTTGTCCACCACCACCACATGAGCGTCCTGGTGCACCACCGTCACCGGGACGCTGGGGTCGGGCTGGAGGGGGGGCGGGCTCACCCGCTCTGGCACCGATACCTCGAGGTGGTCGCCCTGGACGAGGCGGTGGCTGCGGGTGGTGACCGTACGACCCTCGACCCGGACGCCGCCAGCCGCCACCAGGGCCGCCACCTCGGAGCGAGCCATGCCCGTGAGCAGGGCGACCACCCGGTCCACCCGCTCACCGTGCAGAGCGCCGGGGACGATCTCCGACGAGGGCCCGCTCATGGGGTGGGGGTCCGTTGACGAGGGCGATGCCAGCTGCTCACCAGCAGCAGCACGACCCCGCAGGAGATGGCGGCGTCGGCGAGGTTGAAGACCGGCCACCACCGGAGGTCGATGAAGTCCACGACGGAGCCGTCGTGATGGCCGAAGAGGCGGTCCGCCAGGTTCCCGAGGGCTCCGCCCAGCACGAGGCCGAGGGCGACGGTGCCAGGGAGGGTGGCGAGGGCCGCTCGACCGAAGCCGAGGAGGGCGAGCACGAGGAGGATGGCGACGGCGGTGAGGACGGGGGCCAGTCCCCTGCCCAGGCCGAAGGCGGCACCGGAGTTGAAGGAAAGGTCGAGCCTGAGCGTCCAGATCAGGTGGATCGGCCCTTCGTCCAGCGCTCGGAGAGCCCAGGCCTTGGTGAGCTGGTCGACCGTGGTCACCGCCGCTGCCACCGCCCCCGCGAGGGCCAGCCGGCGGGCCCTCAGCGCCGGGACAGGCCCCCGCTCTTGCAGGCGACGCACAACCGGGCCTGGGGAAGGGCCTTCAGGCGGGCCTTGGGAATGGGCTGGCCACAGCGCTCACAATCGCCGTACGTGCCGCGGGTGATCTTCCCGAGGGCCAGATCGATATCCTCCACCGCCGCTCGGGCCTGGGCCGAAAGGGCCAGGTCGCGCTCGCGGTCGATGTTCATGGTGCCCCCCTCGCCGGATTCCTCGTCGAACTGCACGTCGCCGGGCTCGGCCTCCTGGGCCATCTGGTCGGCCTCGGCCTTCAAGCTGTCGGCTTGGGCCACGTAGCTCTCCCGCTCGGCCTGGAGGGCACTCGCCTGCCCGCTCAGGAACTTGTCGAGGGAGTGGTCCCGAGCACCGGCCCCCTTGCTGGGGGGAGCCGAATCGGCGGCCGTCGGCTTGGTGGCCTTCTTGGCGACGTTCTTGGCGACGTTCTTGGCGACGTTCTTGGCGGCCTTCTTGGCGGCCTTCTTGGCGACCTTCTTGGCCACCTTCTTGGCGACCTGCTTGCCGGCCCTCTTGGTGGCCCCCTTGGGGCGGGCCTCGGCCGCCTTGGCCTGCTTCTTGGCGGCTTTGGCGCCCTTGGTGGCTGGAGTGGTTGCTCGGGGCAAGTGGTGTCTCTCCCAGTGAGGCCGGCTGGGGGGGCGAGGGCGGGACGGTACCATGCGCGCCGGCCCCTGATGGATGGCGCACCGGGAGAACGTCTGCGGTCGCTCCCGCATTCCGGACCTCGACGGACCCCACCGGCCGGCTGCGGGCCGGTCCCTAGAGTAGGACCGTGGCGCCCTATCCGGAGGTACCCCCGCAGGCGAACCTGCCCGAGCTCGAGGAGAGGGTGCTGGCGTTCTGGGCGGCCGACGCCACCTTCCGGGCATCCGTCGACCAGCGTCCCGCCGAGCAGGGCGAGTTCGTGTTCTACGACGGCCCGCCGTTCGCCAACGGCCTCCCCCATTACGGGCACCTCCTGACCGGGTACGTGAAGGACGCCATCCCCCGGTACCAGACCATGCGAGGCCGGCGCGTGGACCGTCGCTTCGGATGGGACTGCCACGGCCTGCCGGCGGAGATGGAGGCGGAAAGAGAGCTGGGCATCACCGGTCATGTGGCCATCAACGCCTATGGCATCGAGCGCTTCAACCAGGCCTGTCGCACGTCGGTCCTGCGCTACACCCGGGAGTGGCAGTCCTACGTCACCCGCCAGGCCCGCTGGGTGGACTTCGAGCGCGACTACAAGACGCTCGACCTCTCCTACATGGAGAGCGTCATGTGGGCCTTCGAGCAGCTCTGGCGGAAGGGCTTGATCTACGAGGGCTACAAGGTGCTCCCTTACTGCTGGGAGTGCGAGACACCGCTCTCCAACTTCGAGACCCGCCTGGACGACGCCTACCGGGAGCGCCAGGACCCCGCCGTCACCGTCCTCTTCACCCTTGAGTCAGGCGAGCACATCCTGGTGTGGACCACCACCCCCTGGACCCTTCCCTCCAACCTGGCCCTGGCGGTTGGTGCCGACGTCGACTACGCCGTCTTCGAGGAGGACGGCCAGCGCTACATCGTGGGCGCGGCCACCGCCGGCGGCTACGAGAAGGAGCTGGCCGGAGCCACCCGGGTGGACACCGTGAAGGGAGCCGACCTGGTGGGCCGTCGCTACCGGCCCCTCTTCGGTTACTTCGAGGACACGCCCAACGCCTTCCGGGTGCTCGACGGTGACTTCGTCACCACGGAAGAGGGCACGGGCACGGTGCACATCGCCCCCGGCTTCGGTGAGGACGACCAGCGCCTCTCCGAGGCCAACGGCATCCCGGTCGTGGTTCCCGTCGACGAGCACGCCCGCTTCACGGCCGAGGTCCCCGACTACGAGGGCCAGCACGTCTTCGACGCCAACGCCGGCATCATCCGCCACCTGAAGGACCGGGGGGCGGTGGTACGCCATCAGAGCTACCTGCACAGCTACCCGCACTGCTGGCGCACAGACACACCGTTGATCTACAAAGCGGTGAGCTCGTGGTTCGTGGCCGTGACCGCAATCAAGGAGCGGGCCCTCGAGCTCAACCAGGACATTCGTTGGGTCCCCGCTCACATCGGTGACGGCGCCTTCGGCAAGTGGCTGGAGAACGCCCGCGACTGGTCGATCAGTCGCAACCGATTCTGGGGATCGCCGATCCCTGTGTGGAAGAGCGACGACCCCCGTTACCCCCGCATCGACGTGTACGGGAGCCTCGACCAGCTCGAGGGTGACTTCGGGGTGCGCCCCGATGACCTGCACCGGCCGGGTGTGGACGCCCTCACTCGTCCGAACCCCGACGACCCCACAGGCCGGTCGACCATGCGTCGGGTCGAGGAGGTGCTCGACTGCTGGTTCGAGTCGGGCTCCATGCCCTACGCCCAGGTCCACTACCCGTTCCAGAGCCGTGACTGGTTCGAGAGCCACTTCCCAGCCGACTTCATCGTGGAGTACGTGGGCCAGACCCGGGCGTGGTTCTACAACCTGCACGTGCTGTCGACGGCGCTGTTCGACTCCGCGCCATTCCGCACCTGCATGGCCCACGGGGTCATTCTGGGCGACGACGGACGCAAGGCCTCCAAGCGGCTCCACAACTACGTCGACCCCGAGGAGATGTTCGCCACCTTCGGGGCCGATGCCGTTCGCTGGTTCCTGCTCTCCTCCAGCGTGCTCCGAGGTCAGGATCTCGTCTTCTCCCGTAAGGGCGTGGGCGAGGCGGTGCGCCTGGTTGTCAACCCGATCTGGAACGCCTGGTACTTCTTCACCCTCTACGCCAACACCGAGTCCTACTCGGCCGGATGGCGCACCGATGCCGCGGGCGTGCTCGATCGCTACGTGCTGGCCAAGGCTCGTCAGCTCGTCGAGCAGGTGACCATCGCCCTCGACGCCTACGACATCTCCGAGGCGTGCGCCTCTGTCAGCTCCTTCCTGGACGCCCTGACCAACTGGTACATCCGCAGATCCCGCGACCGCTTCTGGCGGACGTCGGCGGCCGTCGACGAGGCGACCTCCAGGGACGCCTTCGACACCCTCTACACGGTGCTGGAGGTGGTGTGCCGGGTATGCGCTCCCCTCTTGCCGCTCATCAGCGAGGACGTGTACCGGGGCCTCACCGGCCGGCGCAGCGTGCACCTCGTGGACTGGCCATCGCCGGACGAGCTGCCCGCCGACCCCGAGCTGGTCGCCAGCATGGACCTGGTGCGCGACGTGTGCTCGGCCGCCCACTCCGTACGCAAGGCTCAGCGCTTGCGGGCCCGGCTACCCCTCTCGTCCCTGACCGTCGCCAGCGCCGAGGCCAACCACCTGGAGCCGTTCGTGAACCTCATTGCCGACGAGGTGAACGTGAAGCGCGTGGTCCTGTCCCGCGACGTGGAGGCGGCAGGCGAGCAGGTGCTCCAGGTTGTGCCGGCCGTGCTGGGCCCCCGCATCGGGCCCGACGTGCAAAAGATCATCAAGGCGGTCAGGGAAGGGAACTGGGAACGTCACGGCGATGGCGCCGTGGAGGTGGCGGGGCGCACCCTCGAGGACGACGAGTACAGCCTTGGCCTCGCACCCCACGACCAGGCCGCGGGCCGGGCCCTACCCGGTGGGGACGGCGTGGTGATCCTGGACCTCGTCGTGACGGCCGAGCTCGAAGCCGAGGGGCTGGCCCGGGACGTGGTCCGCCTGGTGAACGAGACTCGTCGGGAGGCGAGCCTCCACGTGGCTGATCGCATCCATCTGGTGCTGGACGGGCCCGACGACGTGGCCACCGCAGTGGAACGCCATCGCCACTACGTGGCGGAGGAGACATTGGCCGACGAGGTGGTGCTGGCCGGACCGATCAGCAATGCCCGCCGAGCCGAGTTGCCCGATGGCCGGGCCATACACATCGGGCTCGGACGGGCCAGGCCCTAGCGCTTCTTCGTCGCCTTCCCCACCTTCTTGGCCGGGACCTTCTTGGCCGGGACCTTCTTGACCACGGCCTTCTTGGCCACCACCTTCTTGGCCGCCACCTTCTTGACGACGGCCTTCTTGGCCGCCACCTTCTTGGCCGGCACCTTCTTGACCACGGCCTTCTTGGCCGGCACCTTCTTGCCCGGCACCTTCTTGGCCGGCACCTTCTTGGCCGCCACCTTCTTGGCCGGCACCTTCTTGGCCGGCACCTTCTTGGCCGGGGGCGTCTTGACGGCGAGGGGCGCCACCGGAGCGGCCACGACCTCCTCCTCCTCTTCCTCCTCGATCTCGACTTCTTCGAACTGGTCGTCGATGGCGTCAAGGACGGCGGCGCGGTTCTGGCCTTGCTCCTCCCGCTCGGCGAGCATGTCGAGCTCTTCGTCACTGAGGCTCGGGATCATGGCCACGATCTCCTCCACCGGGAGGCTGTCGTAGTCCTCGATGGGAAAGCCATCGGCCGTGGGCGCGGCGACGGCCACCGGCTCTTCCTCGGCCTCCAGCTCGTCCATCAGCTCGTCGATCCTGCTGATCACCGCAAGCCGCCGCTTGTCGTTCTCTTCCCGCTCGCGAACTATGTCCAGCTCGTCAAGGTCCAGCTCCGGCAGCAGGGGCAGGATCTCGCTCACTCGCAGCTCGTCATAATCGGCGATGGGGAAGCCCAGCTCGTCCTCGTCGCTCGAAGGCGCCACGCTCACCGCCTCCCCCACCTCGGTGTCGGACCTCCCCGTGCTGTCGACCACAGCCAGCCTGTCGGTGGGCTCGGGGACCGGCTCGAGCCGGGGCGGAGGCGCCCATCCCCGGCTCGGCGTGGGCTCCATGGCCGCGGGCTCGGGCGCCGCCTCGCCGGACCTTGCAGGCGGAGCAGCAGGCGGTGCGGCCGGAGGCGCCGAGACCTGCCCCGGAGGGGCGCCGGCTGGAGCAGGCGCAGCTTCACGCTGGCTCAGGCGGCTGTAGAGGAGCAGCACCAGGCCCGCCACCATGGCGCAAACGATCGACGCGTAGACGAGCCAGATGACGTCGGCGAACAGGCCGATCATCAGCAGCACGAAACCGAGCGCTATGAGGCCGACATTCAGGAGTAACACGAAGCACCACCCGGATAGGGAACAAGGGCCGACCGCATCTTAGGAAGACGCGGCCACGTCGGTTTGGTACAGGGGATCAGGACTGGACTGGAACACCTTGCAACTGAATCGCCGGCTCGGGGCTCTGGTCGGTGGAGAGCTCGGCGGGCTCGGGGTCCCGGGCGTCCTCGAGGTCCCCTCCCTGTGCCACTGGCAAGGGTGCGGGGTCGGGAACCAGATGGTCGAGTTGGCGCACGGCGTCGGCCAGCGAGGCCTGGGCCCGGTCCCGAGCCTCGGCCACACACCGCTCCAGCCGGGTCACGTCGGCGCCGAGCTTCTGGCGCGCCGCCTCCAGCCGGCGGACGTCGGCCCGGGCCTCCTCCGCCAAGCGCTCTGCCTGGCCCTCGGCATCAGCCGTCAGGGCCTGAGCTTCTGCCTGCGCCGCCTCGACGAGACGGGCGGCCTGGTCTCGGGCCTTCTCCATCGCCTCGTCGGCGACGCGCTGCGCCATCTCCAGGGTCTGGCGGATCGAGTCGCCGCCGTCGGCCTGGTGAGCTCGCTCCTCGGCGCGGGTCGCTCGCTCGCTGGCGTCACGGAGACGCTGTTGGAGGATCTCCACCCCCGCCGCCATGCGCTCGAGGAACTGGTCCACGTCGTCCTGGTTGTAGCCCCGCAGGCGCTCACGGAACTCCACCGTGCGAATGGTCTCCGGCGAAACATCCATGGGCGGCGATGGTACCGCCAGGGCCCCGTGGCCACGGGGATCCTCACGTCAGAGCGTGCACAGGACGGGGACCAGGAGGAACTGGATGGCGACGGAGACGATCATGGGTGACAGGTCCAGGCCCATCCCGCCCATCCCTACCGGAGGGAGCACACGCCTGAGGGGCCCCAGCACGGGTTCGGTCAGGGCATAGAGCACGGAGAAGACCGATGCCATGGGAGTACCCGGCGACACGGGGAACCAGCTGAGGATGATCCGACCGAAGAGCACGAAGACGTAGGCCTGGGCCGCGAGGCAGAGAAGTTGCATCATCGAGCGGTCATGCCGGGGGAAGGTTCTGGGCTCTTCAGCTGTCGTAGAGACCGCTCTGCTGGAGCCGCCGCTTCTCCTCGGCGGAGACCTCCACGTCGGAAGGCGTGAGCAGGAAGACCTGGTCCGCCGCCTTCTCCATGGAGCCGGCGAGGGCGTAGGTGACGCCGCTGCAGAAGTCGATCATGCGCCGGCCGAGCTCCCGGTCGGCCCCCTGCAGGTTCACGATCACGGGCTGGTTGGCACGCAGCAGGTCTCCGATCTCCTGGGCGTCGGGGAAGCTGGTGGGCGCCACCACATGGACCTTGGCGCTCTGGAGGGGGGCGATGGGCCGCACCACGGCCGAGGGCCTGGCCACCACGGAGGGCTGAGGTGGCAGCTCGGGCTGCGGAGCCTCTCGGGGAATGGTGCGTATGGCGGGCTGGGGCGCGGACACCGGCGACGTCTCGAACTGCTGCCTCTCGGGGGCCGGGTACGACCGGACCGAGCCCTGCTGGGAGGGGACTGGTTGCGGTTCCTCGTAGGGCTCGTAGTCGTCGTATTCGTCGTCGACGATGCCGAGATAGACCATCGTTCGCCGGAGCATGCCAGGCATCAGAACCCTCCTTGGCGACCGAGCCTATCGCCGGTCCGGCCCCGGTCGGGGACCGAAGAGCGCCGACCCCACGCGGACCATGGTGGACCCCTCCTGCACCGCGGCCTCGAAATCGGCCGACATCCCCATGGACAGCTCGCTGAGCCCGAGATCTCGGGCCTGGGTCGCCAGCCGGCGGAAGGCGGTGCGAGGCTCGTATCGGGGGGCGATGCACATCAGGCCCCGCACGTCGAGGTCCTGCCGGCGCAGGTCCTCCACCAGCGCCGGCGCCTCTTCGAAGCTGCAGCCGTTGTGCCGTGGCGCTCCGGTGACGTTGACCTGCACCATCACCCCCGCGCCGGGACAGTGACGGGCGATCTCGACGCCCTCTGCGGTCCTGGCGACCCCCTGCCAGGCGTGAACCACGGGCGCCAGGTGACGGACCTTGTTGCGTTGGACGGCTCCGAGGAAGTGCCAGCGGGGCGGGGTCGGATACGACGTCGCACCGGTCCCCGACTTCTGCCACAGTTCCTGGGCGTAGTTCTCGCCGAAGTCGCGTAGACCGGCGTCGTAGGCGGCCTCGACGGCATCGAGGCCGAAGCCCTTGCTCACGGCCACCACGGTGACCTGCCGCCCGTCGCCACCGGCCCGGTTGATGCGGTCCCGGACCATTTCCAGGCGCTCGGCTATGGCCAGGCGCGCGGCTACGCCCTCCACACCACCATGGCCTGCCGCTCGGTCTCCTC
>JALZKD010000126.1 GCA_030859405.1 Actinomycetota bacterium | reverse complement strand
CTCCACGAGGTCTTCGTCACCCACCTCCACTCCGACCACGTCTGCGACTACTTCAACCTGTTCCTGCTGGGCTGGCCCATCCTGCAGTGGAACCCCCCGGTCGACGTGTACGGTCCCGGCTCGGCCGGCGGCGCCGCATCGCTCCCTCCCGACGATCGCGCCCGCCCGGCGCCGATGCTGCACCCGGACAACCCGGCCCCCGGCCTGGTCGACCTCACCGTCGCAGCGATCGGTGCCCACGCCTACGACCTCAACATCCGCATGCGCGAGGCGGGGCGACGCGACCTCACCACCATGGTGGCGCCCCACGAGATCGCCGTCCCGGCCGGCCTCGGCGCCCGCGGCCCCGACCACGTGGCCCCTGACATGGACCCCATCCTCGTGAAGGAGGACGACGTTGTGCGGGTCACGGCGACCCTGGTGCGCCACGCCCCCGTCTTCCCCGCCTTCGCCTACCGCTTCGACACCGACGCCGGGTCTGTGGTGCTCTCCGGCGACACCGCGCCCTGTCCGAACCTCGTCAGGCTGGCCCGGTCGGCCGACATCCTGGTGCACGAGGTGTTCGACGACGCCGCCTTGGAGCAGGGACCGGACGAGGGGGACGACGAGGACTCCTGGGAGGCCGAGCGCCGGCACCACCACCTGGTGAGCTCCCACACCCCGTTGAGCGAGGTGGGGCGGGTCGCGGCCGAGGCCGGCGCCCGCCGCCTCGTGCTCACCCACTTCGTCCCCGGCGACGACGCCCTGCCCGACGCGCACTGGGTGAAAGGGGTGGCCGGCCACTTCGACGGCGAGGTCGCAGTCGGGAGGGACCTGCTGGAGCTGGAGATCTGACCCGGGGGATTAGGGTTCGGCCCCGGATGGAGCGCACCCTCGTGCGGGACCTGGCCCGTCGGGAGGGCGGCACGGTACGGGTGTGCGGATGGGCCCACACCGCGCTCTGCGGGGTGGCGGGATCGAGCCCCGTGCTGACCCTCCGTGATCACACGGGACTGGTCGAGCTCGTGGCTCCCGACGGCGCCGCCCGGACCGCCGGCCAGCCGCCGGTGACGCCGGAGTCCGCCATCGAGGCGACCGGCGCGGTGAGGGCAGCTCCGGGAGCGGCGCACGGGGGCATGCAGGTCGTGCTGGACGAGCTCCGGGTGGTGGGACCTGCCCTCGGTCCACCACCCATCGACGACGGCTCTCCTGTCGAGGAGCGGCTGGACTGGCGCTACCTGGACCTGCGCCGGCCGAGGAACCGCCTGATCTTCGAGGTGCAGACCACGGCGGAGCAGGCCATGCGCGAGTGGTGGCACCGCCACGAGTTCTTGGAGCTGCACTCCCCGAAGCTCCGCGCCATACCCAACCAGTCGGGTCGCGAGCTGTTCATCGTCCAGCACTTCGACCGGTCGGCCTACCTGGCACAGTCGCCCCAGTTCTACAAGCAGATGGCCATGTGCGGCGGCCTGGAGCGGGTGTTCGAGATCGGCCCCGTGTTCCGGGCCAACCCACTCCTCACCTCCCGCCACGACACCGAGTTCACCAGCGTCGACGTGGAGATCTCGTGGATCGACTCCCACGACGACGTCATGGCTCTCGAGGAGCGATGGCTGCGCCACGTGATCGCCGCCGTCGAGCGCGAGCACGGGCCCGAGGTGGAGCGGGTCTTCGGCAGACAGGTGCGGGTCCCGGAGGCTCCGTTCCCGAAGATCACCATGGCCGAAGCGCAGAGCCTCCTTGCCACTCGCGGCCATCGCTCCTCGGACCCCAACGGCGACCTCGACGCCGAGGGCGAGCGGTTGCTGAGCCAGCACGTTGCCGCCGAGCTGGGGCACGAGCTCGTCTTCGTCACCGAGTACCCGGAGGCCGTCCGGCCCTTCTACCACATGCGCCTCGACGACGGCTCGGACCTCACCAGGGGCTTCGACCTGTTGTGGAACGGGCTGGAGGTGACCACGGGCGCACAGCGCGAGCACCGGTACGACCGACTGCTCTCCCAGGCCAGGCGGAAGCCGTCGAGGGTCGAGGTGATTCGTACCTATCTCGACTTCTTCCGTTATGGCTGTCCCCCACACGGCGGGTTCGGGCTCGGGCTGACTCGGATGCTGATGTGCCTCCTCGGGATCGAGGACGTGCGAGAGACCACCTTCTTGCATCGTGACCGGCACCGCCTCAGCCCCTAGCCCATGGCTGCCGTGAAGCGGAGCTCAGGTCGCAGGGTCGAACCAGTCGAGGGCCGGGAACCGGGCAAAGCCTCGATCGGCAGTCGCCAGCCGGCAACCGTGGGCAACGGCGACAGCGGCAAGGTGCGCGTCCGGCACCAGGTTCCCGGCGATGCCCCGGTCCCGATCGGCGAACTCCCCCAGGCGACTCCAAGAGGCCGGCCCCGCCGGGAGCCACCGGGATCGACGGGCGGTGCGGACGCGCGTCACGAAGTCAAGGGCCAGAGCGGTGGGAGCGCGGGTTGGCACGATGCGGGGGTTGGTGACGATCCTGACGAAACCGACCGGTACAGGGTCGTGCAGCGCCATCTCGTCCCCCCCGCCCACAACGTCCGCAAGCCACGTGGCGTAGTGCTGGTGGCCCTCCGCCTCTCGCCGGAAGGCGTAGACGAGGACGTTGACGTCGTCGCAGGATCACGGTCCCCGCTCGTCCAGCGCGGCCCAGAGAGCGTCGCGGTCGGCGGGATCGACGAGCAGCTGGTCGTCTGGGTCGCCAAAGGCCGGAAGGGGCTCGGGCCGGCCGCTTCGGCCCGGGTCGTCGTTGGCCAGCACCGAGCGCAGCCCCTCCTCGACCAGGCTGGTGAAGGTTCGCCCCTGGGCCGAGGCCCGGGACTTGGCCTCGGCGGCCAGGGCGTCAGGCAGATTGGTGGTCGTTCTCATACAGATGAGGCATATCCTGCTCCGCACGGGCACCGGTGGGGAGGTCGCGTTGACACCGGCGGGCCGCGGTAGAGGACAATGGCCCCTATGAGCGACGGCACCCCGGCGGCGCCGGCGACCGCCGGCGAGGGCGCGGAAGCGCCGGAGGAGCTCGCGCCGGTGGCGGAAGAGGAGCCCGCAGAGCAGGCCGTGTCGGTGGCGGAGGAACCCGCCCCGGCGGCGGAGGAGGAGCCCGCGCCTGTGGAGGAGACGCACGTCATCCGCACCGTCGGCCTCACCAAGACCTACCCCGGAGGGCTCACCGCCGTCGACTCGCTCGAGCTGACGGTGCGAAAGGGCGAGATCTTCGCCCTCCTAGGGCCCAACGGGGCGGGCAAGACCACCACCGTCGGCATGCTCACCACGCGGGTGGTGCCCACGGCGGGCACGGCCCTGGTCAACGGGGTCGACGTGGTCGCCGACCCGGCGCTGGCCAAGGCGGCTGTTGGGGTGGTCGCCCAGGCCAACACCTTGGACCGCAGCCTCACCGTCTGGGAGAACCTCTACTTCCACGGGCGTTACTTCGGCTTCCGGGACCGGGCGGCGAAAAAGGCCGCCGACCGGCTGTTGGAGCGGTTCCGCCTCACCGGCCGGGCCAAGGCCCGGGTCACCACGCTCTCGGGGGGCATGGCCAAACGCCTCATGCTGGCCCGCGCCTTCCTGCCCCGGCCGGCCGTGCTGTTCCTGGACGAACCCACCGCCGGCCTCGACCCTCAGAGCCGCCTGGCCCTGTGGGAGATCCTGGGCGAGCTCCACGCCGAGGGCGAGACGATCCTCCTCACTACCCACTACATGGAGGAGGCGGAGCGCCTGGCCCAGAGGGTGGCCATCATGGACCGGGGAAGGATCCTGGCCCTCGACACGCCCGAGAGGCTCCGCCGGTCGCTCGGGACGGAGGAGATGCTGCTCCTCAAGGTGGACGGGGACCTCGACCGTCTGGCCCGCCGGCTCCGCCTGGTGGGCGGGGTCATCGAGGTCAAGCCGGCCGACGGAGGGTTGCGCGTACTACTGGAGGAAGCCGAGGGCACCGTGGCCGAGATCGTGTCCGTAGTCGATCGGGAGGGCTTCTCGCTGCGGACCCTCTCGCTGGAGGAGGCCAGCCTGGAGACGGTCTTCATCAGCCTCACCGGCAAGGAGCTGCGGGAGTGACCACCGCCCCGGCGCCCGCCCCGGCTGCCACCCGTCGCCTGGCCCCGCTCCACGCCGGGCGCCCGCGGCCCACCACGTGGGCGGTGATGCGAAGCATGCTCCTGCGCGACCTCACCGTCCTCGACAGGTCGATGGTCGAGTTCTTGCACAACACCGTCACCCAGCCGCTGCTGCTGGTGTTCGTGTTCACCTACCTGTTCCCGGTCATCGGCCAGGGCGTCGGAGGCGACAGCGAGGCCAGTGTGTCCCGCTTCGCCAGCCTCCTGATGGCCGGCCTAATCGCCCAGGCCATGGCCTTCCAGGGCGTGTTCCGGGTGGCGGTACCCATGGCCATCGAGATCGACGTGACCCGGGAGCTGGAGGGCAGGGTGCTGGCGCCCACCTCGGTCGGCGTGGTCGCCATGGAGAAGATCCTCTTCGGGGCCATCCTGGCCCTGTTCGCAGGGATGGTTGTGTTCCCCGTGGCCGCCTTCCTGCCCAGCACCCCCGTCTATCTGGTGATCGACTGGCCCGTGCTCCTGACCCTGACGCCGCTGGCCTGCGTGACGTCGGCCGCCCTGGGCCTCAGCGT
>JALZKD010000047.1 GCA_030859405.1 Actinomycetota bacterium | reverse complement strand
GCCGTTCTGGAGCAACAGGGGGTGGCATCGTTCCTCTCCTCCTTCGACGATCTCATGGCCGCGCTCACCTCCAAGGCCGACGCCATGAAGACTCACGCCCACAACGCCCCGTCGGTCGGCCAGCAAAACCCCTCGTGACCGAGATCACCACCCTGCTCGACCGTCTTCTTGCTGCGGACGCCGGTCTGTGGCCCGAGGGAAACGTGGCCCCGTCGAGTCTCGGCTGGCTCGAGGTCCCCAGACGCATGAGGAACGAGGCCGACGACATCTCGGGCTGGGCCTCCACCATCGACGCCTCCACCGTGGTGCTGCTCGGCATGGGAGGATCATCGCTGGGCCCGGAGGTCCTTCGGGCCGCGATGGGCTCCGACCGCCTGGTGGTGCTCGACACCACCGAACCCCGGACGGTGGCCTCGGTGGACCTCGACGACGCCTTCTTCCTCGTGTCGTCCAAGTCGGGCACCACCTTTGAGGTCAAGGCTCTGCTCGCCTACTGCTGGGAGCGCGTGGGAGACCCGAGCCGGTACGCCGCCATCACCGATCCGGACACGCCCCTGGCCGAGCTGGCCGAGGACGTGGGCTTCAACCGCTTGTTCCTCAACCCTGCCGACATCGGGGGCCGCTACTCGGTCCTGTCCTACTTCGGCCTGGTGCCGGCGGCGCTGTGCGGCCTGGACATCGCCGCGCTGTGCCAGTCGGCCATCGACGCTGACGCCGAGGAGGCGGTGAAGCTGGGCCTGGAGATGGGGGAAGCGGCCGTCGAGGGACGCGACAAGGTGACGGTGGTGGTGCCCGAGCGCTACGCCGCCTTCGGCCTGTGGGTCGAGCAGCTCATCGCCGAGTCCACGGGAAAGCACGGCAAGGGTTGCATCCCCGTGCCCACCACCGAGCCCGAGACCGGTCACGATCGCCATCTGGTGACCCTCGAGATCGACGACCCCATCGAGCTCGGTCGCGAGTTCCTGCGCTGGGAGCTGGCCACAGCCAGTGCCGGCCACGTGCTCGGTATCGACCCCTTCGACCAGCCCGACGTGGCGGAGTCCAAGGCCAACGTGGCCAAGGTCTTGAAGGACCTCCCCCTTCCCGACGTCGTCACCCACGACCCCGCCACGGTGAGCGAGTGGGTGGGTGAGCGGTGCCGGCCTGGAGACTACTTGTCGATCCAGGCCTACCTGCCCTACGGCCAAGACGACGCCCTGGGACGTGTTCGGCGGTCCCTGCGGGACAAGCTCGGAGGCATGGCGGTCACGGTCGGTTACGGACCACGCTTCCTCCACTCCACGGGCCAGCTCCACAAGGGGGGGCCGAACACGGTGCTGGCGGTGCAGGTGGTGCCCCGCTCCTCGGCTCCCTCCGTTCCCATCCCCTGGTTCAAGTACGACTTCAACACCATGGTGGCGGGCCAGGCCCTGGGTGACTACTCCACCCTGCACAACCACGAGCGTCGCGTCCAGCGGGTGGCCGTCGACGACATAGAGCAGCTGGGGTAGGGATGCAGCTGGCCATGGTGGGGCTGGGGCGCATGGGCGCCAGCATGGTTCGCCGCCTCGTCGATCGGGGCCATCAGGTCGTCGTCTACGACGTCGACCCGGCCAGGGGTGAGGCCGAGGCCGGCGGGGGCGTCTCGGCGGCCGCCAGCCTGGATGACCTGGTGAACAGGCTCCAAGCTCCTCGTGCGGTATGGATGATGGTGCCCTCGGGTGAGCCGACCCGGACCACGGTGACCATGTTGGCCGGCATCCTCGAAGCAGGGGACACCGTGATCGACGGTGGGAACTCCAACTACCACGACTCCCAAGCGTCCTATATCCACCTGGCCCAGCAGGGCATCCACTTCGTCGACGCCGGCGTGTCAGGCGGTGTGTGGGGTGAGAAGGAGGGCTACTGCCTCATGGTGGGGGGCGACCACGAAGCCGTGCAGAGGCTGGAGCCGGCGTTCGTCGACCTCGCTCCCGCCGACGGCTACGCCCACGTGGGCCCTGCCGGCGCCGGCCACTACACCAAGATGGTCCACAACGGGATCGAGTACGGGCTCCTCCAGGCCTACGCCGAGGGCTTCGCCCTGCTCCAGGCGGCCGAAGAGCTCGACATCGACCTCCGCCAGGTCGCAGCCCTGTGGAACCACGGGTCAGTGGTGCGTTCCTGGCTGCTCGAGCTCGCCGAGCGGGCCCTGGCCGACCCCGAGGAGTTCGCCTCGATCCGGGGCTACGTGGACGACTCGGGCGAAGGCCGCTGGACGGTGAAGGAAGCCGTCGACCGGGGCGTTCCGGCGCCGGTGATCACAGCCTCACTTTTCGAACGGTTCTCGTCCCGCGACGACGAGCGCTTCGCGGCACGGGTCATCGCCGCCCTCCGGAACCAGTTCGGGGGCCACCGCCTGCACAGGTGACCCAGGCCTCATGACCCAACTCGAGCCCAACCCCCTCCTCCAGGACCTCGACAGCGAGCGTCGGGCGCCCCCGTGCGCGCTGGTGGTGTTCGGCGCCTCGGGCGACCTCACCCGTCGCAAGCTCATCCCTGCCCTCGAGGCGCTGGCCGCCAACCGGCTGCTGTCCAACGCCTTCGTCCTGGTGGGCGTGGGCCGCACCCATATGAGCGACCAGGCATTCCGCGAGCTTGCGCTCGAGGCGGTGACCAAGCCCAGCTCGGCCTGGGAGGACCTGGTACCTGGCTTCAGGTACGTGTCGGGCGGTTACGACGACCCCAGCACCTACAGGGAGCTGGGCCGGGTGCTCGACGCCCTCGACGCCGAGCGGGGAACGGCCGGCAACCGCCTCTACTACCTGGCCACTGTTCCCGAGGTCTTCGCCGACGTGGCCCGCTACCTCAGCGACCTCGGCCTTCCCCGGCCACTCTCCGACGATGCCTTCGTCCGGCTCGTGGTGGAGAAGCCCTACGGCCGGGACCTCGACAGCGCCCGCCGGCTCGACGCCGCCATCCGCGAGGGCTTCAAAGAGGAGCAGGTGTACCGCATCGACCACTACCTCGGGAAGGAAACGGTCCAGAACGTCCTCGCCTTGCGCTTCGCCAACGCCATATTCGAGCCCGTCTGGAACCGACGCTACGTCGACCACGTCCAGATCACCGTGGCCGAGTCCCTCGGCGTGGGCCATCGCGGCGGCTTCTACGAGGGGGCCGGCGCCCTCCGCGACATCGTGCAGAACCACGTGCTCCAGGTGCTGGCCCTGACGGCCATGGAGCCTCCGGCCACCGTCGACGCACATGGGATCCGGGACGAGAAGGTGAAGGCCCTCCGCGCCGTCGACATCATGAGCCACGAGCAGGTGGTCACCGACGTGGTCCCGGCCCAGTACGTCCAGGGCTGGGTGGAGGGAGAGAAGGTCCTGGGCTACACCGAGGAAGCCGGCGTGAAGCCGGACAGCCGCACCGAGACGTACGTGGCCATGCGGCTCGCCGTGGACAACTGGAGATGGGCCGGCGTCCCGTTCTACGTCCGTACCGGCAAGCGGCTCCCCAAACGCATGACGGAGGTGGCCATGGAGTTCCGTCGGGTGCCCCACCTGCCCTTCGACGCCGACCAGACGAAGGGGCTCGGCCCCAATGCCCTGGTGCTGCGCATCCAGCCCGATGAGGGCATCACGCTCCGCTTTGGCGCCAAGGTGCCCGGTCAGGCCCTTCGGGTGAGAACGGTCTCCATGGACTTCTCCTACGAGGCAGCCTTCCTGGAGGAGGCGCCCGACGCTTACGAGCGGCTCCTCCTCGACGCCATGCTGGGCGACCCCACCCTGTTCATCCGCTCCGATGAGGTGGAGCAGTCGTGGCGCATCGTCGACCCGATCTTGAAGGTGTGGGGTGAAGAGGACCGGGCCCCGTTGGCCCGTCATGTGGCCGGGACCTGGGGCCCCGAGGAGGCACACCGCCTACTCCAGAGGGACGGGCGCAAGTGGCGCAGCCCCTAGAGACAACCGGGCCGGCGGGAGAGCTCGGCCACTGGCAAGGCCAGGACGTGCGTGTGAGCCAGGTCCTCGAGGCCCTGGCCGGACTGCGGCACGGCGAGCGGCGGACCGCCACCCGCACCAGCGTGGTCAACCTGGTGATGGTGGCCAATGACGAGGACGACGCCGAGAAGGCATGCTCGGCCATGCACCGCCTGGAGACAGGCCACCCCGGCCGAACCGTGGTCCTCCTCCGCGACGAAGAGGCCCCCGAGCCCGGCCTCGACGCTGAGGTCCGCCTCCACGGCGCCGACGCCGGCGGCCATGGCGTGTGGTCGGAGGAGGTGCGCCTCCTCGTTCGAGGGGAGCTGGGCGCCCACCTGTACTCCCTCGTGGAGCCGCTCACCCTGCCCGACGTGCCCGTGGCGGTGTGGTTCCTGGCCCTGTTGCCCCCTCCTTCCGACCCTGTGCTGGCCGCCGCCGACACCGTCATCGTGGACACCAGAGATGCGGCCGAGGACCACGACGCTCTGCGCCGCCTCACGGCCCTGGCCGGGGATCGCCACGTGTTGGACCTGTCGTGGATCCGCCTCCAGCCCTGGCGAGAGCTGCTGGGCAATCTCTTCGAGATCGGCCCCTTCCGGCCCTTCCTGAGCGGTGTTCGGGCCGTGATCATCGAGGGCAAGCCCGGTCCGCGCCAGCTCATGGCCGGCTGGCTGTCCTCTCGGCTGGCGCTGCCCCCATCGGCGTTCTCCCTGTCCGACGCCCGACACCTCGTGGTTCGCCTCCTGTGCGACCACCAGGACACCACCGGGACCTTCACCGTGGATAGGGTCGCAGGCGAGCGGCTGGTGCGATCGAGGGCAGAGGTGGCGGGAATGTGCACCTTCGAGGACCGACTGCTACTCCACGACGATTCCCTTCCGTGGTCGCTGGGCAAGGCCCTGACCCGTCTCGAGCCACACCCCTCCTATGGGCCGACCCTCCGAGCCGCCGTATCCTTCGGTTCGTGATCTCCCCTGGCACGGACCTGAAGCGATGAACGGTGAGTTGATCGTCGTGGACGACGTTCCCGGTGCCTTCACCGAGCGCGTGGTCGAGGCCTTCCGGGAACGCCCCGACGAGGAGTTCTCCCTCGCCCTGTCGGGCGGGGAGACGGCCCGGCAGTGCTATGAGCGGTTGGCGGCAGACGCTGGTGACCGCATCGACTGGTGGCTCGTGGACGTCTACTGGGGTGACGAGCGCTGCGTGGCGCCTGACGACCCGCAGTCCAACGAGCGCCTGGTACGGGAGGCCCTGCTCGAGAAGGTGGGGGCGGCCAACTCGGTCCACCCCATGCGCTGCGAGGAGGGCGCCGACCCTTACCAGCTCCGCGTCGGAGAGTTGGGCCGCTTCGACGTGGTGCACCTGGGCCTCGGGCCGGACGGTCACACCGCCTCCCTCTTCCCGGGCTCCCCCGCCCTCGACGCCGACCCGGGGCGCCTGGTGGTGATGAACGAGGACCCGAGCGGAACCAACCCGCTGCTTCGCATGACCCTCACCTACTCGGGCATCGCCCGAGGGCGCCTGGTGCTCTTCACCGTGTGCGGTGAGGACAAACAGCAGGCCATGCAGCGCATCGTTGACGGCGAGGACCTTCCCGCGGCCCGAGTTTGGGCCGACCGGGTGGTCTGGCTGGTCGACCCCGCCGCCGCTCCCCGCTGACGAGATCAGGCGGCTATTGATCAGGCGGCTGGTGTCGCGCCCGCCTGGAGGGCGGAGGCGGCTCGGCACGCTCGGGGAGGCGGCGCCGGGCCCTGGCCACCAGCCGCCGAACCCGACCGCCTGAGAGGCCGCACTTCCAGGCCACCCACTGCTAGCAAGCATCTGCTGGATGCGCTACGGCGGCGTAAGCGTCATGGTGGTCGGTGGCGTAGCAGTCGTGGGAACGGGCCTTGCCGTCGCTGGGGGACGGGCCGTGGTGCGGGGCCGCGTCGGGGCAGGGGACGGTCGCAGCGTGGTGGTGGTGAGCCGGATGGTGGTCGTGGGCTCGGGTGGGCCGCTGTCGTCTTCGTCCAAGAGGGCCAGGAGCACCACTAGGAGCAACAGCAAGAGCCCGAGCACTCCGAGCACGACCATTGCCGTGTTCCAGCTCCTCGGCGGAGGCGGTGGCACCCTTCGCCTCGGTGCGTCCTCGGCGTACACGGTCTCCTCCCTGACGGGCGGTGCCGGAGAAACGGGGGGAACCGGGGGAAGGAGGCGCGTCGCGTCGCTCGCCATCCTGGGCGCTCCGCAGTTGGAGCAGTAGGAGGCTTCGGGGGGCGTGCTCGCCCGGCACTTGGGGCAGAACACGTCCCCGCCGTCGGCGGGGCCGACGGGTCGGGTCTCGGGGGGGTCGGTCACGACCCATTATCCCTCGCCCCGCCGACCCGTCGTCGAGTGCTCTGGGCAGCGCCGGCGGCTGCGGCGTACGGTAAGCACATCGCGTAAGTGGAGGAGGGCCGTGTTCGTTCAGGTGATCCAGGGCAGGACGTCCGACGCCGAAGCCGTGAAGGAACAGTTCGACCGTTGGTACGAGGAGCTGGGCTCGGATGCCGAGGGCTATCTGGGCACCACCGGTGGCGTGTCCTCTGACGGTGACCTCATCGTGCTGGCCCGGTTCGAGTCCGAGGAGGCGGCGCGGGCCAACAGCGAGCGCTCCGAGCAGCAATCGTGGTGGGAGGAGACGTCCAAGCTGTTCGAGGGCAACGCCACCTTCCACGACTGCGACGACGTGGAGACCTACCTGGAGGGTGGCTCGGACGACGCCGGCTTCGTGCAGGTGATTCAGGGCCGGGTAACTGACCGCGACCGGTACACAGCTCTGCAGCAGGAGCTGCAAGAGAACCTCCAGGAGGAGCGTCCCGAGGTCCTCGGCATGCTCCAGGCCTGGGACGAGGACTTCGTGACCACTGCGGTCTACTTCGCCTCCGAGCACACCGCTCGGGAGGGGGAGGGCAAGGCGATGCCGGACGATAGGCTGGAGAAGCTCGAGGAGATGCGGACCCTGGCCGAGGACCTGACCTACACAGACCTCGAAGACCCTTGGCTACTGAGCCCCAAGTCAGACGAGGACGACGAGGACTCCTAGTCAGTCAGGCGGACAGCCAGTCCTGCCGGGGGCGAAGGGCCCACGGCCGGATGAAGGATGCCGGCCAGCAGGCGCACGGCGTCGACGACGGCCCTCGGCGTGCAGCGGGAGAACAGAGCAGTGGCGTGGCAGGCCCACAGCTCCGTGGTCGGGCTCAGGCGCGCCCGTAGGCCTCGGGCCTCCTCCCGGGCGGCGGCGAGGGTATAGCCGCACGGAGCGAACACCACCACCTGTGGCCGGGCGGCCACGATCTCCTCGTACGTCGTCCGCCTGGAGGCCTGGCCGGTGGAGGAGATCAGGTGAGTACCGCCCGCCAGCTCCACGAGCTCGGGTACCCAGTGGCCGCCGAGGAAGGGTGGGTCGCCCCACTCGAGGACGAGGACCTGAGGTCTGGGACGGCCCCCCACCGCTTGTCCGACCGCCCGCAGAGCCGCACGCATCCGGGCCAGGGCGCCGGCGGCCTGGTCCTCGGCTCCGGTGGCCTTCCCCAGGCGCACGAGGTCCTCCTCCAGCCCGGAGAGCGTGGTGGCCTCGAGGGTGACCAGCTCGGCGCCGGGCGGCAGCACTCCCCTCACCTGGTCGCTGGCGACGGCGCACACGTCGCACACGTCCTGAGCCAGGACCACGTCCGGGGCCAGCCGGGTCAGAAGGTCATGGTCCGTGCGGTACAGCGGCTGGCCTGCCTGGACGGCGCGGCCGACGGCCCGGTCCACGTCGGCCGGCGAAGAGGTCCCTCGGCGGCCGTCACCGGCCATGGGGATGGCGCTCGACGTCACCACGGGCTTGGCCTTGGCCACGGGATGGTCGCACTGGTGGGAGACACCGACGACGCTCTGGGCCAGGCCGATCTGGGCCACCATGTCGGTGCCCGACGGGATCAGGCTCACGATCCGCGTCGCCGGCACCCACGCGACCCTACTGCGGCCGGACCTCCACCTCCGGTGACCTAGCGTGGCCCCTCGTGGGATCGGACCTCCTCTCCAGGCCTCTCGGGGACCTGCTCAGAGACGCCGGCGCCGTGCGCGACCGGGCCCACGGGACCCGCGTCACATACTCCCCCAAGGTCTTCATCCCCCTCACCCAGCTGTGCCGGGACCGCTGTGGCTACTGCACCTTCGCCCAGCCGCCGGCGAGGATGACGGCGCCGTACCTTCGGCCCGAGCAAGTGCTCGACATCGCCCGGCGGGGGGCAGCCGCAGGCTGTCACGAGGCACTCTTCACCCTGGGCGAGCGCCCGGAGCTGCGCTACCCATCGGCGGCCTCATGGCTGTCCGAGCACGGCCACGGTTCCACTGTCGAGTACCTGGCCGCCATGTGTGAGCTGGTCCGCGACCAGACCGGCCTGTTGCCCCACGCCAACGCCGGCGCCCTCCTTCCTAACGAGCTGAGCCGCCTCCGCCCGTTGACGGCGTCACAGGGGATGATGCTCGAGTCGCTGAACCCCGATCTGGCGTGCCACCACGGCTCCCCGGACAAGACGCCCGAACGGCGCCTGGCCACTCTGGAGGCGGCGGGGGAAGCCGCCATCCCCTTCACCACCGGGATCCTGTGCGGCATCGGCGAGTCCCGGAGCGACCGCATCCGCTCCCTCCAGGCCATAGCCGCCTCCCACCTCCGTCACGGTCACGTGCAGGAGGTCATCGTCCAGAACTTCCTGCCCAAGCCCGGAACGGCCATGCACCACGCGCCCCCCTGCGCCGGCGACGAGTACCGCTGGTCCCTTGCGGTGGCCCGGATCCTTCTGCCGCCCGACATCCACGTGCAGGCGCCGCCGAACCTCTCGGAGGACTTCGGCTCGCTGCTGGAATGTGGGATCGACGACTGGGGCGGCGTGTCCCCCCTCACCCCCGACCACGTCAACCCCGAGCGCCCGTGGCCGGAGCTGGACCGGCTGCGCCTGGTCACGGAGAGGAACGGGTTCGCCCTGGCGCCCCGGCTCACCATCTACCCCGAGTACGCCCTGGCGCCCGACCGCTGGATCGACCCGGCCATGCGCTTCCCGGTTATGGACCGCAGCGACGCCCAAGGCCTGGGACGGGACGACGCATGCTGGCACTCGGGGGTTGAAGCCGCACCGCCTCCCCTCCTCGGGCCCGGCTCTTCCCGCTCCCCCAAAGGTCAGCGCCGCGGTCCTGTGGCCGCGGTACTGGAGGGGGTGCTCGCCGGCCAGGAGGTGGGGGTCGACCAGCTCACCACCCTTTTCTCGGCGCGTGGCCCCGAGGTGGCGGCAGTGGCCGAGGTGGCCGACGAGCTGCGTCGCCAGGTGGTGGGCGACGTGGTGACCTGGGTCGCCAACCGGAACATCAACTACACCAACGTGTGCACCTTCAAGTGTCGGTTCTGCGCCTTCTCCAAGGGTCCCCTGTCCCTCAATCTACGGGGAAGCCCCTACCTGCTGGACCTCGAGGAGATCACTCGCCGGGTGGCCGAGGCCGAGAGCCGGGGAGCCACCGAGGTCTGCCTCCAGGGCGGCATCCATCCGAGCTTTGACGGTGACTACTACCTCGACGTGATCACCGCCGTGCGCGCCGCCTCGCCCACCATCCACATCCACGGGTTCACCGCCCTCGAGGTCACCGAGGGGGCCAGGCGCCTCGGCGTGCCCCTGGCCGAGTACCTGCGCCGGCTCGTGGACGCCGGTCTCAAGAGCCTGCCGGGCACGGCCGCCGAGATCCTCGATGACGAGGTCCGGGCCGAGCTGTGCCCCGACAAGGTGAGCACCGACGAGTGGCTCGAGGCTCATCGCATCGCCCACTCGGTGGGACTGCGCTCGAACATCACCATGATGTTCGGCTCCATCGAGCAACCGGTGCACTGGGCCCGTCACCTCGTGCGCACCCGGTCCCTTCAAAAGGAGACCGGCGGGTTCACCGAGTTCGTCCCCCTGCCCTTCGTGCACATGGCCGCCCCCATCTACCTCCAGCGCAAGAGCCGGCGAGGTCCCACCTTCCGGGAGGCGCTCCTGGTGCACGCCGTGGCCCGCATCGCGTACCACGGCTGGATCTCGAACGTGCAGGTCTCGTGGGTGAAGATGGGCGTCGACGGCACCCGTCAGGCCCTGATGGCCGGCGCCAACGACCTGGGGGGAACGCTCATGGATGAGAACATCTCCCGCGCCGCCGGCGCCGCCCACGGCCAGGCCATGGACGAGGCGTCCTTCCGTACCATCACTGAACCCCTCGGCCGTCGCCTCGAGCAACGCACCACCCTGTACGGGCGCGTCGCCCACGTGTGAGGAGCCGCGGCCGGCCGGTGTCCTCCCCCTGGCGGCCACGGCGTTACCGAACCGATAGTCCCGAGCTGGACCAGCACATCATCGAGCTGCTGGAGGCATCCGGTGCTCCGGTGGCCCACTGGGATCACCTCTTCGAGATCCTGGTCACGGCGGTCGGCCTCGGTGGCGACGACGTCGACCGGCTGGACCTCAAGATCACCAACGCCGCCATGCGGGAGATGCGCAAGGCCTTCGCCGTGTTCGCGCCCTACCGGTCGATCCCCAAGGCAACCATCTTCGGCTCGGCCCGAGCCCTTCCCGAGGATCCCCTCTACGTCCAGGCCAGGGAACTGGCCTCCCTCCTCGCGGCCGAGGGATGGATGGTCGTGACCGGCGGGGGGCCCGGCATCATGGCCGCGGGGATGGAGGGGGCGGGTCGGGACCGCTCGTTCGCCGTGAACATCCGCCTTCCCTTCGAACAGGCCAACCCCTTCCTCGCCGGCGACCCCAAGCAGGTGGAGATGAAGTACTTCTTCACCCGCAAGCTCATGCTGCTCAAGGAGTCCGCCGGCTTCGTCACTCTGCCCGGGGGCTTCGGCACCCTCGACGAGGCCCTCGAGCTGCTGACCCTGGTGCAGACGGGTAAGGCGGAACCCTCCCCCATCGTCCTCCTCGACGTCGCCGGCGGGACCTACTGGGAGGCGCTGGAGCGATTCATGGCCGCCGAGGTGGCCGCCAGGGGCTTCATCGGCGCCGAGGACCAGTCCCTCTACCGCCGCACCGACGACGCCCGGGAAGCGGCCCAGGAGATCCTCGGCTTCTACCGCAACTATCACTCCCGCCGCTTCGTGGGCGACCTGCTGGTGCTGCGCCTCCGGTCGGCTCCGAGCGAGGGGGAACGGCGGGGTCTCAGTGAGGAGTTCGCGGACATCTGCACCGAAGGGGGGTTGGAGGCCTCGGGTCCCCTCGACCCGGAGCTCGCCGACGGTGATCACCTCGACCTGGCCAGGCTCGTCCTGCGCTTCGACCGCGCCGGCCACGGCCGGCTTCGCCAGCTCATCGACCGGCTCAACCGTCTCTCAAGCGCGCCGCCGGGCCCGTCGATGCCAAGGACGTGAAGACCTGCACGGCATGCGGACTGCCCGCCCCCTCCAGCACCCTGGCCTGCGCCTTGTGCGCCCATCCCTTCCCCCACCAAGGACCGGCTTCCTATCGGCTCGAGAGCCACGCCGGCGGATACCGCTGGTTGCTCGACGGCGAAGAACTGATGACGGCCACCTGGCGTGGGGACTCGTGGGAATTGGTCGACACCGAGAGTGGCAGGGTGGCGGTCACGCTCATCGGCATGTCCCAGGAGGACGGCAGCCGGATGGCCATGGTGGACCACCGTCGCCGGGCCGTGGCCACCTTCATCGCCGCCGCCGAAGACGACCATGGCTTCGGGCTGGTGCGAGACAGCTATGACCACGTCCTCATGGGCGTGCGCTCGGACGGGCCCACAGGGATACACATGGTGGACACCGACGGGCGGGTGCTGGCCATGGCCAGCCGACCCGCCCCGGGGCGATGCGTCGGCATGGACCTGCTGATGACGAGGGACGGGGCCCGCCGGACCCAGACCATCGTGTTGGCCGTGAGCCTGGCCCTCGAGCTTCTGGGCCAGCGACAGCACGTCTCCTAGGATCAGGGGTCGTCGCCGTCGGGGTCGGGTTCACGACCCAAGATCCCGGCTGCCCTCTCCACCGCTCGGCGGGCCTTTGTCAGACGCCGCTCCTCGGAGATGTCGGTCCCCTCGGCGAGCGACTCCTGGAGCCGGTCAAGGGCCAGGTCGGCCAGCTCCTCGGCGATGACCTCGAGACGATCACGGATGTCGTCGAGCTGCTCCGAGACGCTGACCACCTCCTCGCCGGGACCCCGAACGGCCTCGAGATGGATCGTAGAGGGCCTGCGGCTGCACTGAGTAGCCTCCCCGTCGTGGCCCCCGACCTCGAGCTCGCCGACTACATCGAGGTCGACAGCGAGCGCATCGTGGCCACCCTCCTCGAGTGGGTCCGCATCCCGTCAATATCGGCTCATCCGGACCGGAGCGGCGAGGTGCGACGGTCGGCCGAGTTCACGGCCGCGCTCTTGAGCGCCGCCGGTTTGGATCACGCCGAGGTCATCGAGACCGGCGGGGCGCCGGCCGTGTACGCCGACTGGCTCCACGCCGGTCCGGCCGCTCCCACGGCGCTCGTGTACGGGCACCACGACGTGCAGCCCGTGGACCCCCTGGAGGAGTGGCACTGGCCGCCGTTCGAACCGGTCATCGCCGGCGGGGAGTGCCGGGGGCGCGGCGCCGTGGACGACAAGGGTCAGCTGCTGTTCCAGATCGAGGCCGCCCGGGGGCTGCTCCAGCGCCACGGCCGGCTGCCGGTCAACCTCAAGTTCCTCATCGAGGGCGAGGAGGAGGTGGGCAGCCCCCACCTCGAGGAGCTGCTGCGGGCCCAGACCGCTCGCCTCGGTTGTGACGTGGTAGTGGTGTCCGACACCACCATGTGGGGACCGCGGGTCCCTTCGGTGTGCATGGGTCTACGGGGGCTGGTGGCCTTCGACGTGACCGTCCGCACCGCCCGCACCGATCTCCACTCGGGGAGCTTCGGAGGGTCGGTGCCGAACTCGGCCCATGTCGTCGCCGACCTGGTGTCCTCGCTTCATGGCGCCGACGGGCGCGTCACCCTGCCTGGCTTCTACGACGACGTGCGCCCGCTCACCGAGGCCGAGGAGGCGTCGCTCCGCCTCTTGCCCTTCGACGAGGGCGAGTGGAAGCACAAGGCCGGAGTGGACCGGCTCGACGGCGAAGCCGGCCGCTCGACACTGGAGCGCATCTGGACCCGCCCCACGTGCGAGGTGGTCGGCATCACAGCCGGCTACAGCGGCGCGGGCATGAAGACGGTGATCCCGGCTCAGGCCAACGCCAAGGTCACCTTCCGCCTCGTCGCCGACCAGGATCCCGAGCGGGTGTCGCAGGCGTTCCGAGGGTGGCTGGCCGGCCAGGTGGCCGAGGGCGTGACGGTGAACGTCGAGCGCATGGGCGCGGTGGCACCGGCCCGCACCCCCGCCGACCACCCCGCGGTGGCGGCGCTGTGCCGCGCCATCGA
>JALZKD010000046.1 GCA_030859405.1 Actinomycetota bacterium | reverse complement strand
CCATGTAGCCCTTGACGGCCGGGGCCACGTGCACGGCCCGGGCGGCGCGCACCATGGCCAGCACCTGAGCCGGGGAGGCCACCGCCTCCAGCTCGTCGATGGCGTGGGCCGTGCCCCCACCGTGGGTGTCGAGCATGGCCAGCTCCGAGGAGCGGTCCGGGTATCCCATCGGGACCCGCATGAGGAACCGGTCGAGCTGGCTCTCGGGCAGGGGATAGGTGCCCTGGTGCTCGACGGGGTTCTGGGTGGCGATCACCAGGAAGGGGGCGGGCAGGGGAAAGGTGCTGGCGTCCACCGTGACCTGCCGCTCCTCCATGGCCTCCAGGAGAGCGGACTGGGTCTTGGGCGACGCCCGGTTCACCTCGTCGGCCACGAGGAGGTTGGCGAAGACGGGCCCCGGGTGGAACTCGAAGTCGCCATTGGCTCGGTTGTAGATGCTGGCCCCCGTCACGTCGGAGGGCAGCAGGTCCGGCGTGAACTGGATTCGGTGCCACGTGCAGCCGAGCGAAGCGGCGAGGGCCTTGGCCAAGCTGGTCTTGCCCACGCCGGGCACGTCCTCGATGAGCAGGTGACCCTCGGCCACCAGACAGCACAGGGCCAGGCGGATGGCGTCGGTCTTGCCTTGTATGACCTGCTCGACGTTGGCCACGACGCGCTCGAAGGCATCGGCGAAAGTCAAGGTGGTCGTCGCAGTCGGTTGCCTGGCCACGCAGACGCCACCCTACCGACCTGGCCCGAGAGGTCCCTTACAGGCTGGTGAACAGCGTGAAAACGCTACGGTCCGGTTCATGGCCCGGGCCCTCGGCATCGACGTCGGGGGGACCAAGCTCGTCGCCGGAGTGGTGACCGACGCCGGCGAGGTGCTCACCAGGCGCCAAGCCCCGACCGAGGGCGACGACGCCGAGGAGGTCTTCGCCCGGCTGGCGTCGCTGATCGACGACGTTCGCACGGGCGAAGAGGTGGCCTGCGGGGTGGGATGCGGCGGGCCCATGAGCCCCGGGGGTGAGGAGGTGTCGACTCTGAACATCCCCGCGTGGCGGGGCTTCCCGCTCCGGCGCCGCCTGGCCGAGTCCACCCACCTTCCCACCTTCGTGGACAACGATGCCAAGGCCCTGGCCGTGGGCGAGGGCTGGGTGGGCGCGGCCCGGGACGTGGAGGACTTCCTGGCCATGGTGGTGTCCACCGGCGTGGGCGGGGGCATCGTCCTGAACGGCCGCCTCCTCGACGGGGCAGAGGGCAACGCCGGCCACATCGGCCACATGATCGTCGAGCCCGGCGGCCGGCGATGCGGTTGCGGGGCCTACGGCTGCCTGGAGGCGTGCGCCTCGGGCCCGTCCATCGAGGCCATCACCGGGCGCTCGCCGGAGGAGGCCCCACCCGAGGTGGTCGAGCGCACGGGGACGGTGACAGGACGGGCGATCGCATCGGTGGCCAACCTCTTGGACCTGCGCCTGGCGGTGGTGGGCGGGGGCGTGGCCCTCGGCTTCGGCGATCCCTTCTTCGCCGCCGCCCAGGCCGAGATCGACCGCTGCGCCTGCCTCGACTTCTCGGCCGGGGCCCGCGTGGTGCCCGCCGGCCTGGGCAGCGACGGGGGGCTGGTGGGAGGGGCCCGGCTGGGGTTCCTGGGTCTGGTGCAGAGCTAGTGCCGGCGTGGGACCGCTCGCGAGTGGTGGTGGCCGTTCTGGTTCGTCCGTGGCTGTGGGCCGTCGCCGTGCGCCAGGCGGTGGCGCTTGCACCAAGGGGGTGGTGGCGGCGACGTCCTCGCCTGCCCCGCCCCGACCCCGCCTACCTGGCCTTTCGGCTCGAGACCATGTACGGAGACTCCTCGCGGTCTCCGGCCCCGGGCGACGTGTTGGCGTACCTTCGATGGTGTCGAATGCAGCGTAGGGGGCTGCGGTAGCCTGCCCGGATGCAACTCCCACCACCCCCAGCCGGCTAGGGCCGGCATGTCCAGGGCGCTCGTGCTCAACGCAACCTACGAGCCGCTCTGTCTCGTTGCCACCCGGCGCGCCGTGGTGCTGGTGCTGGCTGAGAAGGCCGAGCTGGTTCACGCATCGGAGGGCTACTTCCGCTCCGAGCGCCTGCAGTTCCCCGAGCCCTCCGTGGTGCGGCTCGGGTACTTCGTCAAGGTCCCCTATCAGGCTCGCATCGGTCTCAACCGCCGGTCGGTGTTCGCCCGTGACGGGCATCGCTGCCAGTACTGCGGCAGCGCGGCGGAGAACATCGACCATGTTGTGCCCCGCAGCCGGGGCGGCACCCACACGTGGGAGAACGTGGTGGCGGCTTGTCGGCCCTGCAACAACCGCAAGCAGGACCTCCTCCTCCACGAGACCGCCCTGTCGCTCCAACGGGCGCCCATGGCTCCCCGTGAGCGCCTCTGGGTGCTGGCCGCGACCGGTGGCGTACGCCCTGACTGGGAGCCGTACCTGACGCCGAGGTCGAGCCTGTCGGCGTAGGAGGCCCGTCCTCCTGGGCGGTGTCTCGTGAGCACGGCGACGCCACCTCCCTGCACGGCATCGGCGTAGCTCCAGGCACGGGACGGACCGTGCGCCTCTGCCGAGTCGTGAGCCCGGCCCTGGTGCTGGGGTCCACCCAGCCCCTCGAGGACGTCGACCACTCGGCCGCGGTCAGGAACGGCTACCACGTGGTGCGGCGCCACAGCGGCGGAGGGGCGGTGTTGGTCGAGCCCGACGCCGTGGTGTGGGTGGACGTGGTCATCCCTCGCTCCGACCCGCTGTGGGAGGACGACGTGGGCCGGGCCTTCTCCTGGCTGGGCCAGGCCTGGGCCGCAGCGCTGGTCGAGGTGGGCCTGCTCGAGGCCGAGGTGCACCGGGGCGGGCTGGTGGCGTCGCGGTGGTCGTCCAAGGTGTGCTTTGCCGGCCTCGGCCCCGGTGAGGTGACCAGCGGGGGTCGCAAGGTGGTGGGCATGGCCCAGCGCCGGACCAGGCACGGGGCGCTGTTCCAGTGCGCCGTGCCGCGGGAATGGAGGCCCGAGCGCCTGCTCGACGTGCTGGTGGTGAGCCCCCGGGAGCGGGCCACGGCAGCGGAGCTGGACGACTGGGTGCGGCCGGTCCCCGAAGCCAGCGTTGCCGACCTGGAGGCGGCCCTGGTCGGGCAATTGCCCTGACGCCAGGGGTGGGGCATGGGGCGACGCGCCCCTGGGCGGAGGCCCGGGCGTCGTGGCGGGAAGAGGGGCCTCGGGGTTGACGGTGGTAGGAAGTGGTCGTAAAGTGGCGCTAAGTGGTTCGAAGTGGTGGGTCGAGGTCCGAACAGACCGTCAGCGCAAGCGGAGCGGGGTCGAAGCGGTGAGGAGCGAACGACAAAGTGGCGAGGTTCTTCGGGCGGTACGAGCACTCGCTGGACCTCAAGGGTCGGGTCATCCTGCCGGCCAAGTTCCGAGCCTCCTTCGAGCACGGAGGCTATCTCACGCAGTTCTACAACCGGTGCCTGGCGCTGTGGACTCCGGATGCGTTCGAGCTGCAGATGGAGGAGCGGAAGCTGGCTCAGGACCAGAGCGACCAGGAGCGCAACCTGGCCCGCCTGTGGGCGTCGGGCACCCAGGAGGTGGAGGTGGACAAGCAGGGGAGGATCGCCATCCCCCAGCACCTGCGGGTCTTCGCCCACCTGGAGGGCGAGGTGCTGGTGCACGGCGCCATCGACAGGGTGGAGCTGTGGAATCCGGACCTGTGGTCCGAGAAGGTGGAGCCTGCGGAGAGAGACCTGACGCTAGAGACGAGCTGACCAGCAACGATGGCGCGTGGCCCATGCGCTGCCCCTCGGTCGGGAGGGTGGGAGAGCCCAACTCCGCCCGCTCCCATCCCCGTCGCTCGGGGAAATCCCCCGTCGGCGCCCAGCCGGTCGAGGGGCTGCGGATGAGCCAGGCGTTCGTGCACCACCCGGTGATGGTCGACGAGGTGGTGGCCCTGCTGTCGGCCGTTCCCCCCGGGGTGGTGGTGGACGCCACCATCGGAGGCGGGGGCCACGCCCGGGCTCTGCTCGAAGCCACCGTCGCCCTGCGCG
Organism: Actinomycetota bacterium; assembly: GCA_030859405.1. Lineage (GTDB taxonomy): Bacteria > Actinomycetota > Acidimicrobiia > Acidimicrobiales > YB1-3. Next base: position 9,399 of record JALZKD010000046.1, on the reverse strand, counting down.
TGGTGGGGATGGACCGCGACGCCGACGCCGTGGCCGCAGCCAGGCAGTCACTGGCGGACTACGGCGACAGGGCGGCCGTCCACCATGCCCGCTTCGACCGCCTTTCCGAGTTGGTCCCGGGCCCCCTCTCAGGAGCGCTGTTCGACCTCGGCGTGAGCTCTCCCCAGCTCGACCGGGCCGGGCGGGGCTTCTCCTACCGGGCCGAGGGTCCCCTCGACATGCGCATGGACCGCTCCGAGGGTCGCACCGCCGCCGACGTGGTGAACAGCGAGGACGAGGCCACCCTGGCTGGCCTGGTGGCCGCCAGCGGTGAGCGCCGCTTCGCCCGCCGCATCGCCCGTCGCATCGTGGAAGCCAGGCCCATGGCTACCACCGCCGAGTTGGCCGAGGTCGTTCGGAACGCCATCCCCGCCGCCGCCCGGCGCAGTGGCGGGCACCCCGCCCGGCGGGCGTTCCAGGCCATCCGCATGGTCGTCAACGACGAGCTGGAGCTGCTGGGGCCCGCCCTCGACGCCGCCATCGCCCTGTTGGTGCCCGGTGGTCGCTGCGTCGTCCTGGCCTACCACTCGGGCGAGGACCGCATCGTGAAGGAGCGCTTCGCCGTCGCCGCATCCGGGGGCTGCACGTGCCCCCCTCAGCTTCCCTGCGTGTGCGGGGCCGTTCCCAAGGTGCGCCTGTTGAACCGCGGCGCCCGCAAGCCGTCCGCCGCCGAGGTGGCCGCCAACCCGAGGGCCGAGAGCGCCCGCCTCCGTGCCTGCGAGCGCCTGGCTGCCAAGGGGATTGCGCCATGACCGCGGTGGCGTCTCCCCTCCGGCCAGGGCACCAGCCCTCGGGCAGGGGGGGTCGCCCTACCGCTCGGCTGCACGCGGTGGGGCCGGGGAACAGGAGGGGCACCACAGGCATCCGCCGGGCTCGCCTGCTCCTCTGCTCGGCCACGGTGGTCGTGGTGGCCTGCCTCCTGGGGCTGGTTGCCTCCCACGTGGCCCTGGCCCAGGGCCAGTTCCGGCTCGACAAGATGCAGCAACGAGCCGCCGCGGAGCAGGCCCGCTACGAGCGCCTCCGTCTGCGGGCCGCGGAGCTCGAGTCGCCGTCCCGCGTGGTGGCCGCCGCTCAGGAACGCCTCGGCATGGTGCCCTCCCCGGGGTTGACCTATCTCTCGCCCACCGGACCGGCATCGGGCCACGCTCCGCCGGCGCCCGACGATGAGCAGGCCGCCGCCACCGAGGACTGGTCGAAGGTCAAGCGCCAGCTGACGAGCCCGACGAGAAGGTGAGACCCCCGCCTCGGGAGCGGCGCCCGGGACGGGGAGCGAGGAGGCCACCCAGTCGACGGGCCGCCACGGGCCCTCTTCCCGTCCCCGGTGCCCGCCCGCGAATGGCGTTCGCCCTGGGGACGATGCTGTTTGGGTTCCTGCTCCTGGCGGGACGACTGGTCATGATCCAGGGTGTAGCTGCCGACCGCTACGTGAACGTCGGAGAGACCCAGCGGGTGAGAAGCGTGGACCTCCCGGCCGAGCGGGGGGCCATCTTCGACCGCAACGGTCACGACCTGGCCCTCACCGTGCGCCAGTCCACGATCACCGCTGACCCCCGCAACGTGCGGGATCCGCTGGCGACGGCCACGGCGTTGGCCCCCGTCCTCGGTGAGAGCACCAGCGAGCTGCAGACCCGCCTGACCCGTGAGTCCTCCTTCGTCTACCTGGCCCGCAAGGTCGACGACGACGTGGCCAAGCAGGTGAAGCAGCTCCAGCTGTCCGGCATCGACGTCATCGACGAGCCCGAGCGCTTCCTCCCCGCTCGGGCCCTGGCCGCGCCGCTGCTGGGGCGGGTGGGCGTCGACAACGAGGGGCTGTCCGGGCTCGAGAGCCAGTTCGAGAAGCGCCTGGCCGGCCGACCGGGCAAGATGATCCTGGAGCAGGATCCCGACGGCCGGGCCATCCCCGGCGGGCTTCGTCAGTTGCGGCCATCGGCCCGGGGTGACGACCTGGTGCTGACGATCGACCGGTCCCTCCAGTACGAGACGGAGCGGGCGCTGGCCGGGCAGATCACGACGGCCAAGGCCAAGGGCGGTATGGCCATCGTCATGGAGACGCGTACCGGCGAGGTGCTGGCCCTGGCCAACCTGGCTGCCGACGCCAAGCGCGGCCCGCCGCGGCCGGCGGACAAGAACATGGCCCTCACCAACGTCTACGAGCCCGGGTCGGTGAACAAGATGATCACCATCTCCGGAGCCCTCGAGGAGGGGCTCATCCGCCCCCATGACGAGCTGTCCGTTCCCAGCGCCATCAAGGTCTCCGACCACGTCTTCAAGGAACACGACCCCCACCCCGTGGAGAAGTGGTCCATCACCGAGGTCATGGCCAACTCCTCGAACGTGGGCTCGATCATGATCGGCCAGAGGCTGGGCAAAGATCGCATCGACCGCTACCTGCGGGCCTACGGGTTCGGTGAGAAGACGGGCCTTGGTTTCCCCGGCGAGTCGAGCGGCATCCTCCTGGATCCCGACAAGTGGTCGGGCACCTCTATCGGCACCATCCCCATCGGTCAGGGCGTCGCCGTGACGGCCATGCAGATGCTGTCCGCCTACAACACCGTCGCCAACGGCGGTGAGTACGTGGCCCCGAAGCTGGTCAAGGCCACGGTGGGCACCGACGGCCGCAGCCACCCCACACCGGACCCGGACCGGCACCGGGTGATCTCGGCCCGTACCTCTCAGCAGGTCACCGCCATGCTAAGCGAGGTGGTACGGGTGGGCACGGGCAAGCTGGCCGCCATCGACGGCTACACGGTGGCAGGCAAGACGGGCACCGCCCGCAAGCCGCTCGAGGGGGCCAAGGGCTACCAGGCGGGCGCCTACGTGTCGAGCTTCGCCGGCTTCGTGCCCGCCGAGCGACCCGAGCTGTCCGCCGTCGTCATACTCGACGAGCCCACGCCGATCTTCGGCGGCGTGGTGGCCGCTCCCGTGTTCGGGGCCGTGACCCGCTACGGCCTGCGCCACTTCCGGATCCCGCCGCCGCCCCCGGCAGCGCCGCCGGCGGTGGCGGCGGGAGTACCGGAGGCGTCGCCTGAGGGCGCCCAGGGGGTGGGGGAGGCCGGCGGTGAGGAGGTCCCGCCCGCGGCTCCCGGCTCTGCGCCCGGCGCCGGCGCTGTCCCCACTACGCTGCCACCGTCAACCCGCCCCAAGCCGGCTGCTTGAGTGCACTGAGCGGCACCCGAGCCGGTGCCGCCGCTCCATGGGAGCCGAGGACATCGCCGATGCGGCTCGATCGACTCCTGGATCACGTGGAGGTCCTCGACAAGCTCGGCGACGCTTCGGCGGTCCACGTGAGCTCTGTGACCCACGACGCCAGCACGGCGGGGCCCGGTTCCCTGTTCTGCTGCCTTCCGGGTACTGCCGCCGACGGCCACGACTACGCGGCCATGGCCCTCGACGCGGGGGCGGTGGCCCTGCTGGTGGAGCGGCTGCTGCCCCTCGAGGTGGCTCAGGCTCGCGTGCCCGACACACGCCGGGCGATGGCGCCCATCGCTGCCGCCTTGCACCATCACCCGTCGCACCACATCCCAGTGGTCGGCGTCACGGGCACCAACGGCAAGACCACCACCACTCATCTCTTGCGGGCGGTGCTGGTGGCCAACGGGTGGCCCACGACCGTGATCGGGACGCTGGGAGGGGCCCGCACCACCCCGGAGGCGCCGGAGCTCCAGGCCCGGCTGGCGGCTGCCCTCGCCGCTGGGGACCGGGCCGCGGCCATCGAGGTGTCCTCCCACGCTCTGGTGCAGCACCGGGTCGACTGCGTGCGGTTCGCCGTGGTCGCCTTTACCAACCTCAGCCGGGACCACCTCAACTATCACGGCGACATGGAGTCGTACTTCGAGGCCAAGGCCAGCCTGTTCCACCCGGAGCGAGCGGCGTGCGGTGTGGTGAACGCCGACGACGCCTACGGCCGGCGCCTCCTGGAGGCGGCTCCCATCCCGCTGCGGGCCTACTCGCTCAGCGACGCCCGGGAGCTGGCCGTGGGCCCGTCGTCCACCACCTTCCTCTGGGAGGGCGAACCGGTGCGACTGGCCCTCGGGGGCCGGTTCAACGCCGCCAACGCCGTCTGTGCCGCCACTGTGGCCCGGGAGCTGGGAGTGGCCGCTGACGTGGTGGCCACCGGCCTGTCGGCCGTGCCGTCGGTCCGGGGCCGGTACGAGCAGGTGGACGCGGGTCAGGCCTTCACGGTGGTGGTCGACTACGCCCACACGCCCGACGCCCTGGCCCAGGTGCTGGGGGCGGCGCGTGAGAGCGCCGGCTCGGGGCGGGTGATCGTCGTGTTCGGCTGCGGTGGTGACCGTGACCGCACCAAGCGGCCCCTCATGGGCGAGGTGGCCACCGAGCGGGCTGACCTCGCCGTCCTCACGTCCGACAACCCCCGCAGCGAGGACCCCGGGGTCATCATCGATGAGGTGCGGGCGGGGGCCCGGACCCTGAATCGCCTGCGGGTGGAACCCGACCGCCAGGCGGCCATCGAGCTGGCCATGGCCGAGGCCCGCGCCCATGACGTGGTGGTCATCGCCGGCAAGGGCCACGAGACCGGTCAGGTCTTCAGCGACCGGAGCGTGGCCTTCGACGACCGTGAGGTGGCTCTGCGGGTGCTGGGGCAGAGCTCGTGATCTCCCTACTCGTCGCCGGGGGCGTGGCCATGATGCTGTCCCTCATCCTCACCCCGGCACTGATCCGCTGGTTGCAGGCGCGCGGCATCGGTCAGCAGATCCGCGAGGACGGTCCCGAAGGCCACATCATCAAGGCCGGCACACCCACCATGGGCGGCCTCATGATCGTCAGCGGCGGCCTCATCGGTTACCTCGTCGGTCACGTCCGGGGGGGCGCCATCTTCACCAGGGGCGGCATCCTCGTGGCTCTGCTGATGGCCGGCGCGGCGGCGGTGGGACTGGCCGACGACTGGCTCAAGGTACGCCGGCGACAGAGTCTGGGCCTGAACAAGCGGGCCAAGATCGCAGGGCAGCTGATCGTGGCCGGCGGGTTCGCCATGCTCGCCCTGCACTGGGCCAAGGCCCGAACCTCCTTGTCCTTCACCCGCTTCGACCTGCCCGGGATCGACGTGGGCACATGGGGCTGGGTGCTGTGGGCCGTGGTGTTGATCATCGCCACGTCCAACGCCGTCAACCTCACCGACGGCCTCGACGGCCTGGCCGCGGGAGCATCCACCTTTGCCTTCTCGGCCTTTGCCATCGTGGGCTTCTGGCAGTTCAGACACTTCGACATCTACCAGGTGCCACAGGCCCTCGACCTGGCCCTGATCGCCGTGGCCATGAGCGGCGCCTGCACCGGGTTCCTGTGGTGGAACTGCGCGCCGGCACGCATCTTCATGGGCGACACCGGCTCGCTGGCCATCGGAGCCGCGCTGGCGGGCCTGGCCCTGATCATGAACATGCACCTCGTGCTGCCCGTGATCGGAGGGCTGTTCGTGATCGAGACCCTGTCGGTGATCATCCAGGTGGCCAGCTACCGGCTGTTCCATCGCCGAGTGTTCCGCATGGCGCCGGTGCATCACCACTTCGAGCTGGCGGGCTGGCCCGAGGTCACGGTGATCGTGCGGTTCTGGGTCCTGGCCGGGCTGTGCACGGCACTGGCCCTCGGCCTGTTCTACGCCGACTACATCTCCCTCACCCGGATCGGATAGCTGGACGATGGGGGACAAGGGCAAGGCGGTGGTGGTGGGCCTCGGGGCCACGGGCCAGGCCGTGGCCCGCCACCTCGTCGCCGAGGGATGGCAGGTGCTGATCGTCGAGGACCGTCCCGACGAGGGCACCGCTCAGGCCGTCCACCAGTTGGGGGCCGGTCTGGGAACGGCGGCCGACGCCGCCGACGCCGACCTGGTGGTGCCGAGCCCGGGCGTCCCTCCTGGCCACCCCGTGCACGACGTCGCTTCGTCGGCCGGGGTGCCGGTGCTGAGCGAGGTGGAGCTGGCGTGGCGGGTCCGCCCGAGCAGGCCGCTGGTGGCCGTCACCGGGACCAACGGCAAGACCACCGTCACCACGCTGCTGGCCGCCATGCTGGTGGAGTCGGGGCGCACGGCCGTGGCCGCGGGGAACATCGGCCTGCCCCTGATCGAGGCCGTGCACCGCGACGTGGACGTGGTGGTGGCCGAGGTCTCCTCGTTCCAGCTCCAGTACACCGACTCGTTTCGGCCGTCGGTGGCCGTGTGGCTCAACCTGGCCGAGGACCATTTCGACTGGCACCCCACCATGGAGCACTACGCCGCGGCCAAGCGGCGTATCTGGGCCAACCAGGCCGGCGACGACGTGGCCGTGGCCAACGCCGAGGACGAGGCGGTGTTGGCGGCAGCCGGGTCGGCGCCCGCTCGGGTGGTGACCTTCGGCCTCGAGAAGGGGGACTACCGGCTGGACGAGGGTGTTCTGGTGGGGCCGGAGGGAAGCCAGATCATGCCCATGGACGGTTTGCGCCGCAGCCTTCCCCACGACGTGACCAACGCCCTGGCTGCCACTGCCGCCGCCGAAGCCGTGGGCGCCAGCCTCGGCGCGTGCCGGGCCGCCCTTGCCACCTTCGACAGCCTGCCCCACCGGCTCCAGCTCGTGCTCGACTCGGGCGGTGTCCGGTACTACGACGACTCGAAGGCCACCACCCCGGCCTCGGTGCTGGCCGCCCTGCGGAGCTTCCAGACCGTCGTGCTCATCGCCGGCGGCAGGAACAAGGGTCTGGACCTCGGCGTCCTCCGACAGGAGGCCCACCGTCTCCGGGCCGTGGTAGCCATCGGCGAAGCGGCGTCCGCGGTCCAGTCGGCGTTCGCCGGAGCTGCACCGGTGACTCGGGCCGGGTCCATGGGCGCCGCCGTCGCCGCCGCCCGGGCCGCGGCTCGTCCCGGTGACGCCGTCGTGCTGTCTCCCGGCTGCGCCTCCTTCGACTGTTACCGCTCCTATGTCGAGCGGGGAGAGGACTTCGTCCAGGCCGTGCGCGACCTCGAGGCCCTGGCGTGAGCGAGGCGGACGTGAGCGCCCGCCGGCGCAGTGCGGCGGCCCGCGCCGTGCTGCTGGTCGCCGTGGTGGCGGTCCTCTGCCTGGTGGGACTGGTGATGGTCCTGTCGTCCTCCTCGGTCCACGCTCTGCAGCAGTACGGCTCGTCCTGGGTGTTCTTCTGGCGCCAGCTGATGTGGGTGGTCCTGGGATCGGTGGCGCTGGTGGTGACGGCCCGTGTCGACTACAGGAGATGGCGCTCGGCGGGCCCGTACCTGCTGGCAGCGGCGGTCATGCTCTTGATCGCGGTGCTCGTCCCCGGTGTGGGCGTGAAGGTGAACGGTTCGGCTCGCTGGCTCGGCCTGGGTGCCTGGCGGATCCAGCCCGCCGAGGTGGCCAAGCTGGCTCTCCTCCTCTTCTGCAGCGGCGTGCTGGCCCGCCGGTTGGAGGGCCGCCCCGGCGCCGAGGTGCGGTTGGCGCCGGCGCTCCTGCCGTTGGGGCTCGTCGGCCTCCTGATCATGCTCCAGCCCGACATGGGCACCACCCTGGTGATGGCCAGTTTGGTCTTCGCGGTGCTGTACGTGGCCGGGGCCCGGCTCCGAGCCATGGCTGGACTGGCCGGAGCGGCCGTGGCCGGCGCGTTCGTGCTGGGCATGGCCGAGCCCTACCGCCGGGCCCGCATGCTGTCCTTCCTGAACCCCTGGGCCGACGCCAGCAACACCGGGTACCAGGTGGTGCAGTCGCTCGTCGGCATGGGCACGGGACGCCTGATCGGTGTGGGAATCGGGGCCAGCCGGGCCAAGTGGGGTTTCTTGCCCAATGCCCACACCGACTTCATCTTCGCCATCGTGGGAGAGGAGATGGGGCTGGTGGGAGCCCTGCTCCTGCTCAGCCTGTTCGCCGGCTTCGCCGTCCTCGGCATGCGCGCCGCCGGTGCTGCGCCGGATCCGTTCGGCCGTCTGCTGGCCGTGGGCATCACGGCCTGGGTCACGTCCCAGGCCTTCATCAACCTGGGCGCCGTGGTAGGTGTGCTGCCAGTGAGCGGTGTGCCGCTGCCGTTCGTCTCCTTCGGAGGGTCGTCACTCGTCATCCTCATGGCTGCCGTCGGGATGTTGATCAACATCACGCGACAGGGTGGCCCGCCCACTCCACGGGGCAGTTCAGAACCACTTCCCCGCCGGCGCAGCGAAGCCGGCCGCCACCGCCGCCGGCAGCCGGCGGCGGCGTGATCCGGGTTCGGCCGTGACTCGGTCCATGCCGTGACTCGGCCTTTGCCGTGACGGGCGCCGACGGCGGAGAGCACCCGATCCCGCCCATCGACCGCCGCCTCGTGCCCGGTCACAGCGGCGGTGATGGGCCGCATCAGCAGGCCGGTGCCCGTTCCTCGGCGTCGCCGTGGGCCGTCGTCGCCGGCGGGGGCACGGCCGGCCACGTCCTTCCCGCCCTCGCCGCCGCCCACGCCCTCGTGGCTCGGGGCCATTCGGCCGACGACATCCGCTTCGTGGGTTCGTCGCGCGGCTTGGAGGCGCGTCTCGTCCCCGAGGCCGGTTTCAACATCACCCTGCTCCCGGGGCGGGGCGTGGTCCGGCGGCTGAGCCCGGCCAACGTCGGGGCCGTACTGGGGCTGAGCTCGGCCGTGGCCCAGGCCGTGCGCCTGATGGCCCGGTGGCGGCCGGCCGTGGTGCTGGCGGTGGGCGGCTACGCCAGCGTGCCCTGCGCCATGGCCGCAGCGCTTCTTCGGGTACCCCTCGTCCTCCACGACCAGAACGCCGTGCCGGGGCTGGCCAACCGGCTGGCCGGTCGCTTCGCCCGCGCCTCGGCGGTCTCGTTCGAGGGCACCCCGCTACCCCGGGCGGTGGTGACGGGGAACCCCGTGCGCTCGGAGGTGCTGGCGGTCGACCGGTCCCCGGGGGGCCGGGAAGCGGCTCGGGTCGGCCTCGACCTGCCCCGCACCGGTGCGGTGGTGGCCGTGTTCGGAGGCTCGCTCGGCGCCCGTCGCATAAACGAGGCTGTCGCCGCCCTGGTCGAGGACTGGGCGCCTCGCGTCGAGGTGACCGTGTACCACGTGGTCGGTTCACGGGACTGGGCCACTCGGGACTGGGGCGCTCGGACCCGGGACGCCCGCGGCAGGCAGCCAGGGTCCGGCTCCGGGCCACCACGGGCCGGGTATCGCGCCGTGCAGTACGAGCAGCGGATGCCGGTGCTGCTGGCGGCGGCCGATGTGGCCGTGTGCCGCGCCGGGGGAACCTCGGTGGCCGAGCTGGCGGCGGTGGGTCTGCCCGCCGTGCTGGTGCCGCTGCCCTCGGCCCCCGGCGACCATCAGAGCGCCAACGCGGCGGCACTGGTGCGGCGGGGAGCGGCTGTGGTCGTGCCTGACGAGGAGCTGGGTCCGGGGCGCCTCCTGGCCGAGCTCGAGCCCCTGCTG
>JALZKD010000045.1 GCA_030859405.1 Actinomycetota bacterium | reverse complement strand
GGCCAGCGCTTCTCTAGACGGCAGAAATGGCTGTTGACCAGGGAGTTTGCTGTGGGCGCTGAGGGACTCGAACCCCCGACCCCCTCCTTGTAAGGGAGGTGCTCTGACCAGTCTGAGCTAAGCGCCCCTAGCTCGGTCGTCAGGATGGCCGAGGCCCGGATCGTGGGCAACGACGTACCCCATCACGTCGTTGGGGCCCCGCTCGAGCAGGTCGATCGGCACCTTGAACCAATGGGCCAGGGCGACCAGCTCCCGCGCCTTGAGGTCCGTCTGGCCGTTCAGTCTCGCTGACACCGCAGCTCGGCTCACACCCAGGATCGGCGCCAGGGCGGCGTCGGGGTAGCCGTAGATCCGCTTGAGCATCCGAAGCGATGCCAGGACATTGGGCATAGGGCTCGGCTCGGCCGAGGTCTGCCCCTCTGGCTTATCCACATGCTCAGCATGCTGGAACCCCGCCGTCGTCGCAAGTTTTTTCTCTCGGTCTCTTGACAGGTGCTAGCTCTGCTATCAGACTGACGGCGTGGCAAGCACGAGGCCCACCACCGGGACGTGGGAAATGGCTGACCGGTTGGCCGGCGGCAATCTCGAGGAGCAACTGCGGGAGCTGCGAGGCAAGGGCATGAGCTACGAACGGGTCGCCAAGGGGCTCCACAGCAACCACGGCATCAGCGTGAGCTGGCACACCGTGGCCAACTGGTGCCGCCAGCTGGGTCTGGCGACCTGACCATGTCCACCGCCAACGGTGTCGCGACGCGGCCTCTCCCCACATCAGAAGGCTTATGCGGGCAGCCCCGGCCCGCCGGTTGCCACCATTGGGCGCCCCGCTGCCAGGGCTGCGAGCAGGCCGAGGCCACGCTCACCTTGGGTGGCCATGCTCGCAGTCACGGCCGGCCGGGATCGGCGATGTCCTCCTCGGAGCGAACCCGCAAGCCGGCCTCTCGGAGCGCACGAGCGGTGATCCCCTCCCCTGCCACCCTGGTCCGCGTGAAGGTGCCGTCGTACACCTCGTGGCATCCGCAGGAGGGGGAGCGGGCCTTGAGCACGGCCTGGCTCGCACCCACAGCCCTGGCCAGGGCCACCGTTGCTTCGGCTCCTCGCCGGTAGGCGTCGCTGACATCGTGACCTTCGCGGGTCCGCACCGAGCCGTCGGCCTGAATCTCGGCCGCAGGGCGCGGCGTGGGTAGGCCCCCCGCCACCTCCGGGCAGATCGGCGCCAGATGGTGGTGGGAGGCCAGCTCGGCGACCGCCTGCGACGGACTGGCTGCGCCAAGATGATTGCAGCGGACGCCCAGCAGGCACGCCGAGACCACGATGGTGGGCTCGACCGAGTGGTCGGACTCGGCGTCGGGCCGGGTCATGACAGGGAGGCCCCCGCCCGCACTGCGTCAGTCAAGGTCTCGTCCGCCAGGATCCGCCGCAGGCGGGCCCGCGCAATAGGGATGGTGGATGCCGCTCTCCTCGCCGAGGACCCCACGCCAGCCGATCGAGCACCTGCAGCGTCGTCGTCCACGGATCGGACGCTACCGCGCCGCCCATGCTCCGCCGGGACCGTAGGCTCCAGGGGTGGCAGTGATCGACGTCGCCGGCTTCGTGGCCGACCTCAAGGGTCATGCCGCTGATCACGGGTTCCACGTGCACGACGAGCGTCATTTCGTGGAGAGTTACTCCCTGCGCCAAGCGTGGGAGGTCGACCTTCACCCCGAGGAGGCATGCGGCGGTCCGCTCGACCTGCACCTCGCCCTTGAAGTCGATCCCCGGGTGCTGCTGTCGTTCGAGGACGTGGTGATGGAGCTGCCCGAGGATGCCGAACCACCGGCCGGTTACCAGTTCCCCATCACCTTCAACTGGGCCCTGCCGCCGTTGCTCGAGGGGCCCGACCTGCTACAGCTCCACCTCGACCTCGCCGGCGTCGCCGGCCTCGACCTGCCGCTCGAGGTGTCGGCCATCGACTCATTCCCCTCGGCCACCGACGCCCCGCAGCGGAGCCTCACCATCACCGCCCGCCAGCAGGTGTCCCTGGCAAGGATCCTCACCGGCGACGAGCTTCTGTGCGAGACCCTCGACCGCTGCCTGGCCGTGAGCCGCAACCTGCTCGAGGGGGCACCCGGATGGCTTGGAGACGAACAGTGAACCTGGCGCTCTGGGCTCGCCCTCGTCAGCGGTTGCCGGTCCCCCTCACGGCCCCACCAGCGGCCCGCGCACATCGTGGCGCCCGGCTCGGTGCAGGCCACGGGGGCCGGTGAGGGCAAGGATCACCCCGAAGACCACGGCGCCGACCAGGACGATGGTGGCACCAGATGAAACGTCGAGGTGATAGCTCAGGTACATGCCCATCAACCCGCACGCGGCGCCGATGACCACCGACAACCAGAGCATCCGGGCGAAGCTGTTGGTGAGCATGCGGGCTGCTACGGGCGGGATGACCAGCATGGCGGCGATGAGCACCACGCCGATCACCTTCATGGTGGCGAGGATGGACACGGCCAACACCAGCATCAGGAGGGCGTCGGTGCGGGCCGTGTTCACGCCGGACACGTCGGCCACCTCCGGGTCGAAGGTGCTGAAGAGCAGGGCCCGGTAGCGGAAGAACACGATCGCCGCCGCGCTCGCAGCCACAGCGGCCACGGCCCAAGCGTCCCCGGCCGTGACCCCGAGGATGCTGCCGAAGAGCACGGCGTCCATGCTCTTCTCCGCCCTGCCGAACAGGCCGAACAACACCAGCCCGAGGGCGAAGGAGGCGGTGGTGATGACACCGATGGCGGCGTCGGAGCCGATGGGGCGACGACGAGTCACCCTGCCGATCATGAGTGCGGACGCCAGGCCCCACAAGCCGGCGCCCACGTAGAAGTTGAAGTTCACCACGGCACTGGCGGCCGCTCCTCCGAAGATGGCGTGAGACAGGCCGTGACCGATGTAGCTCATGCCCCGGAGCACCACGTAGACGCCAACCAGACCGCACAGGCCGCCGGCGAGGGTGGCCACCACGATGCCGTGACGGAAGAAGGTGTACTGGAACGGCTCCAGGAGGCTCTCCGTCACGCCGTGCCCCGGCGGAGGCGGATGACGTTGTCGACGGGCTGGGACAGATCCACGACCACTGGCATGCCGCCGTGGTTGAGGACCTCCATGGGCGCGCCGTAGGTGCGCTCCAGCACCGCGGGCGTGAGCACATCGGCCGGCGCCCCTTCGCCGATGACCTCGCCATTGAGGCAAACCAGGTGCGGTAGGTGGGCGGCGATGCCGTTGAGGTCGTGGGTGGTGAGCACCACGGCGAGGCCGTCGGCGTTGAGATCGGCCAGCAGGTGCAACACCTCGTGGCGGGTGCGCACGTCCACGCCCGAGGTGGGTTCGTCGAGCAGCAGGAGCTGGGGCCGGCGCAACAGGGCCCGTGCGATGAAGACCCGCTGGAGCTGGCCGCCGGAGAGCTGGCGCAGATGGCGGCGGCCCAGGTCGGCAATGCCGAGCCGCTCGAGCACGGCGCTCGCCTCCCTTCGCTCGACCGGACCGGCCCACGGCAGCACCCGTCCCCGGGTCCGGGCCATGAGAACGACCTCGGAAACGGTGACCGGGAAGTTCCAATCCACGGTCTCGAGCTGGGGCACGTATCCCACCGCCAGCCCCCGGCGCCGTCGCACGGTCCCCGCGACGGGGCGCACGGTCCCGAGTACGGCCCGCAGCAGGGTCGTCTTGCCCGACCCAGAAGGGCCCACGATGCCCGTGAAGTCCCCCGGGCCTACTTCGAGGTCGGCGTTCACCACCACCGGCGTCCCCTCGTAGGCGCACGTGGCCCGCTCGACCCTCAGGAGGGGGCCATCCCCGGGCTCGATCACTGCGGGTAGGTCGCCTTGTCCGGGGCCGCGTTCTCAACCTTCACGGCCTTCAGAGCGGACGCATCGCCCCCCAGGCTCTGGACCATGGTGATGAAATTGAACCGCATGAGCCCCAGCCAGGAGTGCTCGGCCTGGCCCGGCCCGCCCGGGAGGTCATCGTCGCGGAGCACGTCGACGTAGCGCACGCCCGCGTCCTTGCCAATCTGGGCCAGCACCGGGCTCGGGAACACCTCGGAGCCGAAGATGGCCGGCACGCCCCGGGCCTTCACCTGGTCGATCAGATCACCCACCTCCTTCGGAGTCGGGTCCTCGAAGTTGGAGACCTGGACGGCGCCGATGACCTTCCAGTCGTAGTGTTTGGCGAAGTAGGCGTAGGCGTCATGGTAGGTGAGCAGCTCGCGTTTGGGGACGGTCCTGCTGGCCTGGCTCATGGCCGAGTCCAGCTCGTCGACCTTGGCCGCGAAGCGCTCGTAGTTGGCCTCATAGGTGTCGGCGTGGCCCGGGTCCCGCCGTCCGAGCGCCCCGGCGGCGACACGCGCGTACTCCTTGGCCATGGGGGGGTTGGTCCAGAGGTGGGGGTTGGGCTTGCCCTCCTCCTTCGGGAAGGAGAAGTCGTAGATGTAGTCCTCGGGCCGGATGGTCTCCCTTCCGAGCTCGATGATCTCGGCCCCCTTCTTCAACCTTCCCTGGGCAAGCTCCTTGATGGGATCCTCGAGCATGAGCCCGTTGATGAAGATGATGTCGGCCTGCGAGAGCACCTTGGCCCTACTGGGCGGCGGCTCGAAGGTATGGGAGTCGCTGCCCTCGGGGACCAGCCCCTCGATCTCAGCCAGATCCCCGGCGACGTTGGCAACGATGCTGGTGATGGGTGCCAGCGTGGTCACCACCCGCGGCCTCTGCCTGTCGCTCTGGTGGGAATCGCTGCCCCCCTCAGACTCCCCACAGGCGCCAAGGAGCGTCATCAGGCACAGGGCGGCGACCAGCAACCGATGGCCGCGAAGGAACCCCACGTCCACGGCAAGTTATCGCCTGGCCGACGTTATTGCAACTGAGTCGCCACATGGGCGTCGATAGCCTTGGGCCATGGATACCGCCCGGCTCGAGCGCATCCTCGAGATGTTCCGTGCCGGCGGCGGCCGGGTGACCACCCCCCGGCGGGCCATCATCACCGCCCTCCTCGAGTCCGGCAGCCACGTGACTGCTGACGAGCTCACCGCCGCCGTCCAGTCCGCCCATCCCGACGTCCACACCTCCACCATCTACCGATGCCTCGGCTCCCTCGAGCAGTTGGGCGTGGTGGACCACGTCCACCTCGGGCATGGCCGCGCCGTCTACCACCTGGCCGACGAAAGTCACCAACACCTCGTATGCGAGTCGTGCGGGACCGTTGTCGAGGTGCCAGACGCCGCCTTCACAGCCCTGGCCAACAGCCTGCAGAAGCAGTTCGGCTTCATGGTCCAGCCCCGTCACTTCGCAGTCTCCGGACGCTGCCGGTCCTGCGCCAGCTGAGGCGCTCTTTGGACCCGAGAACGATCAGCGCCGGCCTGTGCCCGGAGCCATCAGCAGGCGCGATCGCCCTGGTGCGTTCGAAGCGGTGGCCAAGATGAAGCAGGCGGCGGCTACCAGGACCACCGTCCCCCCCGGAGCCAGGTCGAAGACACGAGCGGCGGCGAGCCCGCCCACAGCCGACACGCTGCCAATGGCGCTGGCAGCGATCAGCGTCCCTCGAAAGGAGCGGGCCAGGCGCTGCGCAGCGCCCACCGGCAACACCATGAGTGCCGCCACCAGGAGGACGCCGACCACCCGCATGCCTGCCACCACCGTGACCGCCGTGAGTGCGGCCAGAGAGAGGTTGAGGGCGTCAACCGGTAGGCCGGCTACCCGGCCCGCCTCCTCGTCCAAGATCACGGTGAAAAGAGCTCGCCACCCCACCACCACGGAGCCGAGGATGGCGACGCCGAGGACGGCGATGGTTAAGGCGTCCACCTCGCTCACGGTGAGGATCGAGCCGAACAGGTAGGTGAGGGTGCTGGCGTCGAGGGAGCCGGCGAGGCCGGTGAGCACCACCCCGGCGGCGATGCCCGAGTAGAAGAGCACCGCAAGGGCGAGGTCGCCGCCGGCCCGCCCACGCGTCCGTAGCCACTCGATGCCGACGGCACCGGCCACGGCGGCGAGAAGAGCGGTCCCGATCGGCCACAGGCCGAAGACCAGCCCCGCGGCCACGCCGGCGAAGGCCACGTGACCGATACCATCGCCCATCAGCGACATTCGCTTCTGGACGAGGAAGGTCCCGATGAGCGGGGCGCAGACGCCGACCACCAGGCCGGCCACCAACGCCAGTTGCATGTAGTCGCGCTCGAAGGGCCATGGCAGGGGGAGGTTCATCCCGACCCCTCCCCGCCCGGGTCCTCGAGCCAGAGCGGCAGGTCGGTCTGGTGGACCCCCAGGCTGACGCCCGTTGCCGTCAGGTCCTCCGGGCTCCCGTCGAAGGCGATCTTCCCGTGGCGGAGCACGAGCACTCGGTCGAGGTCGGCGGCCACGGCGCCGAGCTCGTGCGACACCAGAAAGACGGCGGTGCCGTGCTCGTGCGCGAAATGGACCAGAGAGTCACGGAAACGACGCTGCGAGTCGACGTCGATACCGGCAACTGGCTCGTCGAGAATGAGCAGGTCGGGCTCGGAGGCGAAGGCCTTGGCTATGAGGACCCGCTGCTGCTGGCCCCCGGAGAGCTCGTGCATCCTGCGATGTCGGAGGTCGGCCACGAGGACGGATTCGAGGGCATGGGTGACGGCGTGGCGGTCGGCCGCGCTCGGGCGACGCGACCAGCCCCGCCGGGCCAGCCGGCCGGTGGCGACCACCTCCTGCACGGTCGCCGGTAGGTTCTCCGGAAGCATGGAACGCTGGGGCACGTAGCCGATGCGCCAGCGGTCCCTCAGGGCGCGGGGCGACGCGCCGAACACCTTCACGGTGCCGCTGGCGGGGACCAACAGGCCGAGGAGGACGCGCAGGAGAGTGGACTTGCCAGCGCCATTGGGGCCAGTGAGAGCCACGAACTGGCCGTCGTCGACGGAGAAGCTCGCGCAGTCGAGGACGGTTTGGGACCCGAAGGCGAAGGACACGGCGTCGACGTCTAGTACGGACGGCATCTGGCACTACCGATCGAAGTGAGAACGGTTTTCAGAAATGCTAGCTCAGGTGCTCCGGGACCGAGGCGCCTTGGGGTCAAGGAGCTTGGTTCAGGCCCTGCCTAGAGCACTCGCAGGATCTCAGTGTCTTGGCGCTCATGGCGGGTGAGGGCGCGAAGGACTGCCAGAGGCCCGTGGCGCAGCATTGACACCCCGACCAGGGTATCGATGGCAACGCCATAAGCGTCGGCTGGCGCTTCGGGTGGGCTCAGACCCACGCTCAAGGCCAGGTCGTCGTTGTGAACGGTCATCTCCACCAGGCGAGTCCTCAAGTACTCGTCCAGCAACAGCACCCGGCCAACGGCCTCGACGCGGCGGTGGCCCGGCTCGACCGGCAGCCGTGTGGTGAGTCGCGCCAGCGCTGCGGCGGTCCGCTGGGCCAGACCGGCGGGGCCTTCGATCGCCGCCTCCTCACCCCGCCGGCGTACGCCCGCGTTCAACTCGGAGTCGGGATCTGTGACGCCCACCAGGCTGGCGTAGTACTCGCTGGCCGTCATCAGCGACGCGTCTGCAACCTCCCGGTCGAGGTACCACTCCACCTGAAGGACGGAACGGGCCAGGTGGCCGGCCAAGCCGCCTACAGCCAAGTGAGCCAGCACACTTTGGTCCTCCCAGTGCTCAGCCACGGAGGGATCCGCCACCAGTTCGGCTGTGAGTACGGCTACTTCGAGGTACAGGTCTCGCATGTGCACTTCGTGGTCTTTCTCTTTCACGCCGGCGTGGTCAGCACGCGGATACCGACCCAGCCCTGAGCAGCTTGCCCGATCGGGCCACGGTTGCCTACTGCGCCGTAGCCGTCCCGTCGAAGTAGCTCCGGGCCCGCGCCCAGGCCTGGGCGCGGACGCGCCGGCCGCTCACCCGGGCGTCGAGGTCGCCCTTCTCGAAGTGAATTCCTCCATATCGACGGGACATCCCCGCCTGGTCGGCAGCCTCTGAGAAGGTGGCCCACGACAAGGCGGTCTCGGTGGCAGGCACCGCTCCCGGCTCCACCCACGAGCTCCCTCTGGGCACCGTGACCGAGTGACCGAAGCGGTCGCTGCCCGTGAAGCTTCTCAGGACCTCGGCGCCGGCGGCGCTGAAGGTGCTGTGCCCTGAGCCATACTCGCCAAATGGTGGCGTGGGGAACCACGAGGCCTGGTAGGGCTGCCATTCCGCTCCGTCGACGAGGCGGCTGCCCTGGCCCGGACCGCCCCAGGCCCTCACCTGCTGGCCCCGGAACAGGTAGCGGACGGCGGTAATGGGACGCACGGAGTCGAACGCCGCCTTTGGTGTCCCAGCACGAGATTCCGCCGTCGAAGATGGCGTTGTTCAAAGCGAAGAACAGCTTCACGTCCTCGTTCAGCCCTTGGCCGTCGCGGTGGGACACGAACTGGGCGAAGAGGTTCCAGTGCCCGGGCGGGGTCTCCGAGCGGGGACCGTCGGCCCAGTACTCAGCCATCGTCTTTTGGGTGTCGGTGAGGCCAGCGCTGATATCGAGCACTGGCGCGCCTGGGCCACGAACTCGGGCGAGGCGAACCGGGCTGGCCCCGAGGACGGTCGGAACTGGTCCCCGGTGGTAAGGGCGAAGGGGGCGACCCGTCCCCAGAACGGGCCGAGGAAGCCGGGGGTCACGGTGGTTCCTGCGGCGTTGGTGTAAGTGAGGGGCTACCATCGGTCGGGGTCCACCACGGTGGGGGGGTCGAAGGGAGACCGGGTGTCCATGGGGGCGTTGGCCGGGACATAGCCGGTGTAGTCCGAGTAGCCGACGCCGGGCGCCCCCCCGGGCTCGTCGCCCAGCTGGTTGGCCCCGTCGCGGTGCCGGTAGTCGAGCACCGCTCGGCAGGCGACGTTCCCCACGCTCGCCGGCGTGGCGGTGTGGTTCGTGGTGGTGGACGGGTCATGGCCCAAGCGGGCCATGAGGGGATCGAAGACCGCCGATCTGCTCTTGGGAAAGAGGTCGACCGCGGCCCGGTAGGCGGCGAAGCTGACTGCCGTGGCCTTGTTGGCGACATTGCGCTCCTTGGCCGGTCGGCGAAGCGACCCTCCGAGACGAGTGCCCACAGCCCTCTGGTCGTAGGCGGCCCACGCGTCGAACATGCAGGTGTGGGCCACGGCGAGGGCACGGGCCACCATCGGGGGACCGATCGGCGAGCGTCGGACGGCCTCGAGCAGAGCCTCGTTCCAGACGATGACCACGTCGTCGCGGGCAGGGCTGGGGCTGGCGGCGCCGGCGGCCGCGCTCGGCATCGGGGAGAGGGTGCCCAACGTCAACGACAGCACGGCCACCACAATGACGGCGGCTCTCCCCGAGTGCCTCGTCGACTGCCACCGCCTCTCCGTTCCCCCGTGCGCTCCATCCGGAGCTGCCATGGGCTGTTCAGACCAGGACGCCCGTCCGCCGTCCTCTAATCAAGCTTTGTGCTGTTGCAACTATTCCCATGTGACACTAGTCCTGCTCAATATCACTAGTTGCCTGGGCCCTCGCCACCGCTCGGGCAGCCGCCACGCCGAGGTTGCGCCGGGGCCGGGCGGGGCGCCGGAAAGAAACGCTAGGAGAGCTGCCCTCGGAGGGCCCCATCCGGAAACTCGGCGTTGTGCACATCGACGTAATGGCCAGCCAGGTTCTCTCGGATCTTATTCACTACGTCGGGCGCGAGTGGGACGCAAGCGGGCGAACCGTCATCGCCAGGCGTGAGACTTGCCACCACGGGGCCGGTGACTTCAGCCGGTCCCTCGTGGACGTGGATGCTCGTGGGCGGCTCGATCCCGGTGACGGTGAGAGTCAGGCACAGCAGGTTCCGACCGGAGTCGATGCTGAGCAAAGCAGTGCCGCCGCCGTCCGGATCTCCGGGGCCGGGGACCTGCGCTGCGCCAGTCATGGTTGCGGTGTAGTGGTCGGCGGCGTGACGGCCAGAGTCTGGGCCGGGAGCGGGCTCCGAGGATCGAGGGGCGCCAGGACGCTGCCCGGAGCCGCTGGGTGACCCGGTCGGGTACGGTCGCTCCGAGGGGGCGCGCTCCCCACCATCGGGCGCCGGCGCGGTGCCGGTTGCACTCGATGGATCGACGGCGGCCTCCCCTGGGCGCAGCCGCCCCCTATGGGCGGCCTTGTCGTCCTCCTCGGTCACCCGGGGGCTGGTTCCTTCCCGGCCCTCATCCCGGAGCTCGAGGGGAGTGATGGCCTCCAGCATCCCGCCGACGAGGTGCTGGGCACGACCGGGAAGCACCTGGACGGCTCCTGCGATGGTAACCACGGTTACCGTGACCACGAGTACGAGCGCCGCCTTGGTCAGCGACCCGGCGCCTCTCCAGCTCGTTCCAATCGGGCCAGGGCCGGGAAGCGTCGCCGCTTGTTTGCTGTCCCGTCGGCCTGCAGGTCCGGGGCGAGCGAGCTCGCTCTCCGACGCGTCGTGGGGCGTGGCGTCGCTCCTTTGACGGCCGGCCAAGACCTTGGCCAGGGCCAGGGAGGGGCGTGGCACCTGGCCGTTGGCCATGGATCGGAGCTCCTCGAGGACAGCGGACACCTGGGCCAGGTCACCGTCCAGTGCGCCAGGGCGGCCAGCGAGGAGATCCTCAGTGGTGGCGTCGTCAAGAGGCCGGCTATGGCCGGTCGTGCCGTTGCCGTCAGTTGCTGAGCTCATAGAGCGCTCCGTCCATCCTTCGACGACAATTTAGTCGAAGCGCGGCGATCGCCCCTGCGCTGGGGGGCCTTGACGGGTCCACACAGACAGCCAAGGGAGGAGGGCGCTCGCCGAGCGCCCTCCTCCCTACTGTGCCCCAGCGAGAGGCTTTGCTTCGTGGACAGGCTCGTGGCTAGGCGACCACGACTGGGGTGATTCTGAGCCCGTGCAGGTCCAAGATCCAATGGCCGCCGTGGCCATCATCGAACTCCACCGGGCCTTCGAAGCCGGGCAGCACGCAGGCGTAGGCAAGGTTGCCGACCGCGACGAAGAGCAAGCCATCTTGCTTCTCACACTGCCTGGCTGCCTGGCGGATATCCCTCTCACTGGCCGCGTGGGGAAGGACACAGGCGTAGGCAACGCCATCCAAGTCGATGAAGGTGCCGTCTTCCTTCTCGCACATCCGTTCCGCCTTGGCGTTCCTGTCGGGCCTGTGGGCCATCGCCGGGCCGACGCCGGCGAGCATCAGCCCCGCGACGCTCAGAGCTACAATCAGTTTGCGCACTTGATCTCCCTTTTCTCGAGTCTGTCCCTCCGGCTTTGCCCATCGAGACAGAGAGAGGCGCTCGCCCCTCAAATGGAGCAATCGTCGGAGCACGGGATTCGGATACGGCCTCGGCGAGCTTTCTGGCGCCGAAAACTCCTCGATGCCACGCAGCACCGTGGCCCCGCCAGGCTCTGCTAAGGCGGTGGACGATGGCCTCGTAGAGAGCCGCCCGTGCCAGGTGTCCGACCCGCCGATGAGGATTCGCCGGCTGGACCTGTCCTTGGTGATCTTACGGTGGGCCCGGCAGGGATCGAACCTGCGACCGAAGGATTATGAGTCCCCTGCTCTGACCACTGAGCTACGGGCCCTTGAAGACCGAAGGTACAGCTCCGGGGGCGGGACTCGGACCCGCAACCTTGGGATTAACAATCCCCTGCTCTGCCGATTGAGCTACCCCGGAATGGCGCTCGAAGATATCAGTCCCTTGGAGGGCCCCATGGGCTCGCAGTGGGTCCGGGAGCACCCAGGTGCAGGATGCGGGCACGCGGGGTAGAAAGGGCTCCATGAGATTCCGACTCGGATTGGGCGTCGGGTTCGGCCTCGGGTACTACCTGGGGGCGAAGGCGGGGCGCGAGCGCTACGAGCAGATGAACGACATGGTCCGGAGGGTCAAGCGGTCTGACACCTTCGAGACGGCAACCGACAAGGCCAAGGACGTCGTCGACCTCGGCGTGGAGCGCACCAAGGACATGGTGGACTCCAAGGTCGGCGACAAGGAGGGGCCCAACGGGGCCGTCGCCCCTCCCCCGCCGCCGGACGACCCCTTCCTCAGGACCACGCCGCCCGGGCTCTGACGCCGCTGTGAGGTGCTGAGCGAAGCTCCACCCCTTAGCCCTCCTCCAGGTAGTCACGCAGGTGCCGGCTTCGGGTCGGGTCCCGTAGCTTGGCCATCACCTTGGCCTCGATCTGGCGTATCCGCTCGCGGGTCACGCCGAACTCCTTGCCCACCTCCTCGAGCGTGCGGGCTTGGCCGTCGTCCAGACCGAAGCGCATCCTCACCACTTGGCGTTCTCGATCGGACAGCTCCGCCAGCGCTTGCTTCACGGCCTGATTGAGCAGGGTCCGGGCCGCGGCGGCAGGGGGCACCACAGCCGACTCGTCCTCGATGAGATCACCCAGGCTGAAGTCCTCGTTGCCCATGGGCTGCTCGAGCGACACCGTGTCCTGACCCATGCGCAGGAGCTCGCGGACGCGAGCGGGCTCCATCTCCACCCGGGCCCCAAGCTCCTCGATCGAGGGCTCCCTTCCCAGCTCCTGCACGAGCTGGCGTTGGGCCTGCGCAACCTTGTGCAGCGTCTCGACCATGTGCACGGGAATGCGGATGGTGCGGGCCTGGTCGGCGATGGCACGGGTGATGGCCTGGCGGATCCACCATGTGGCATAGGTGGAGAACTTGAAGCCCTTGGTGTGATCGAACTTGTCGACCGCCCGCATGAGGCCGACGTTCCCCTCCTGGATGAGGTCCAGGAAGGCCATGCCCGAGCTGCGGTAGCGCTTGGCGATGGAGACCACGAGGCGGAGGTTGGCGTTGATGAGGCGTTGCTTGGCCGCCAGCCCATCCACCACCAACTTCTCCTCGGAGTGCAACTGGTCGGCAGGAACCCGGGCCGCCCCACCGTAGGCGTCCTCCAGGTGAGCGATGCGCTGCGCCGCCGACAACCCGGACTGCATGCATCGAGCCAGCGTGACCTCCTCGTCCGCCGTCAGGAGCGGCACCTGACCGATCTCCTTCAGGTAGAGGCGTACGGGATCAGAGGCGCTGGGTCGGCCCGCGTCTTCCCTGTCCTCCCGGTAGGCAGACCTGGCACTGGGGGCCTTGGGCGCCCTCTGAGGAAGGGGGGTGACCTTCACCACCGTCGGCTCGAGGCTGCTGGCGGCGCCTGGGGCCTCGTGGTCGGACTCGGCGTCGACGTAGGCGATCCCCTCGGCTTTCACCGCCCCGATCACGGCGTCGATGGTTTCCGCCGTCAGCTCGACCGAGTGCAGGACCGTGGCCACGTCGTCGGCGGTGACCTGGCCACGTGCCCGTCCCTTGGCCAGGAGCCCGGCGAAGGCCTGCGCGAAACCCACTTCCTCACTGGGAAGCGGGGGAGTCGCGTCGCTCAGCCCTTGTTGTGGCCCCACTGAGCGAGCCACGCTACCAATCCACTGACCGCTTCGGGGTCTGGGAGCTGTTCGAGGGTGAGCTTGAGCCAACCGACCGTCGGCGAAAGCTCCAGTGCCCGATCCTCGGAGC
>JALZKD010000125.1 GCA_030859405.1 Actinomycetota bacterium | reverse complement strand
CGACCAGTCCTCGGGATTGTCCTCGACGAAGTGGGCCACGACGTGGCCGTCCACCCCGTCCACGAGGACCAGACCTCGCTTGTCCGGAGGTTCCTCAGCGGAGTAGAGCAGGATGCGCCACGTGGGCCGGCTGCGCAGGCCCCGCCAGGCCAGCTGAGCCGAGGCGTGGCCCACCGGGAAGCCCACTTGACGGGACGCCGAGACCAGGGCGTCGGTCTCCCGAACGCCGAGAGGGTATCCGGCGGCGAGGTTGAAGGCACCCACGGCGGTGAGGATGACGGCGGCCAGGAGCATGCCCTCGTTCACCAGCACCCCGCCCTCCCCCCTCAGCAACCAGAGCACCACACAGACGGCGCCGGCGGACAGGTAGATCGCCCCCGGCACCCGGCGGCGACTGTTGTCGGGGAACGTGTAGGGCCCCACAAAGCCGGTGACGTCGAGGTCGGCAGGGAGCTCGTCCCCCTCCTCGGCACCCACCTCGGCGCTGAGCTCACTGTCGTTCGGCCCCGGGCCAGAGGAAGGTTCGCTCATGACGGCCAGCTGCCCTTGACCTTCTCGTGGGTGGCGTCCAGGGACTCGGGGAGGACTCGGGCTTCGGCCACCGATGTCATGAAGTTGGTGTCCCCGCTCCAGCGGGGAAGGACGTGCACGTGGAAGTGCCCAGGCACGCCTGCGCCGGCGGCCCGGCCCAGGTTGGCCCCGATGTTGATCCCGTCCGGGCCGTAGGCGGCCTTGAGGGCCCGCACGGCATCGGCCACCGCCGCCCACAGCTCGGCGGCCTCCTCACCCTCGACGTCCTCCAACTCGCCCACGTGACGCACCGGCATGACCATCAGATGGCCGCTGGTGTAAGGGAAGGCGTTGAGCACGGCGGCACAGGCAGAGCCTCGCCACACCACGGTGCTGGCCTCGTCGACGACCCGGCAGAGCAGGCAACCGTCGTGCTCTTCATCGTGGTCTCCCGAGACGTACTCGCGGCGCCAGCCCGCCCACAGGCGCTCCAGGCCCGGTTCACCACGACTCATGGGGCCCTACTCATCCAACGAGCCGGCCGTCGACCTCGGCCCGCATCCGCGACACCAGCTCCTCGACCGGCACGCCGCGCTCGGGACGGTCGCTCCCCCGCCGGTTGACACCCACGGTGGAGGCCTTCACGTCCTCGTCCCCCACCACCAGCACATAGGGCAGCTTCTCCAGCTTGGCCCTGCGGATGCGGGCGCCCAGAGGCTCGTCGGCGGGCGCCCAGTCCACACGAAGGCCCTCGGCGCGCAGCCGCTCGGTGACGGCCACGGCTGTTCCGTCGTGGTCGTTGCGCACTCCGAGGACCCGCGCCTGGACCGGCGCCAGCCAGGTGGGAAAGGCCCCGGCGTAGTGCTCGACGAGGACGCCGAAGAAGCGCTCCACGGAACCGAACAGAGCCCGGTGGATGACCCGTGGAGGGTGACGGACGTTGTCGGCGCCGGTGTACTCGAGGGCGAAGCGCTGGGGCAGCTGGAAGTCCACCTGGAGGGTGGACATCTGCCAGCGACGGCCGATGGCGTCGCGGATGTGCACGTCGATCTTGGGGGCGTAGAACGCGCCCTCGCCCTCGGCCACCTCGTAGGGCACGCCGGCCCCCTCCAGCGCGGCGCGGAGGGCGTCGGTCGCCTGGTCCCAGTCCTCGGGCTGGCCCACGAACTTGTCGGGCCGGGTGGCCAGCTCGGCCTCGAAGTCCTCGAAACCGAACGTCCGCAGCAGGCGCAGGACGAAGGCCAGCAGGCTGGCCAGCTCGGGCGCCAGCTGTTGGGGGGCGCAGAAGATGTGCGAGTCGTCCTGGGTGAAGCCACGAGCCCGCATGAGGCCGTGAAGGACGCCCGAGCGCTCGAAGCGGTACACGGTGCCCAGCTCGAAGAGGCGCAGCGGCAGCTCTCGGTAGGAGCGCTGCTGGGATCTGTAGATGAGCATGTGCATGGGGCAGTTCATGGGCTTGGGGTAGTAGGTGGCCCCTTCCATCTCCATGGGCGGATACATACCCTCGGCGTACCAGTGAAGATGGCCCGAGGTCTCGAACAGGTCGGCCTTGGAGAGGTGGGGCGTGTTCACGAACTGGTATCCCCCCGCCTCGTGCTCGGCGCGCGAGTAGTCCTCCATGAGCATCCGGATCATCCCGCCCTTGGGGTGGAACACGGGCAGGCCGCCGCCGACCTCGGGGGGGAAGTGGAAGAGGTCCAGCTCCAGCCCGAGCTTGCGGTGATCCCGTCGCTCGGCCTCCTCCAGGCGGCGCAGGTGTTCCTGGAGGGCCTTGTCGGACTCCCACGCCGTGCCGTAGATGCGCTGGAGCTGGGGGTTGCGCTCGTCGCCGCGCCAGTAGGCACCGGCCACCCTCATGAGCTTGAACCAGCCCAGTCGCCGGGTGGACGGCACGTGGGGCCCACGGCACAGGTCGACGAACTCGGTGGTGTTGCGGTAGGCGCTGATGGCGGCAGCGCCGGCGCCCTCGGAAGCGTCGGTGCCCTGGATGATCTCCACCTTGTATGGCTGCTCGGAGAACAGTGTGAGGCCCTCTTCCCTCGTCATCTCCTCGCGGAGGAACGGCTGGTCCTCGCCCACGATCTGGCGCATGCGGTCCTCGATGCGCTCGAGGTCCCCCTCGGTGAAGTGGGCCCCGCCGGGGAGCTCGAAGTCGTAGTAGAAGCCGTCCTCGATGGGTGGACCGATGGCGAACCTGGCGCCGGGCCACAGCTGGAGCACGGCTTGGGCCATCACGTGTGCAGTGGAGTGGCGCAGCACCTCTCGGCCCTCGGGTGAGGCCTCGGTGACGATGGCCACCTCGGCGCCGTCGGGCAGGGGCACGTCGAGGTCGACGAGGGCTCCGTCCACGCGCGCCACCACGGCCGCCTTGGCCAGGCGGGGCCCGATGGTCGCGGCCAGCTCGGCGCCGGTGGCGCCGCCGGCGAGGACACGGGAGGAACCGTCGGGCAGGACGATGCTGACCTTAGACTCGGAGTCGGAGTCAGAGTCGGAGTCGGAGGGCGCGGAGGCCATCGGGCGAGGATAGTTGGGGCGTCTCACGGCTCTGGCTCCCGCCGGCGCGATGATCGAGCGCGTGGGTGATCGCTTCGAGTACTGCGACGTGGGCGTCGACGGTGACGAAGGTCCCATCGTTTCCGGGTTCTCGGCACGCATCCCCTCGGACGGGCTCACCGCCATCGTCGGCCCTTCGGGTGCGGGCAAGACCACCCTTCTGCGCCTGCTCAACCGCCTGGACGATCCCGACGAGGGGGCCGTGCTCTTCGACGGCACCGACGTGCGGCGCTACCACGTGCTCGAACTGCGTCGCCGGGTGCAGTACGTCGGGCAGGTTCCCGTCACGTTCCCGGGCACGGTGGCCGACAACCTGGACGGTGACGAGGCGCTGCTGGCCCGCGTGGGCCTGCCAGCCAGCGTCTCCGGCCGGGAGGCGGACCGGCTGTCGGTGGGTGAGGCTCAGAGGCTGTGCCTGGCCCGTGCGCTGGCCATGGGTCCCGAAGTCCTCGCCCTCGATGAGCCCACCTCGGCTCTGGACCAGGCGTCCAAGACCGGCATCGAGGCCCTGATCCGCTCGCTGGCGGACGAGGGCCTCACTGTGGTCATGGTCACCCACGAAGCCCGTCAGGCCACCGAGCTGGCCGACCACGTGGTACCGGTGCCCAACCGTGGGTGAGGTCCCCGACCTGAGCGGGTCCGTCGGCTTCCAGGAGGTGGCGCTCGCAGTGCTCCTGGTGGGTGTCGGGGCGGCCGTATCCCGCCTGCGAGGGCTCCACCTCGAGGCCGACATGGGCCTGGCCACCGTGCGCTCCTTCGTTCAGCTCCTGGCCATCGGCTACGTCCTGGCCTTCGTGTTCGACGGCCACGGCGCGCTCGCTCTGATGGTGCTGGCGGTGATGGTGGGCACTGCCACCCTGACGACGAGGGGCCGGGCCCGGCGGGTGCCCGGAGCCGGTGTGATCGGCGCGACATCACTGTTGGCGGCATCGGCCGGGACCCTGGGCGTCCTCAGTGGACTCGGGATCATCCCCCTCCACGCCCGGGCCGTAGTGCCCCTCGGCTCCATGGTGATCGCTCAGGCCATGAACACCGCCTCGCTGGTGATGACCCGCCTCCGTGACGACCTGGCCACCAACCGGCGCGAGGTCGAGGCCCGGCTCAGCCTGGGCCAGACCGCCCACCAGGCCTCTCTCCCGTGGCACCGGGCCGCCCTGCGCAGCGGCATGCTGCCGATCGTGGACAACACCAAGGTGGCGGGGCTGGTCTTCCTCCCGGGCGCCATGACGGGAATGATCCTGGCCGGGGCGTCGCCGGACGCCGCCATCCGGCTCCAGCTGGTGGTGATGTACATGCTCCTCGGCGGCAATGCCTTTGCCTCGCTGGTGGCCGGGGAGCTGTGCGTGCGGCGCCTGTTCACCCCTGACCACCAGCTGGTGCGCTCACTGCGCCGGGTCCCCACCTGAGGGTCTGGAGACCTTGGAAGGGGCCCTGACCTCAGAGCCTCGGGCTCAGACCACCCCGAGCAGGGCGGCCGCGGCGGAGACGACTCGGCCCGAAGCGGCCGCCCGGTCGACGGCGGCCAGGGCCGAAGGGGTGTCGAGATCATCGTCCAGAGCGGCTCGCACCGCGCTCAGTACACCGTCGTCGCCGGCGCCGGCGCCCGCGCCC